>JADGNH010000041.1 GCA_017883605.1 Methanobacteriaceae archaeon
GTCGACCGCGTCGCGTTCAAGACCGCGATGAAGTACTTTCCGAGTCGTTTCTTATCTCAAGTTCCATTAAATAATCTTCTATCAACTCTGGAAAGTCAAAAGCATCTAATATATTCTCTCTAAGAATATTTTCAGATTCAGGAACTGCTTTCTGCAAGTTTGTTAAACCTCCCTCCAGATTATTCCAGTGTTGATTTGGGTATGGATTCATTTTGGTAACTTTTCTATTAATATTTCTGATTATTCCAAATATTTAATGTCTAAATTAAATATTTTGTTGATTAGATAATTTAATATAGTTTTATGATTACATGTAACTTCTATCAACGTTTTCATTAGGATCATTTGTTTTCCCGGCACCCATATGTTGAGAACTTGATAAATCTTTGTGTAAAGCATTTTCAAAGGATTTATATCTTCTTATTACCTGGTCTTCAATGGATATAGCGTTATTTACGGCAAAGGTCATGTGTTTATCTTCGATAAATTCACTGCCCTCCATGACAGCCATGTCTCCCGCCATCCTTACCACACCACCCAGATCCCTCAGTCGGAGGGTAAATGCATTTCTCTGATCGTCTATAACATTGGCTCGTCTTCTTGCTTCTTCTATAAGGATTTGGACAGCTGTTCTGGTGGTATGGGGTATCTTACCATCCATTTCTATCTCCTGGGCAACGAACTGGGCGATTTTTGCCTCATTCTCGTCTGTATCTGGCATGGTGGCCCTCATAAGGATCTCGTAACCTTCTCCCTGTATCCTGGAACGTAAGGGAGGTAGTATGTACTCTATGTCTCTTATATTGCAGGCTGCCACAAAAATAAAGTCACAGGGAACGTTATCAACCTTAACTGAACTTCCAGCACTCTGAGGGTTTCTTCCCACAATGGGGAACACCTTATCCTGCATGGCACTTAAGATGTAGCGCTGTAAATTGGCTATGTGAACTATTTCATCAATAAAAAGAACTCCCTCATGGGCTTCATGGATTGCTCCCGGCACCACCCTTTCATAGGGTTGGGTTCCCAGATCCGGGTGTCCGCCGTAAGGATCGTGTCTAACATCTCCTAAAAGTTCGGTTTCACTTGCCCCGGTGGCCTGAATAAAGAGTTTCCTTTCCAGGGGCACTATAACATTTCTCGGTTTATCCTCAATGATTTTCCTTCGCTTTTCCAGGGCATGTTGGTCCAGTATCTTGATGCTTTCTCCGTCAACCCGCTCGTAAATTACCACTTCTTCCCTGCCATCCCTCATCCGGGTGGTGGTAACCCGTTCCTGGGGGATGTTCATTGTACCGGAATTCATCTCAAACATTCCCAGAAGGTCGCCCAGATGTTTTCTGCGGGCATTTATCTGGGAGTATTTGTCGCTGCCACATTTGGGACATATACTTTGATAGGCGTTGTTGTAGCTTCCGCAGTGCACACATCTGAAACCTAAACGTTCAGCAATAGCCTCCGGAACACTTACCGGATCTACGACGTCACCTTCAGCTTTTTGAAGGTCTTTTTGCTCATTTTCCATCTCTTTCCGGGTTTTTATCTCAAAAAACGGCCTTTCCGGCCTTTCAGGATTATGTACAACTGTTATTTCCTCGTTTGGCTCTGAAAGATGGAAAGATATGGCCTGGGCTATCAGTGATTTGCCTATACCGGGCGGACCCACCAAGAGCAGATTTCTTCTCTGTTTGGCTGCGATTTTCACAAATTCTACGATATCATCATGGCCAATCACTCTATCCAGGGGATCTTTAGGTATTAAAATATCTTTAGTTGTCTCAATATCTCCTAAAAATTCCTTTTTCATGTTAAAATACATAAAAATACCCTCAAAGAATAAATCACACCTTCAACGAATAATATATTTAATTTTTAATGATCAATTTAATCCCAGGGGAATTTAAATTTAATACCCCTCGGATCAATTGATCTATATCACTTAATCCCTAAAATAGTTAGGGATTAACTTTATTTCCATAAATATTATGTTATCTGGTTAAAACCTTTATTTGATTGGGTTTTTTCACCACTTCACTCATTCTGACTGCCACTATATGTTTCAGCCCTTTTTCCCGGGCGATGTCTATTAACCTCTGGCTGATAACTCCATCAAATACTACAGCATAAACGTTATTCTGGACATTCTTCAGTTCATCGTAAAGATTTTCCACTTTTACTTCTTTCAATATATTTAAAGCATCGTCTAAGATTTCGGCATTTCCAGAACCCTCTAATTCCTTGAGGATACCCTTTAAAACCTTTATCTTGTCTTCGCTTTTTGGTTCTGGCTTGGGAACCTTCACCCCAATATCGTGATATATCTGTTCCACCGGTATTTTATCTCTTAATGCTACCATTACTTCATCTTTGGTCAGGTCTTCTACTTCTTTACCCTTTGGTGCTCTGGTAACGTAGTCCACCTCTCCCACCTGGAGAAGTTCTTTCAGAATAAGTTCTCCCCCTCGGTCACCATCTAAAAAGGCCGTAACAGTTTTGCTTTTGGTTAATTCAGCTACAGCTTTGGGAACGCTTACCCCTTCCACTGCTATGGCATTTTTAACACCATACTTTAAGAGGTTCAGTACATCAGCCCTTCCCTCAACTACCAGTATGGCATCGGATGACACGACATTAGGTCCCGCAGGAAGTCTTTCGTTCCCGAAATCTGTTATTTCATGGATTCTCATGGCTTCCTTAACCTCTTCTATCATTTTCAGGCTTTCCGGGGTTACTTCCTCCATCATTCCTTTATAAAGTTCCTTGGCTCTATCCACAACCCTCCTCCTTTTTACAGCCCGCACATCTTCCACTTTAGAGACCTGTATGTAGGCCTCACAGGGTCCTACCCGGTTTATAGTCTCCAGTGATGCTGCCAGGATGGCTGTTTCCACCCGGTCCAGGCTGGAGGGTATTACAATCTCTCCTTTGGATCTGCCTGCCTTGGAGTTGATGTTTACTTTTATTCTTCCTATTCTACCTGTTTTCTGTAATTCTCTTAAATCAAGATCGTTGCTTAAAAGTCCCTCTGTCTGTCCAAAAATTGCACCCACAACATCGGGTTTTTCCACAATACCGTTAGCATTAATTTGAGCATGAATGAGATATTTAGTTGTACTTATTTCTTCTTTTCCCATTTTTGGGCCTCCCTAATTGTATGGATACCTTTATGATACGATTAATATCATTACCTTCCGGCATCAGTATCCTAAACAGAAATTCTGATGATAGTAACTATCATCGTGGGGGCGTTCTTCGAGTTCAAGTTGTTCTAAATGTTTGGGAAGACTCTCTATGTCTTTGATGTATCTTCGAGTGATTCCCATGATCTTTCTCCTTATTTCGAGGATGGGATGGGAACCAAGGCTTTGTATATCCTCTGAAAGTCTTTTTGCGAGTTCAGCGCCTTTTTTATCAAAGTCTGTTAAAATGATTACTTTGGAAGATGATGATGTAGCTAACTCTGCTATTTCAAAAAGTTTAAAAGGGGAACCTGAGACTTTAATAAAATTACCATTAATACCGAGTTTTTTCAAAGCTTCCTCGTCTTTTTTACCTTCGATAAGAATGGGTATTCCCTGTTCAACATAATTTTGGAGTTCTTCCATAATGGATAACAATCTTCTAAAACTCATTGTAAAGCCCTTGTGATGATGTCTATAATAACTATCTAATCAAATTATATAGTCAATCTTATATATAAATTGAAGAATTTGAAAAAAAATAGCTTTTATCCAATTTTCAATTTTCCAGCCCATATCAACCCCTATAAACAAAAAAGCCCGATATTATGTAAAATCCTTTCATCTCTGAAATTAGTTTTTTTATTAAGTTTTTTTGCCTTTTCTATTCCTACCCCATTGATTTTATGGAGGGGTACTTCTGGCTACAAGAAAAGTAAAGTAAAGTTTTAAATATTTTTGATAAAAGAAGTTACATCACCAGACCATAAATCAGCAGGTATCTAAAAATTAAGTGGGAAAAAAAATTAAATTTAAAAATATTTTAATATGATGCCTGGAGAAAGTGATAAATATTAGTTTTAAAAATTTTCTGGAGGATATTGAAGTGGCAAAAGGCCTGATAAGAATAGTTTTAGATGTATTGAAACCACACGAACCTAACATACCTGCTTTCGCTAAATATTTAAGCGAATTAAGTGGTGTAGAAGGGGTGAACATTACTTTAATGGAAATAGACAAAGAAACTGAAAACATAAAAGTAACCATGCAGGGGAACGACCTTAACTTTGAAGAAATAACAAACGCCATAGAGCAGTACGGAGGCTCCATACACAGTGTTGACGAGGTTGTTGCCGGCAGAACCATGGTAGAAGAAGTTACTACCCCTCAGGACTGATTCACCATGGATAGAGAACTAGGTCAACCCAGAGAACTTGACAATACCCTAGAACTTGATAAACCCAAAGAACAGGGTAAAAAAATGAAAATTTCACCAGAAGGTATTCTTAAAAGATTTTCATCTCCACACATAGACTTTGAGTTATGGAAAGAGAATCTCACCACGCCCCAGGTATCCGATGCCCTACAAAATTTAACCGGCAGTAATGGAGTTATTCCTGGTTTAAAACCGCTGAAAGAAGATACTGAAATCATGGGAAGAGTTTTCACCACAAATACCGCATCTAATGACTGGGGAACTGTCTTAAAAGCCATAGATATGACAAAAAAGGGGGATGTTCTGGTTATTTGCTCTAGCGATGATGATAATGCGGTGTGGGGAGAACTCACATCTAAAACCGCCCAAAAAAAAAGATTAGAAGGTACAGTAATCTATGGAGCAGTAAGAGATGCTAAAGCTATTAAAAATTTAAATTACCCCGTTTTTACCCGAAAAGTTGTCCCCAACGCTGGTAAACCTCTGAATGAAGGAGAGGTAGATGTGGCCTTAAACTGTGGGGAGATCACCATAAACCCCGGCGACATAATAATAGCAGACGACTGTGGAGTGGTAGTGATACCCCAAGAAATATTACATAAAGTCATAAAGGAAGCTTTAGACATTAAAAAAAGAGAAAAAAAGATAATTGCCAGAATAGAGGATGAATGGTCTTTATCCGAAATTTTAGGCATTTAAAGGTTGAAATTTAAATAGTTGGAATCTAGTCTTAATTGGTTAAAATCTCAGCTTAAATAGTAGAATTTTAGTCTTTAATTGTTAGAATCCTAGCTTAATTAGTTAGAATCTTAGTCTTTAAATAATGGAATCTTAACCTATTATGGTTGAATCTTAGTATGAGGTAAACTTTAATGGAAGATACTTATCAGATCATTCGAAAGCATAAGTGGAAGATAGCTCTATCTTTTGCAGCGGCTCTCTTCTTCGTATTTCTTATCGCCATTATAGTGGGTTTAGGTGATATTTTAAACGTTTTGAGTCATGCTAATTGGTATTTTATCCTTCTAAATTTTGTTTTGGAGTTTTCTATTCTTTTGATCTGGACTTTCCGCTGGAAACTGATTTTAGGGGTGATGGATGAATCAGCCAGCTTCAAGAGTCTCCTGATAATGTTATTTGCCAGTATCTTCGGGAACAATGTAACTCCTGGCGCTGCTGGTGGAGAACCCCTGAGAGCTTATTTACTAACAGAAGTCGAAGGTACACCATTTGAAACAGGGTTAGCGTCATCCACTGCTGACCGGGTATTTGAATTCCTCCCTTTCGTCTTGATATCTATATTTGCAGCTATCTTAATACTTAGCTGGAATATTCCGGTATGGACCCGGCTGATTGTTTTTGCGCTTATACTTCTGTCCATGATCTTTTTTGGGATACTAGTATACGCTATTTTCAAAAAAGAAGTAACCCAGAGAGTGGTAATTTCACTGGCAAAATCTGTTTATCCCTTTTTCATAAGGTTAACTAAAAAAACCATTTCCTTTGCTGATGTAACTGAAAAACTGATATTTTATATTAACCGCTTTTCACATGGATTTCTGCAGGTAATCAAGGATCGTAAAATATTTCTGGCGGGATTTATTTTGTCCTTTGCGATGTGGACCCTGGATATGGTCCGAATTTACGTTTGTTTTGTGGCTTTAGGTACCTATCCTCCCATTATACCTCTGGTAATCATTTACACCATCGCCATACTGATTTCTTTAGTCCCGCTTCTGCCCGGATCATGGGGTATCAGGGAAGCGACCATGGTGGCACTTTTCGCAGTGGTGGGTGTGCCCGGTGATGTAGTTATTGCAGCCAGCCTTATTGATCGGCTGGCCAGTTACATAGTTCCCACCATTATCGGCGCTCTTGCCGCTTTATATTACGGGAAGCATATCCGGGATAACAAAAGGGCTGTGATGCAATAGTTTATAATAAATTGATGGAATTTAATACTATAAAAAACAATTTAAAGGTTGAAAGCTATTTTAAAATTTAAATCTAATATATAATAGTATCGAAAGCTTTATATATAAGTTCTTAGCAGAATAATAGTATATAACATTTTCGGTTTGATGGTATGAAGACAGAATATTTGATGGTATGAAGACAGAATAATTATATAACAATTTTTCGGTTTGAGGGTATGAAAAAATTAGGAAATATCTCACACATCTCCAACAGAGGCCGAATAATCCTGAGATCCAACCATACCCCTGCTTTTGGACTAGCTGTTTTTACAAAAAATGAAAAAAGATTGGGAACTGTCCAGGACATATTTGGCCCTACTAAGGAACCTTACATCTCAGTGAAGGTTTATGCAAAAAATTCTAAAAATCTTGAAACCCGAGTGGGAGAGACCCTGTATATACCATCAAAAACTAATAAAAAATGGGGGCGAAGGAAACGAAGGAAGAACTAAAGGAAGAAGTCTCAGAAAAGGAACAGATGAGGCAAGAAGTCTCAGAAATTGAGAAAATTGAGACTAAATGCCCAGAATGTAGCTCTAAAAAGCTTATAAACGATCATGAACGGGGAGAAATTGTCTGCGGTGCATGTGGCCTGGTAATAGACGACAATTTGGTGGACATGGGTCCAGAGTGGAGGGCCTTTGACCACGAGCAAAGAGATAAAAGGACCAGGGTAGGGGCGCCAATAACCTATACCATACATGACAAGGGCCTGTCAACCATGATTGACTGGAGAAACAAGGACATCTACGGTCGAGACATCCCAGCCAGAAACCGTGCCCAGTGGTACCGTCTGAGAAAATGGCAGAGAAAAATCAGGATATCCGGTGCCACAGAAAGAAACTTGGCATTTGCCCTGAGCGAACTGGACAGGGACTCATCACGTCTAGGTCTGCCTAGAAGTGTTAGAGAAGCCGCATCAGTCGTCTACAGGAATGCCGTTGAAAACAAACTCATCAGAGGCAGGAGCATAGAAGGAGTGGTAGCAGCATCATTATACGCCGCCTGTAGAAGATGCAACGTTCCCAGAACCTTAGATGAGATCGCAGAGGTCTCCAGGGTAAGCAAAAAGGAAGTTGGAAGAACCTACCGTTTCCTGACCAGAGAACTGAATATAAAACTACCCCCAACATCCCCAGTAGACTACGTTCCCAGATTCGCCAGTGAATTAAATCTATCTGGTGAAGTACAATCCAAAGCCATCGAGATCATAGAAAAGGCCATGGAAAAAGGCCTGACATCTGGAAGAGGTCCTACAGGAGTGGCAGCTGCGGCACTGTACATAGCATCCGTACTTCTGGGTGAAAGAAAGACCCAGAGAGATGTGGCAGACATCGCCGGGGTTACCGAAGTTACCATCCGTAACCGGTACAAAGAACTTACAGAACAGCTGGATATGGGCGTAACTTTATAAAACATTCTATATAGGCTTATCTTAAATGATAAAGCCTTACTCTACTTTTTTTTAATTTATTTTTGATTGTCTAATTTTATTTTAAAATTTATTTTTAATTTTCCTAATTTTATTTTAGATTACCTTAAAAAAATAATAGAAAAAATATAAAAAATTTGTAAAAACTTCTATTCTGAGATTTTACGGTGCAAATATGCCGATGAATGCTAACCATGCCAGGGCGGTCTTTGCCACTAAACTGAGTATTATATAAATCCTTTCACCGTATAGATAGTCTTTCCATTTTCCCACACCTTTATACTGCAGTATCATGTTTACAGAGAAGGTGTTGAACATGATAAAGTAAATCAGGAGGATCAGATATACAAATGTGGGGGGATTGGTCTCGGTAGAACCCAGCGCCGCTATAAAGTAAGCTGCCAGAACCACCCAGGGGGTGAATCCGGAAATAGCCCCTAAAAGGTAGGGAGACCAGTCGGTTTTTTTAGTATATTGATTGATTTTCTCCATAAGGTAGCCGAACATGATCATCATGGCGTTTAAGACGAATATCATTACCAAGGACCATAAATCCCACACCCCTACAAAGGTGGCTATTATTACAATCATTATAGAGCTTGAAAAGGCATATTCATACCAGCGGTAAGGATTCATACCCTTTTTCAGGTTCTCATTGTAGCTGTTGTTTCTTGCGAATGCAATGTAAAAATGTGCAAAAGCTGAAATCAGTAGGAAAGATGCAAGTATCACTCCCAAGTACCCCACCGTGAATGCCACCTGGGGGTCGGGTGTGATTTGGAAGACCGGTGGAGTCAGAGAAATTATTTTAAATTTAAGGTAAAAGGTGTATATGTTTTGAGTCCAGGTGAGCCACAATCCTAAGACAACCATCAGAATTCCCTGAATCAAGTGCAGGGAACCGGCGCCAATATTGAGCTTTCTCAATCCCGAAAAAGTAATGGGAGACTTGGCTATCAGTTCCCTCCTTAAATCATTGTCCATGTTATCAACCCCTTTTTATTAGTAAATTAATATTTGTTATTAAATGAATTTATATTTTACCCAACTCAAAATGAACATTTGAAAAAGTATATTTTATTTAAAATTAGAACCTATTCATTATTTAAAATTAGAATCTATTTCATTAAACGGGTTTTTTTTATATTTGAACAAAATTTTTATAACAATTTTTTATAAAAAACTATTTCAAAGAATTCGTCCATATAACTAACAAGGGAGTGTTAAAAATGGTCAAAAGCCCGGAATATACTGTTGAAAAAAAAGAGGATAAGGTTGAAATCAGACGATACCCGGATTACCTCCTGGCCCAGGTTGATGTAAGTGCCGAATTTGATGACGCCATTGGCGTCGGCTTCTCCATATTAGCCCACTATATTTTTGGAGGGAATAAAAAGAGGTCCAGCATTCCCATGACCACCCCGGTGACTGATGAAACAATATCATCTGAAAAAATAGCCATGACCGCCCCAGTGACAGAAGAAGCTGTAGAAAAACCTGAAAAAATACCTATGGCTGCCCCGGTTATACAGGAAGAGGTAGCTGAGTCTGAAAAAATAGCCATGACCGCCCCAGTGACAGAGGAAGAGGTAGAAAAAGTTTACCGCATATCATTCACCATGCCTGCCAATTATACCCTGGAGACCCTGCCAGAGCCGGAAGATAAAAGGATTAAGTTCAAAGAAGTTGAAAACCAAAGGACAGCTGTATTAAGATTCTCAGGTAGGGTGAAAGAGAAGCTCGCCAGAGAAAAGATCCAGGAATTAAAAAACTGGCTTCAAAAGAATGACATCAAACCAAAATCTGGATTTATAGTGGCACAGTACAACAATCCCGCTGTACCCGGATTTTTAAGGAGAAACGAGATAATAGTTGAAATTTAAATTTAATTCACTAATATTATATTATCAGCATTACAAATTATTAAGTAAGTGACGTGGAGGAGATGTGATGAGTGTAGAAGATCCTATAAAATCTACCCTGGATGGGCTTTTCAAGGTTTTGAATATTGAGAATGTGGTTGGAGAACCAATTGAAAGTGATGATAAGATTTTAATCCCGGTTACCCGTATGGGAATGGCCTTTGGAGCGGGTATGGGAGAAGGTGAAGGTCCAGCTGAAGGAAGTTCAAAAGGCAGCGGTGCTGGTGGAGGAGCTGGCGTGGAACCCCTGGCCTTCATAGTGGTGGATAAAAAAGCAGAAGGTCTGGATTCTGTGAAAGTACTACCATTAACCCCACCAGACCCCGTCAACAGGGCCATAGGGGAAATAAGTGCAGTTGCTCTAGAAGTCCTTAAAGAATGGCAAAAAGACAAAAATAATGGGACAGAAAGTGGTGAAAAACAATCTAAGCTTGAAAAGACCTCTGAATTAGCCAAAGAACCTTATTAAGAACGTTAATCTTTATATTTTTAATTTTATTTTTTTTTATTTAAAATTATATAACTTTACGAATTCTATTATTCATAATTACTGAGTACACTATGTAAATGAAATAATGAAAAGAGAGTTATATTTTTTTTATTAGATTTTAGGTAAATATTCTTGGTTGCCACGAATTATTCTTCTGGAGTTTCTAATTTTTCGATTCTATCCTCTATTTCATTGATTTTTTCGTTTGTGTGTTCCTTGTCTTCTTCGAATCTTTTGTCAAGCTCGTCCACATCCCTCAATACTTTCTTTGAGTATCTTTCAAGCTCTCCCAAGTCATTTTTGGTAGCAAGTTCCCAGTCTTTTATTAGCTGGTCGCTTTTTTCATTCAGTACTTGGCCGATTTCATTGGATAAATCGTCTGTGCTTACTTTATCGCTTACTTTTTCTTTTGTTTCTTCAACCATCCCCGAGATAACTTCATTACCACCTGAAATCTTTGCACTGACTCCAGAAACATTCGTTTGTTCATCCCTTTCTGAGATACCTTCACCACTACCTGAAACCTCTTCAACGACCCCAGAAACATCCTTTTTTTCACCTATTCCTGAGATACTTTCATCACCATCCGAAACCTTCTCACTCACCCCAGAAACATCCACTTTTTCACCCATTCCAGATATAGAACCTTTTCCAGATAATTTTTCCCCTAAATTACTGGTTCCTTGAACTATAACCGCAGTTCCTGTGGCACTTACTATCAATGCGCTACCTTGTAACCCGCCCATTGAGAGATAGTCAATTAAAACTTCTATCACCGCATTAGCTCCAAGTGATTTAGCATTTTCGAGCATTCGAGATAGGGCCAACTTTCTGGCCTCTCCTAAATTCATGTCCTCTATTTGAGCTGTTTGATTGATGGTTGAAAGCCTTGAAAGCCGCCCTTTAGATTCTTTTTTTTCTGCTACGGCTTCTCCAGTAACTAAACCTAAATATTTCTTTATTTTTCCTCCTTCTACATGAGGAACGGAGATTAGGGGTATATTTAGTTCATCAAGGAAGATTTCATCAGCTGATGGTCCCATAATTTCCTCTTTTCCTTCGGCTTCAGCAGTTCCCTGAATGTTAGAAGGAAGGTTAACCAAGAATCCTATAAACCTGGTGAGTGTACCCACCACAACTACAGTAAAGACATACCTAGTGAATATAGGGAATGCAGCGTCAATCGTCAGTACTATGGCAATTATAGTAATGAAACTTAGTGTAGCAGGCTCTTTGGTAGGGTCGACAAAAGTTCCTGGTAAAAACCAGCCATATATATTGATTAAAAGGAATGTTAAAAGAGCGCTGATAGCTCCTGTACTTTTACCGTACTTTCTACGGGCTATAATAGTTTCAACAACTCCTGCCAATAATGGGGACACAATATACATGATGTTAAATCCAAAAATAACCAAATGCCAAATAATACACAGATAAGCCGAAAGGAATCCCACTAAAACTCCTAGGATTATGGCAGCAAATGCCCAGCGTTTTTCTATAAGAGTTTTTTTCACAGAAGCCAAATGTGTCACCTTAAGATTTTAAGTTGTTCATTAATTATTCCTGATAGGAAACTGCAGTTCCAAATATAGTGACCATTATGGTATTTCCCATGGTACCGCCCAGGTTATGATAGGCCACACGAGTTCCTATGACTGCATTAGCACCTTTTTCCTTTGCTTTTTCTTCCATACTCTTTTTAGCTAATTCTCTGGCATTTGTAAGCTCTTCTTCATATTTAGAGGTCCTTCCCCCTACTACATCTCTCACTCCGGAGAACATATCTTTATAAAGATTTGCCCCCAGGAGGGAGTCTCCAGTAACCAAACCATAATATTCAACTATTTTTTTCCCCTCAATGGTGGGGGTGGTTAAAATCAGCATTTTAAACCTCCTGTTACCATGGTTTTTATTTATATATATTATGTCCACTTGTTCTAAAATAGTTTTTGATAAATTATGATAATTTAGTTTAGTTTGTTGATGAATCATTAAAAAAAAGAATTTAACAGTGCCCTATTGCATTAAAGTCCCAAATTGACGCTTTATGTAAATAAACGCACTGCAAATGTGTATTTGTATTATATATCTTTTAACTCTAAATTTTTTGGCTTTTTATAAAATTTTTTATTAGAATATTCTGCCTCTTAAAGCATAAAAGAGCCATATTAGAATGAAAACTGCGAATGCTATGTACAATATCATTCTGGTCCTTCTAACTTTCCTCTGATTTTCTGCAATTACCTGCTGACACTGGGCAGAGCAGACTCCCTCGCTCAAAGGTATGGGTTTGCCGCAAATCGGGCAGTGTTTATGTTGTTCTGTCATTTTGACACCTCTTTAGGATCTTTTTGGTTTAATTAATATAGTTTTTAGATTTTAAATTAATTAGAATACTTCTTCTTACTAGAATACTTCTTCTTAAAAAACTTTCTTATTTAGAATAACTTCTTTAGAAAAACTTATTTGAATTTATTCCGGCACGATGGTTGTTCCAATCTTTCCCTGGATGGCCTTTACCAGATTGCGGGGATCATCGCCGTTGATGATAACTGTCTTTATAGCTGACCTTTTTATAATACCTATGGCGGTTTGGTCAAAGAACTCGTAAGTCCCCGCCTTTATATCCTTGCTTTTAAACATATCCATCATCTGAGATGTTGTGACCTCTTCAAACATCACTGCATCGGGGTATTTGTTGGGATCCTTATCGTAAAGGCCGTCCACTGAAGTGGCATTTATCAGGAGTTCGGCGCCAACAAATTCGGCCAGAATGCTTCCCACCGCATCTGTACTGTGGGCTGGTTCGGTGCCCCCCATAACCACCATTTTACCTGATTGGGAAAACTCCAGGGCCTCAGAAAAGTTGTGGGGAACCGCAGGATAGGCGTCGTCTTCCAGGGCCGTGATCAGGAGCCGGGCGTTTAGTCTGGTGACATCAATTCCAATATCATCACAGAGAGCTTCAGATGTCCCAAGCCCCCGGGCAATGTCGATGTAATCCCGGGCTGTCTTACCCCCACCAACAACCACTAAAACCTCGTGGTCTTTCTTCATCTCCCTTAAAACGTCAGCATAAGCTTTAAATTTACGGTAGTCATGATCTTTGATTATTATGGATCCGCCTATAGTAACCACTATTTTCATCTCATCACCCTCAAAATAATGTTAATCTGATTAAATATAAGTTTATTTTTATTTCAAACAGGAAATTAGGATACCACATTTTTTGATAGATTAAATTATCTTACTTGAATTTAATTTTGTCTGGTTTAAATTAATTATCTTTACTTGAATTAAAAATTGTCTTAGTTGAATCATTATACTTCTTTCCTACCGATTCTCAAAGCGTTTAGTATAACAGCCAGACTCAATCCCATATCTCCGATGGCAACTGCCATCCATAAGGTTACCCGGCCCAGTACCGCCAGAACTGCAAATGAACTCTTTACCAGGATGGATACTGAAACGTTCTGCCTCACTATGGACATGGTTTTCCTGCTTAATCTGATTAAATAATCCACCTTTGA
>JADGNH010000005.1 GCA_017883605.1 Methanobacteriaceae archaeon
CGATAAAATAAAGATATGGAACAACAGCCCAGTTATGGTCTTTGATCTTGCCGACGGAATTTATGCCTATTACATTCCATCTGAGTTCACCCGGGCCGTATTGGAGTTCGTATCAGAAAAAACATCCCGGGTAGTAGTAATATTTATATTCGTTTTTATAGTTACCCTGGTGGGGTGGAACCTGGGACACTGGGAATTTGGCATAATCGCCATAGCACTGGCCCTGCTTTACGCTCTTACTAATTGAACACTAAACCCTCACTAAAATGAAAAGGCCGGTTAACAGGATCAGATTGTAATTAACCATAAAATTACATTTTAAAAGTCAAATATAAATCCCATATATGCTATAATGATAATATTCATCTCAAATTCCATTTACAATAATATAATATTAAATAAAATCCATATAATAAAGTATAAATAGAATATAGACGTATTTTTATCAATCAGTGGTGTAAATAAATGAAACCTGAAATCGAAGCAAAATTAGTAGTAGCAATGGTGATTTCCCTGGTGGCCTTTGGATTTGCTACCAGTACCGTTTTGGTCATGGGATTGATTGCCAATGATACTCCTTCCAATCAGCTTAATGTAACCAAGCAGGGTGAATTCCCTAGCATAACTTCTTCCAGACCAAACAGCCTCAACACCACCCAACAACAATCACAAGTTGCATCAAATACAGAGAATGTTAACACAGGATCATCAACAGGATCATCAACAGATTCAAGTTCCAACCAGAATACAAATCAGAACTCAAATACCCAGAATCAAACTACTACCAATAACTCAGCTTCAAACCAGTGACACCTCCTTATAAACGGAATTTGAACCTAACTCAATTTAATTCATTTAACATGTGTTTAAACTATAACCCGATTTAATCATTTAAACCTGAATTTAATTAAAACATTAATCAAGTTTTAAATTATTAAACAAACCCAGCTTTAATAATTAACATTTAAATATGAAAGAAGGTTTTAGGAGAGTGCATCATGAAGATAGTCCCGGGCGGAATCTGTGCTGTAGATGGATTTATGGCTGCCGGTGCGTGTAATGGTGATTATGGGGTTGCTCTAATTTTCAGTAAGGGCAGCACGGCTTCTGCAGTATTCACATCAAACAAGGTCCAGGCTGCACCCATCATCATCAGCAAAAAAGCTTTAGAGGACGGCAAACTATCGGCAATAGTTGCAAACAGTGGCAATGCCAACTGTTTCACTGGAAAGGAAGGCCTGAATGATGGTCAGGTGATGGCAAAGAAAATTGCCGATGGTCTTGAAATTGAATTAAAGGACGTGGCAGTGGCATCAACCGGTATTATTGGTAGAAAACTACCCATGCCCATTATAGAACAACTGATAGATAAAACACTATTAAACCTTAAAAATTCACCTAAAGCCTCTAAGAATGCTGCTGAGGCCATAATGACCACTGACACTTTTCCAAAAGAATTTGCGGTCGAAACTGAACTTAAAAATGGGGAAACAGTTAAGATCGGTGGTATAATCAAAGGATCTGGTATGATAGCTCCTAATATGGGTACCATGCTCTGTTTTTTAGCTACTGATATTAAAGCATCAACATCGCAACTCCAAACAGCTTTAAAGATTGCCGTTGAAAAAACTTTAAACATGGTGGTGATTGATGGAGATGTAAGCACCAACGATATTGTTATTTTAATGGCCAATGGTAAGTCTGGCCAGCTGGATGAAAACTTCCAGGATGCCCTGGAATATCTGTGCTCACAACTGGCTAAAATGATTGCTCAAGATGGTGAAGGTGCAACTAAACTTATGGAAGTAGAAGTAAGAGGTGCAAAATCCCTTAAAGATGCCAGAAGTGCTGCAAAGGCCGTTGCAGGATCATCTCTGGTCAAAACTGCTCTTTTCGGGGCTGACCCTAACTGGGGCCGTATAGTGGCTGCTGTGGGATATTCTGAAGCAGATATGAAGGGGGAAACCATTACTGTAATTTTGGAATCTCCAGACAAAAAAGTGGCCATTGTAGAAAAAGGTATTATTAAGGCATTTGAAGGTTCCCATGAATTGACCATTGCAGAGGAAGTAATGGAAAATGACGAGATTAAAATAATCGTGGACCTGGCCTTAGGAACCTACTCAGCAACAGCTTATGGATGCGATTTGAGCTATGATTACGTGAGAATAAATGCAGAATACTCTACTTAAATTACCAACCTTAAAAAGGGTTGATCAAATAATGACATTTTTAAAAATGTTAAATAATACATTTTTAAGGTAAGATGGATTTTAAGATAAAGATGGATTTTAAGATAAAGATGGATTTTAAGATAAAGATGGATTTAAGATATAAAAATAATGTTAAAAAAATTTATAAATAAAATATTTAGAAAAAAATAGATATATTCTTATAAATTAAGATTTTCTGAACATTTTTTGGGGATTTAAAATGGAAACTGTAAATATTTTGATTGAGGCCCTTCCTTATATAAAGAAATTTCATAAAAAGAAGATTCTGATAAAATACGGTGGACATGCCATGATTGATGCGGATGCCATGGGATCCACGGCCAGAGACACCGTACTTCTGAAGTATGTGGGTATGCAGCCCATCGTAGTACACGGAGGAGGTCCAGAGATATCCAGGTCAATGAATAAACTTGGAAAAGAGCCTAAATTCATAGGTGGGTTGAGGATAACTGATCAGGAAACTATGGACATAGTTAAGATGGTGCTGGTGGGTAAGATCAGTACTGAAATTGTAGCCAACGTATGTCTGCACGGAGCTAAAGGGGTAGGAATTTCAGGGAAGGACAACCAGCTTCTAAAGGCCCGTAAAAGAGCTCCTGAAGTTATAGTTAACAGTGAAACCGGTGAAGAAAAAACCATCGATCTGGGATTGGTGGGTGAGATAGAATCCGTGAATCCCGAAATAATCGACATGTTAACCAACAACGATTATATACCTATAATATCCCCTATAGGAGTGGATGACCAGGCCAATACTTTGAATTTAAATGCAGACACAGTGGCGGGAGATGTTGCATCCAATGTAGGCGCTGAAAAGTTAATAATACTTACAGACGTTCCAGGTATTCTGGAGGATCCCGGGGATCCAGAAACCCTCATAAAAAAGATTAAAGCAGATGAGATATTGGAACTCATTGACCAGGAAATTGTACGGGACGGGATGCTTCCCAAGGTATCCACCTGCCTAAATGCCATCCAGAACGGGGTTTCTTCTGCCCATATTATCGACGGCAGGATAAAACATTCCACTCTACTGGAGATCTTCACCAGAAGCGGGATAGGGACTATGATAACTAAATAAATCCATTTTAGTTTCTTTAATGTCCTTAATGTTTCTTTTAATATCTTTATAGAACAATATCCTTATAGAACAATAATATAATGGAATAATTCAAATTTATTGTGAAACAGATCAAGATGTATCAAAATTTGTCAAACAGATAAAAGATATAATAAAATGAATATAATAAATAAATTCAAAGATATTGTCAAACAAATCAAAAATATATGGTGAAAATAATGGTTAAAGTAGGTATAATAGGTGCAAGTGGTTACACAGGAGGAGAGCTCCTGAAGTTCTTATATAAGCACTCCCAGGTGGAGGTGGTGGCAGCCACATCTCGACAGTTTGATGGTTTAGACGTGCACAAGGTTCACCCTCACCTTCGGGATCTGGATTTGAAATTCCAAAATCTCTCTCCTGGAGAAATAGAAGCGGATCTGGTTTTTACTGCAACACCCCACGGAGCTTCTATGAAAATTATTCCACAGTTAATTGAAAATGACATAAAAGTGGTGGATTTAAGCGGAGATTACCGTTTTGATGATCTGAATCTTTACCAGAAATGGTATGGTATGGAACACACCCATCCACTAAAAGCGGTCTATGGGCTTCCAGAAATTAATCGAGAAGATATAAAGGGAGCTGATCTGGTGGCCAATCCTGGCTGCTTCCCTACCGGGGGTATACTTGCTTCCTTACCTTTGGTTGCTGAAAAATTAGTTGAGATTGTGATAATAGACTCGAAAACTGGTGTGAGCGGTGCTGGAGTTAAACCCACCGAGGCGACCCATTATCCCAACTGCGGCGATAACGTAAATCCCTACGCAGTTACCACTCACAGACATATGCCTGAGATCCAGGAGAAACTATCCCAGTTTGGTGATGTGAAAGTTTCCTTCACCCCCCATCTGGTGCCAGTTATAAGGGGAATTATGACCACGGTACACACCTTTCCAAAGGATGACGTAACGCCAGCTTATGCAAAAGAGGTTTATGATGATTTCTATGAAGGAGAACCCTTTGTAAGGGTACTGGATGTTAGTGAAATACCCCGATTAAGCTCGGTCAGAGGTTCCAATTACTGTCATATAGGATGTTTTGATATGGATGAAAACGGGAGGATGGTTGTGGTATCCAGTATTGATAACCTGGTTAAAGGTGCGTCGGGACAGGCTGTGCACAATATGAATATCATGTTCGGATTTCCAGAGACAGAATCTCTTGATGAACTGGGTTTACACCCTTAAAATCCATCTAAACTTTATTTTACTTTTTTCTTTTGATTTGGCCGCATCATAATTGGTAAACACCATAACAACTATTCCTGATAAATTGAAAAACGCTAATGTAAACATATAAAAATTATCACAAGTATAATTATAAAATAAAGAATTCTACAGCATTATTTATAAGTATAATAAAATTATTTATAAGTATAATTAATACATTATCGATTGAACCAGATGAGGATTAATTATGAAAACAGTCATTTTATATTATTCACGAACCCAAAAAACAGCCCTTGTGGTTAAAACCCTTGCAGAGGAAATTCATGCAGATACATTGGAAATTATGGATTTAAAGGATCGTGCAGGTTTTTTAAATTATATGGGTGCATCCGCCGATGCTCTAAGGGAAAAAAAGACCAAAATAAAACCTGATCCTGTTAATCTTAGTGATTATGGGCTAGTTTATATTGGAACACCTACCTGGGCGAGTAAACCAGCGCCAGCTATTATCACCTTAATTGATAAATGTGACCTTAAAGGTAAAGATGTAATTCTTTTTGCTACCATGGGTAGAAGCGGTGGTAAAAGAGTTTTAGAAAGGATGGAAGAGAAGATAGAGGCAAGAGGGGGAAGAATGGTAAATTCCTTCCTAATGAAAACTGGCAATAAAAGTTTGGAAGAAATCAGTGAGGATACCAAAAAAGTCATCCAAGAGCTGGATCTTAAATTATACGAAATATAAGGATAACTATACGAATAAGTATAAATTATATAGATTTAAGGATAACTATACCAAATATAAGTATAAATTATATAAATCTAAGAATAAAATATTCGAGTGAAGATTTAGGTGTATTTAATTCAAATAACGATTTATAAGTCAAGATATAAGGATAAACATAGGAGTATGACTTTTTAAGTGATATTAGAAAGATTTAGGTGATCCTGTGGATGAAAATTCTATTATAAATAAAATTTTAAGCTCTTACAAGCCATTAATAGCTATACCGGTGATAATTACCATTATTGCCCTGGCCATCGTCGCAACCCATGGTTTGACTGAAAGTATAGATCTTAAGGGAGGATCATTAGCTGTTATACAACTTGAAAAACCCATGAGCTCTGCAGATCTTAAAAATACCATACAAAATGGGGTTAATACTGATGTTAATGTGAAATCCGTGGTAAATAACCAGGCCACGGTGGAAATTGCCGGCACATCTGATGTGAATATTCTGTCCAGTACTCTCCAAGGGACCGGTACCATAATAAGCTATCGGTATGTGGGGGCATTATTAAGCAGTCAATCATTAACCCAGGTTTACTATGCACTGGCATTTGCATTTTTATTCATGTCCATAACTGTTTTCATCATATTCCGGAACTTTGTGCCTTCCATGGCTGTGATACTTGCTGCACTCTGTGATATCATCATAGCATTGGGAGGAATGGCTGTTTTTGGAATACCACTATCCGTTGCTTCTGTAGGTGCACTTTTAATGTTAATTGGTTACAGCGTGGACACTGACATCCTGCTCACCACCCGGGTTTTAAAGCGGCGGGAAGGGACCATAAATGAAAGGGCCACCAATGCCATGAAAACAGGTTTTACCATGGCCGCAGCAGCAATAGGTGCAATGGTAACCCTATATCTGGTAGTTTTATTTTTCATACCCTATGCCCAGGTTCTGGAACAGATATCTGCGGTTCTGGTCATAGGCTTGGTGGCTGATGTACTGGCCACCTGGCTGATGAATCTTGGGATACTAAGATGGTACATGGAGGGTCGCAGATGAAGCAAAGTATCACGGACTTTTTCAAAGATTATCGAGTCTTAATACTCATAGCTTTTATAATTCTCAGTATTGGTTCTATATCTATAAACGGGATACAGCAGGGTCTGGATTTGAAGGGAGGATCACTGGTTCAGATACATCTAGACCAACCGGTGGACGCCGCTACCATGAACACCGTTACCACTGTTATGGACAAACGTCTGAACATATTTGGCATTAAAGATGTAAAAGTAACAAAAAGCGGTAATCAGGACATTATTGTGGAGACTGCCGGGTCGCCAGATCAGGTGGTTAAGATAGTGGGAACCCAAGGTAAGTTTGAAGCCAAGATAGGAAATCAAACTGCCCTGGTTGGTTCAGATATAACTAGTGTGAAGCCTTATCAGATCACAGGAAATCAGTGGCAGGTTCCTTTTACAATATCAGGAGCTGCAGCTAATAATTTTGCTCAAATCGCCAATGGAAAGGCAGGTCAGCCAGTGGATATGTTCCTCGATAATCAATTAGTTTCCTCACCTGCCCTGGGTGCAGATATTGCAAATGGCGTGCCTTCAACAGAAGTGGAGGTTACCGGCACCAACCAAACTAAGGAAGCTGCTGATACAGAGGCCAAATTTATTCAAACAGTTTTACAATCTGGTGCATTGCCTGTAAAAGTTAGTGTAGCAGGTGTAAGTAGCATATCTGCAGCTTTGGGTAGTCAATTTATAAATGGAGCTTTAATAGCTGGAGTACTGGCTTTAGTAGTGATATCAATAATAATTTTCATACGATACCGGACTCCGAAGCTGGTTATACCTATAATCTTCACCAGCCTGGCTGAACTTTTAATTATACTTGGAATTGCTTCCATGATAAAATGGAACATTGACCTGGCAGCCATCGCCGGTATACTTGCCGCCATAGGTACCGGGGTAGACGATCAGATCATCATTACCGACGAGGTTTTGAAGGGAAGCAGGGATATCAAAGAAGCTAAAAAATCTACTAAAACTAAAAAAGGTAAAAAAGCTAAAGGTAAAAGTAAAAAAACTAAAGAAAGGAAAGTTAAGGTTTCCAAAAGAATGACTGGATTCAGGGTAAGGATAAAAGGCGCCTTTTTCATCATATATGCTTCGGCAGCAACTCTTATTGCAGCCATGATACCCATAGCATATATAGGTTTTACCAGAGGAGCCACCGGTATTGGGTTTTTATCTGGATTTGCCTTTACCACCATCCTCGGTGTGTTAATCGGGATATTCCTAACCAGACCAGTATATGCTAAATTCATAGAACTGCTGATGCAGGGAGATTAAAAGGATTCTTTGAGGATCCTAGGATAATTTTTTTTTTATTTTATTATTTTTTTAGTCAAATTTAAAACCAGTTAAATTCCTAAATTCATGATTAGGATCTTTCTCTAATGTCACAAAGCAAAATTAAAATTAATTATATCCAAATTTTTGGGATAAAATTTAAAATCAGGTCCTTCTTTAGAGTTCTTAAACAGGGTTATAAAAGAATTTTTGGAATTGATTATGTTTTAAGTGCTGTCATAAGGGCACAATTCTAGCTCACCGGTCCTTATACATCCTCTCATAATATTCCATATACTCCCCACTCCTCACATTCTGCAGCCATGTTGGATGGGCGATGTACCATTTTATAGTTTCAGCCATACCTTTTTCAAAGTTATACTTTGGTTTCCAGCCCAATTCTTTTTGTATTTTAGTAGAATCTATAGCATATCTCCTATCATGGCCTGGCCTGTCTTTCACGTATTTAATAAGAGATTCTGGTTTGTTTAAATACTGAAGAATTAATTTAACAATTTCAATGTTGGTCTTTTCGCTATTCCCACCAATATTATAAACTTCTCCAGTCTTTCCTTTATGGAGAACCACATCTACTGCGGTGCAGTGGTCATAAACATGTAACCAGTCCCTTACATTCAGTCCATCACCATATACCGGCAATGGTTTCTCTTCTTTGGCATTGGATATCATTAGAGGGATCAGTTTTTCTGGAAATTGATAGGGACCGTAGTTATTAGAGCATCGGGTAATGTTAACCGGTAAATCAAAGGTTTTATTGTAGGCCCTAACCACCAGATCAGCAGCTGCTTTACTGGCAGAATAAGGACTGTTAGGAGCTATAGGAGTATCCTCTCTGAAATATCCTGTTTTTCCCAGTGAACCGTAAACTTCGTCAGTGGATACCTGCAGGTAATTATCTACCTCAAATTCTTTAGCTGCGTCTAAAAGAACCTGCGTTCCCAAAACATTTGATTTAATAAATATCTCTGGATCCTCAATACTTCGATCCACATGAGATTCAGCAGCAAAGTTCACAATAAGATCTACATCAGCTACAATTTCACGAACCAATTCTCTATCAATAATATCTCCTTTAATAAAGGTATAATGAGGGTTGTCTTCAATTCCACTTAAATTTTCTAAGTTTCCACAGTAGGTAAGTGCATCTAAATTTATAAATTCATAATCCTTATACTTATCGAGCATATATCTTACAAAGTTACTGCCTATAAACCCCGCTCCACCGGTAATTAACATTTTAGTCATTATTTCCCCTCAAGTCGTTATATAACTAATTTTCAGTATCATTTTGAAACTGTATATAGAAACTTAAAATTTATACACAACGGATAATTAATATATCATTAAGTCATTTCAATAATTAATAAGCATTAGGTTTATTCCAATAATGAATAAGGTTGTCTTTGGTAAAAAATAACAAGGTCATATACATGGTAAAACCCAGAGAACTTAAAGTGAAACCCATAAAAAACGGGACAGTTATTGACCATATAACTGCTAACAAAGCATTAGCTGTTCTCAAGATACTGGGAATTCCCAGTAAAAAGTCCGCAGTCACCATTGCCATGAACGTGCCGTCTTCTCAGATGGGGAACAAGGATATTGTTAAGATTGAGGGAAGGGAACTGGCACCAAAGGAAGTGGATAAAATCGCCCTTATAGCCCCTCAGGCCACCATAAACATAGTGAGAGACTATGAAATAGTGGAAAAAGGAAAGGTTGATCTTTTAAAGCAGATAAAAGATATTTTAAATTGCCTCAATCCCAATTGCATAACCAACACTGAAGAGCCAGTGACCACTAGGTTCTATGTCATGGGTAAGAAACCAGTGATCCTCCGATGCTATTACTGCGAGAGGATCATGGATGAAGGCGAGATAGAATCACAGTTATAAACTTTTAAACACCTTAATTTACACTATTTTAAACAGAAATTTATTCAAAAGGATAAAAGCTGTTCAAATGATAAAAAACTTAAAAACGGTTCAAATGATAAAAAACGGTCAAAAAGATGAACTGTTTTTCAAATAAGATAAAAAGTGGTTTTTATGGAAATGTTTAGAGATGTGGTGGATATAAAAACTTCAAATAGGGTGGAAATTAGGGATATCACTCCCCAGGTCCAGGATGTTTTAAAGAAAAGTCAGATAGAAACCGGTTTAGTTAATGTTTTCAGCAGACACTCCACCTCAGGGGTAGTGGTAAACGAAAATGAATCAGGACTGGTGAAGGACTTTCAGAACATGCTGGAAAAGCTGGTTCCCCAGGGAGCAGGATACCAGCACGACCGCATAGATAACAATGCAGACTCCCACCTTAGATCCTTCCTCATTGGCAGCAGCCAGAGCATACCCCTAGAAAACGGATCCCTGGCCCTGGGCACCTGGCAGAGCATCTTCTTTGTGGATCTGGACGGGCCGCGGAACCGTAAAATTACAGTTACGGTTATAGGGGAATACTGAGACTTAGTTTGAGAAAATTGATATAAAATTTTTTTTAAAAGTTTTATTAATAAAAGTCTTATTAAAAAACAAAATTTCAATTTTTTTGAACAAAAATTCCATGAATAAGTTTTTTTGAAAAAAAGAATTAAAAAAGAAATTATATATTTTCAAATTCCACTTCAAAGACCACCACTGGATATTCCAGTTCAAAGTTGGTTATAACCTCGGGATGCATCTCTCCAAAAAATCCCTTTATAGCGACTGAGGAAACATTGTTTCCAACCATTCCCTGGAGTCTAGCACATCTTCCTTTTATAAATGATGGATGATCAAGGGGTTTGATGTCCATTTCAAGTCCCAGGTTACTCATCAGTGCGTCTGCAATGGATTTTATTTCGGTGAAGTTAGCACTGGAATGGGTGATGGCTGCTGCAAGCTTTTTAGATCCTATACTGCCTGTTTCAGCGGTTTTATCGAGATATACAACTTCCCCCACTTCAAATATTCTCTGCGGTAGCTCTTCGTGCTTATTATCCTCCAAGAATTCCATTAGTCCATTGAGAAGACTTTTACGGATCATGGTTCGATCCTGGGAGATTGGTTGAGCCACTACTACCCTTTCATCTTCTTTTAACCTCATTTTCTGGTAATGTTGCTCTTCATTGGTGAGCATCAGACTCATAACTTCATAAAAGCCCATACCTATCATTATCTCCCTCAAACTATCATCAAAAACTTTGCTTTTATCCTCACGGGCCACCGTAGCCACATCCGGAAGTTCAGCTCCCATCCTGCGGAAGCCGTGGCCTATGGCAACGTTTTCAACAATATCAACCTCATGAAGGATGTCGATTCGGTAGGGGGGGATTAAAACCCTTATTTTGTCACTGTCCAGAGCTTCTGCATCTAATCTCACTGTATGTAGCGTCTTTAAAACTTCCGGGGCTTTAAGATCTAAACCAGTAATTCTCCGGGAAGTTTCAACACTTAAATATCTCTCCTTAGGGGTGAAATCAGGGACTTTCACATTTCTATCCTTATATATGATGTCCATGGTCTTTATGCTGGCACCTGACTCTGCAAAAGATGAAGTAATAATGTTTAAGGTGCTGTTTACAGCTTTTTCATCTGTACCGGTAACGTCCACCAGCACGTTCTCAGTATTTTCAGTGAGCTTGGTGAGTTCACCATTAATTATGGGGGGCATGGAAAGCACGTTATCATTAGAATCCACTATAAGAGGGTATTTATCGAATTTTTCGATTATATGTGCATAGTCACGTCCTTTTTTGTGGTTTTGAAGAATTTCCCTTAAACTCATCTCCTCATCACTTTCCAGGGGTATGAATGATATTTCATCAGGGTCTGCTGCCAGGTAGGTGAAGGGGGCCTTCAAAACGTCCAGGTTATGGATCCCTATGGCCACCTTTTTTCGGTCCCTTCCCAAAACCCAGTGCAGATCTTCCTGGAATTCCATGAGTTCTTTAAGCTTTTCTTCATCCATGTGGATGCCTTCTACAATGCAGCAGGAGGTGTAGGGCCTTATTGATTCAAGTGTAGGGTCAACGGTTATGCTATACGTGGATGGTGATGTGGAATAAGCTGGAATTCCTTCCTCTATATCTAAAAATCCCTTCAATGTTCGGGCTATACCCTCAACTGAAAAATGGTCCGGACGATTTGGGAAAAACTCCACCTTTACACCCTCCTGGTCGTAGTCCTCAATATCACTGCCTATCATGGGTAAAAGATCGATTAATTCCTCTTTTTGAATTTCAGTACCTAAAACGTGGTTTAAACTTTTATAGGTGAAGTTTATAACTGGCATTTGATCATCCTCTATTTCAGATTAATTAATTTATGATAATATCCTTTTTTAAAATCTTTATATTGATATAAAGTTCAATACTACTCTATATAATAATTATAAAGTTCAATACTATTTTATATGATAATATACACTTCAATACTACTCCATAAAACATGTGCTATTCTATACGCCTGATTAAAATCTTTTTTTAAACTTTATATTTTTTTCATCTAGTTGCGTTTATAATTCTAAATTCAGGTTGCAGATAATATTAATATAAAGAATATGGATTCTAAGCTAAAATGGAGAGCCCGGTGCTGCAGTGGGTTAAGCTTCATTCCAGAAAGTTCGTGGTACATATCAATTACCAGGTGAATTGTAGCCCCTAAAATACCTATCTCCCATGATAAGAATATTATGGAGAGTATAAAAAAGTGGAATATAGCTTCTAAACCTTCATGGACCATCCACAGCGTTATATTTGATGATACCATCTTTTGTATAAGGCCGGCAAGCAATATGTAGAAGTCTGCAAAAACGCTCCACATTATCCTGCTGTGGAAAGCGTCACTTATAGAAAGTACCACTGCAATATAGAACCACAATATTTCCATTTGATATCACCGTTATTTAAACTTCAAATATAACTAAATTATATCCCTTATTTAACTTAAAGTATGTATAAAAATAATGTGATTTCTATTTTTAAAGTTATAATTTCTATTCTCAAGTTATATAAATAATTTAAAAAGTAAAAATAATATTAATCCAAAAAAATCTGGTTATAAAAAAATAAAGTTTTTATCTTTAAACCAACTGTATTTCCAGGGAATTAGAATTTGTTGTACTTTCGGAGCCTTTAGCATCTTGATATGTAACCACAAAGCCCCCTATAAAAAATGGGTTGGAAACTGTGGCGTTAGGTCCAAAATCCTTTTTAACGTCTTGATCTGTAGGTATGTAAAGGATGGACTGAAAACTTTCTGTTTCTCCGGGATTTATGGTTCCTAAAGTTTTATCAAATGATTGAGAACGGGCTTTAACATTAAATACCGTATGATTTCCTTTATTGGTAACGCTGCATTTGATGGTTATGTTTTCACCTTTATGTGCTGTTGATGGTCCGCTCTGAATGGCAACCACTTCCTGGGCAGTTGTGTTCTTAGAAACATTTGTGGTGGAATTTTGCTGGTTAGTCTGGTTATTTGGTTGGGTACATCCAGAAGCTAAAATTACAGCCATTAAAAGTGTTATAGTTGCTACCACTATTTTGTTATCCGTTTACATACCTCCTTAAAAATTTGATTATTCTATTGTTGTAAACCTTAAGATATATATTTTATATCGGAAATCATGTCCACGAGATCGAATATGTCCACAAAAATTTATCGGAAATCATGTTCTATAAAAAAAATTCTATTAGTCTAACATTATCTAAATCAATCCTAAATCTCGAATAAGATAAATATAAATTTAATAATTTGATGGGTTTGAAATATATAAAGGCCAGCTTCGGACCAGTTCTATTAAGGACTTCCAAAATCTATATAATTTTAAATAGTTATAAAATTAATATTTCTAAATATAAAACATGACTAGAAGACGGAACTATCTTATTTTTTATACTAACTGACTAGAGGAGAATTTACATGAACACTGACAAGATTCCAAGAGACTACGATCACAAAAAAGAAAGATACTGGCAGGATAAATGGCAGGATAAACTTTTATATAAATTTACAGGTGATGGGAATCGGCCGAAATATATTATCGACACTCCCCCACCCTATCCCACTGGTTCCATACACATGGGCCATGTATTGAACTGGCTATACATGGACCTCATAGCCCGGTTCAGGAGGATGAGGGGTTATGATGTACTTTTTCCACAGGGATGGGATTGCCATGGACTTCCCACCGAAGTTAAGGTGGAAGAAACCCATAACATCAAAAAAAATGACGTCTCCCGGGAAGAATTTAGGAAGATGTGCATAGAGCTCACCCAGGAAAATATTAAGACGATGAAAACCCAGATGCAGATCTTAGGTTTCTCTCAGGACTGGTCTCGGGAATATGTGACCATGACCCCCGAGTATCAGAGGAAAACCCAGCTTTCATTTTTAAAGATGTACGACCAGGGACTTATATACAGGGCAGTTCACCCGGTGAACTGGTGTCCCCGTTGTGAAACCGCCATAGCATTTGCAGAGGTGGAATACCATGAAAACGAAACCTTTTTAAACTACCTGGAATTTCCGGAAGCAGAGGGGGATGGAAAGGTTTTGATAGCCACCACCCGACCAGAACTCCTATCGGCCTGTGTGGCGGTTACAGTGCACCCTGAAGATGAAAGGTACCAGAGCCTGGCAAGTAAATACCTGGAAGTGCCCATTTACAACCGCCGGGTGAAAGTGGTGACCGATGAAGATGTTGACCCTGAATTTGGTACCGGGGCGGTTATGATCTGTACCTTTGGAGATAAAACCGACGTATCCTGGGTCAACCGATATGATCTGGACATAATAGAAGCCATAGATGATAAAGGGATCATGAAGGATGTTTCAGGTAAATACGCCGGTTGCACCATCCAGGAGTGTAAAGAAGCCATTATAGAAGACCTTAAAGAAGAGGGATTCCTTCAAAAGCAGGAGGGAGTTGACCAGAATGTGGGGCTGTGCTGGAGGTGCAAAACACCCATAGAAATACTGGTAAAAAAGCAGTGGTTCGTGGCAGTAAAAAAACTGGTAGATCAGATTCAGGAAACTGCCAATGAAATGAAATGGATTCCAGAACACATGAAAACCAGACTTCTAAACTGGACAGGCTCCATGGATTGGGACTGGTGCATATCCCGGCAGAGAATATTTGCCACCCCCATCCCAGTATGGTACTGCCAGGAGTGTGGCAAGGTACACCTGCCTTCACCGGAAGACCTTCCAGTAGACCCCACCCAAAACCAGCCTAAAGAAAAGTGTGAATGTGGTAGCGGAGATTTTATAGCAGAGGTTGATGTGTTGGACACCTGGATGGACAGCTCCATAACTCCTCTGGTCATAGCTGGCTGGCCATCTCCGGATTTCAGTGACTTATATCCCTCTTCTTTGAGGCAGCAGGGCCACGACATCATCAGGACCTGGGCATTTTACACCATACTCAGATGTAAGGCTCTTACCGGGGAGGGTCCCTTTGATGAAGTGGTTGTAAATGGAATGGTATTTGGGGACGACGGCCATAAAATGAGCAAATCCCGGGGAAACGTTATAGCTCCTGAGGAGGTTATTGAGGAATACGGTGCCGATGCCCTGCGTCTGTGGGCTGCCAATAGTGTACCGGGATCTGATGTTCCATTTGCTTGGAAGGATGTGAAGTATGGATATAAATTTTTAAGGAAGTTCTGGAATGCATTCAGGTTCATAAACATGCATATAGCCGACTTCAAGATGGAAACAGTCCCTGAAGATATTCGGGATGATCTAAAACCCCTGGACAGATGGGTCCTATCAAAACTGAACCGCCTGGTAGATGAGGTAACAGATGCTATGTACAATTACAACTTTGCACAGGCCCGTAACAGTATACAGGCTTTTATCTGGCACGTTTTCTGTGATGAATACATAGAAGCAGTTAAATATCGTTTATACACTGATTCAAAGGATGTAATTTCAAAAGATTCAGAAGATATAACCTCAGAAGATATAACCTCAAAAGATTTAGAAGATGTATACTCTGAAAATTCAAAAGGTAAGCTGTCATCAAAGGAAGCAGCAATTTATACTCTTAAGACTGTTATATCCACTTCTCTTAAGCTTCTTTCACCTTTGACTCCTCATTTTACCGATGAAATCTCCAGTTATCTTGATGATAATGGGGATAGCATACATCAAACTCCCTGGCCAGAAGTTCAAAGATCTTTTATTGATGAAGGTGCCGAAGATGTGGGAGAGGTTGGGGTGAAGATAATAGGAGATATAAGAAGGTTTAAATCTGCTTCAGGAATGCCTCTAAATACTCAACTTAAATCTACCACTGTTTATACAGAGGATAAAGAGGTGTACCATCAGTTAAATCGTTTAGTAAATGATATAAAAGGTACCATGAGAATAGACCACTTTCAATTAGAGAGGGGGCAGCCAGAAGTTCAGGAGAAAGTGGTGGAAATCATCCCTCAAATGGCCAGAATAGGGCCAGATTTCAGGGCAGACGCACCAAAAATTGTTAAATATTTAGAGTCAACCCCTCCCCAAAAAATAGCAGAAACACTGCAGTCAAAGGGGGAAATTTTAATCGATGGTTTGAGAATCACAGAGGATTATATAAAGACTAAAAAGGAGATTGTAACTATTACCGGAGAGAAGGTGGAGATCCTGCACCCAGAGGAACTGGACCTGGTAGTGGAGATTGTGATCTAAATGGAACTCGAAGTTCAAAAGGCAGATAGTTTGATGGGGGTGGTGAAGGCCCCTCCATCAAAAAGTTACACACACCGGGCTTTTATCATCGCATCCCTGGCCGAGGGGATATCAAAACTTAAATATCCACTTTATTCTGAGGATACCCTGGCATCTTTAAAAAGCTGTCAGGCCTTTGGCACCCAGATAGAAACTCGGGATGATGAATGCGTGGTACAGGGTACTGGGGGTAGTCTTAAAACCCCGGAAAATATTCTGGATGTTAGAAATTCAGGTACCACTCTCCGTTTAATGACCAGCGTCGCTTCCTTAGCCCCTTACTGTACAGTTATAACTGGTGACAGCTCTTTAAGGGATAGACCCATGCAGGACATCCTCCAATCCATCCGTAAATTGGGAATAACTGCATATTCAACTAGAAATAATGGAAAGGCCCCATTGGTGATTAAGGGGGGTTTTAAAGGAGGAAATACTGCTATAAATGGTGATGTAAGCTCTCAATTTATATCATCCATCCTTATTGCTTCTCCCTATGCTCAAGTCCCGGTGGATCTACAGGTTAATGGGAATTTTATTTCAAAACCCTACGTTGACATGACCCGGGATATTATGAAAGATTTTGGGGTGAAGGCAACCTATAAGTCATCTGGTAACGCCTTTCATATTGAACCCCAAAGATATAAAGGTACAGATTACATAGTGGAGGGGGATTATTCTTCTGCATCATATTTAATTGCTGCAGCTGCAGCTTTGAATTCAGAATTAACTGTTAAAAATCTTAAGGATAAATCCAAACAGGGGGACCGTATGATCCTGGATATTGTTCATAATATGGGATGTGATGTTAAAGTTAAAAGGGATGAGGTTAATATAAAGGGATATGGAAATCTCCAGGGATTAGATGTGGAACTAAAGAATGCTCCAGACCTTCTCCCCACAGTAGCTGCCCTGGGTGCTATGGCCGAAGGCACCACCAGGATCAGTGGAGTGGAGCATGCCAGGTATAAGGAAACAGACCGCATCCATACCTGCGCCAGCGAACTTTCAAAACTGGGTGTATCTGTAAAAGAGGAAGTCGACGGTTTAATAATAAGGGGCGGAGCTCATGGAGGGGTGGTTGACTCACACCATGACCACCGTCTGGTTATGGCGTTGTATCTGGTTGGTTTAAAGGTGGGTGGGGTTAAAATAAAGAATGCATCGGTTTATAAAGTATCTTTCCCCCAATTTCCAGATATCATGAAAGAGCTGGTTAAAGGACAGGAGATATGAAGACTGGTGAAAAAGGACGAATATAAAGAAGAGTAGAACGACGGGTAAATATATGAGAAAACTTTGAAAGGATAGGGAATATGAAAAGGAGAAATAACGATAAAAAAATAGTGATCCTGGGATCATATAACTCTGGAAAAACCACCACCCTAGAGAATATATGCGACAAGAAGGCGAATATTGATTATAATGACACCACCATAGCCCTGGACTATGGTAACACCATAATTGAAGGGAAAAAAGTGCATGTTTTCGCATCTCCCGGTCAGGAAAGATTTAAATTCATGCGTGAAATACTTTCCCTGGGACTGAACGGGTCCATTGTGGTCATCGATAGTTCAAAGGGCTTAACATCTACTGATAAAAATATTATAACAAATTTAAACTCTAATAATATTCCTTATGTTGTATTTGCCAATAAACAGGATATATGTCCCGTAGACCTTAACCATGGCGGTATAATCAAGGCTCCCATAATAGCCACTGTAGCCAAGGAAGGAAAGGGCGTTAAATATGGCTTAAAAGTGCTTATGGATTTAGTTGAGATGAGGGGAAGTAAGGAAAGAAGATAAGGGGAAACAAAAATATCAAAGAGAATCAAGAAGATCATGGAGCGCCTGGAGCAAAAATATACTTTAAGGGTTTTTGAAGATGGTGATCCCTACCGGGTGCTTATCCGAACCATACTCTCCCAGAGGACCAGGGACGAGAATACAGATCAGGCATCAGAGAGTCTTTTTTCCAAATACCATACCATGGAGGAAATTGCTAATGCACGGCCTGAAGATTTAGAGCCCCTCATACGAAAAGCAGGTTTTTTTAGGGTTAAATCCCGGAGGATAAAGGAAGTGTCCCAGATAATAATTGATGAATTTAATGGCGTGGTCCCGGACAACATTGATGAACTCTTAACCCTACCGGGTGTTGGTAGAAAAACCGCCAACTGTGTGTTGGTTTATGGTTTTACCAAACCAGCCATACCCGTAGATGTTCATGTGCACCGCATATCCAATAGAATAGGTCTGGTGGACACCCATAACCCTGAACAAACCGAGAAAGAGCTGGAGAAGGTGGTTCCTAAAAAAAACTGGATAGAACTCAACGACCTGATGGTGCAGTTCGGCCAGACCATCTGCCGGCCCATCAGTCCCCTGCATGAAGAATGTCCTATAAATGATCTCTGTGATTACTACTGGGATATGGGAAAGGAGTCATCTTGATTCATTATTTCAAATTAAGATTTACAACAAATTTTATAGAAATTCTAATCTTAAATTCTAATCTTAAATCCTAATCTAATCCATATCTGATTTTATAGAATCTAAATCTTATTTGAATTTTATAGAAATAAATATGAAATAATATTCTATCTAAAAATTTTTTTATGAAATATTTATTAACCTTTAATTTTTACAAATTTATAAAAAAAAATGATTTAAGAAAGCTTTCTTTAATTTTACCTGTAAAAAGATTTAAAATAATTAATTTTTTTGTTATATAAATAGAACAGAAATATTTTTAAGATGTTTTTGTTATGTTAATATAACAAGGAAATAAGTTTTGATCTCAAAATATTATGTAAAAATATCAAGTTATATGAAAATAATCTGATAATTACTCAAAAGAATTTCTAAATAAGGTAAAAGAGTTTCTAAAAATAAAAAATAACTGTCAGGAAGTATTTAATGTCATTCAAGGATGCTGTGGATCTATCAGAGAATATTAAAGACTTTCCCGGAATTTTATCCATCGTACTCTTTGGGTCTCTGGCCCGGGGGGAGGCCAGGTCAGATTCCAAGATAGATCTGGCCATAATTTATTCAAAAAAGGATATAGAGATAGTTAAATGGATAAGATATCTGGCCACTGACAGATTTAATCTCCACCACCTCACTCTGGAAGATTTAAAAGGTAAACACCGCATAATTGGGGCCCTGTCAGGCGAGGGAATACTGTTATATGGTACTCCCCTGAACTTAACCATGGATGACCAGGAACTTAAATCCAAGATGATCATATCCTATAACACCTCCCGGATGGACCAGAACCATAGGAACCGGTTAAACCGGGCGCTTTTTGGGGGAATATCCACCTATTTAAAAGGTGGGGAAAGGAAAAGGAAAGAATATCCTGGTTTAGTGGAAGAGATTGGTGCCCAAAGGATTGGTAAAGGTGTTCTTCTCCTGGAGAGGCGCAACGCTCCGGAGATAACCAAAACTCTCCAGAGATTCCGGGCCAGATGGAAAGAAATCCCTATCTGGACCTACTAAATCTATTAAGTTGAAAATTTAACCCACAATTTTCTTAACTAATCTTTTTAACAGGTTAATTATTTAGATTTCAGGTTAATTATTGGAATTTTAATAGATCAACCTTAAATTGGAATTTTAATAAATTAATTTTAAAAATTTTCCCGAAAAATTATTATATAAAATATGACATATAACAAAAGGGGGAGTGGTGTGTTATGGATAGTAAATGGATTTTGGCAATAGTTGTTGTGGTAGTTATAGTAGTAGTTATTGTTGGATATTATTACGCATATCCTCCCACGACAAACACTGCAGCAAATAACAGCGGCCAAAATCAGCAAACATCTGGTGGATCCAACAGTTTTGGCTATGGAATACTGCCAGTGCTGAAATCAACTGAAACAGCGTCTACATGACCTGAATAGATAAAAAAACTTGGACCGCCACATATGAGATTGGACCACCATATATTAAGTTTGGACCACTACTATATGGAGTTTGGACCGCATCATATGGATCTAGAACCACTAGGAAAAGTGGTACTTAGATAGATACATCAGGATAAAAGGACTGATTTTAATCCTTTTATCCACTGATTTTAATCCTTTTATCCAATTTTTTCTACTTATTTTTGACATTTATGTTGAAATTTCAAAAAATCATAACCCCCACTTTAAAGCCGTTCAGTCAGTTCTTTAATATTTTTACTGAAATGTATTGGGAATAAAGATACCCGGTTGCTTAATAGATGCTGATTCATCTTTAAAAGAGATTGTGGAATATTAAAACACAGATGTCCGGCAGTATCCTGACAGTAGAAATAGGGGGAAATTTCATATTAAATTTCCCATTATTTATTCTTTGGAATATTCTATAAAAAAAAATAATGGCAAATCCCTAATTAGAGCCTGAAATCTATTTTTTTAGCCCGGCAACTTCACCAGCAAAGGCCCCTAGAACTTCTTTGGACAGTCCCTCCACGAATTTCAGGGACCCGGCGCATTCATGTCCTCCCCCATCTATACCTGCCTCTGGTATTTCATCTGCAAGTTTCAGGATAATGGTGTTCAGGTTAAAACCAAATATCTCGTTTACAGCATCTGTAGCCCTTATAACTCCAAAATCGGGACCGTAGGCAAGGGTGACTATGGGCTGTTCTTCTCCGTATTTTTTTACTATCTGGTCGTGCACAAAACCACAGGTTTTACCAGGAGCAGGGAAGGTGAACTTGTGGGCATATTTCTCCACATCTAAAACATTGAATATAATGTTGTTGGGTAATTTCTGGGTTTTGAGGTTGGGCATAGCGGCCTTAAGCTGCCATTCAACTCTCCTCAGAGATTCCTTGTAGAGGGCGTCCACCAGTTTCTGCTGCTTTTCCCGGTTTCCCAATCCTAAAATGGTGTCTATAATACCCCTACCATTCATAAATCTCAAGAAAAAGGCTTCAAAATCTATGCAGCTTGCTATTTTATCCAGATCCTCTGCGTCATATCCTTTTTCTGCTGCAATTTCTATATATTTCTGGGCTTCCTCTGAACGGGCGTGATCCCCCACTGCAGCTATGCCCGGCAGGTGCATAAGACGTTCTTTTACTTCAGGGTTAATCATTTTAGCCAGCTCCACGGCCAGTGCCCCGGCTGTGATCTGGGAATCCCCTCCTACCAGATAGGGATTGACATGTACATCCACATATTCGTCCACAGCCACCCGGCCGTCTTCCACCACACCGGGGTAGTGGTGGTCAACCACCACCACTTCAATATTATAAATTTTAACCTGCATAAGGGCTAGAATGTCCTCCTCTGTGGATCCGTTGTCCAGAAGAACGAGGAGGGGAAGTTTCTGTCCGTGTCTCTCCATGTCCTCCAGTGCAAATGATAAATCCTTTACAACATCTTCCAGCTCATAGAACGGGGCTTTACTGGGGGCTCTCTTGAAAAAATGCCATTCAGCATCGTTACTGTTGTTTATTTCCTTTAAAAGTGGAACCACTGCCTTTTCAACCGCCACCCCGGCGCAGATTCCGTCTGCATCTGCATGGTGCCTCACCAGTATGGACCGGCCGTCCATCACCGCCCTTCTTATGGCCTTGGCAGCATCCTTCATGCGCGGCCTTAAATCTTCAAGAACTTTACTTTCGATGAGGAGTTCGGTGGTCTCTGGTTCAGCTCTCTCATCTATTGCTTCTTCTATACGTTTTCTGGCGTCCAGAGATTCCTGGCCCCGCACTCTTTCTATTGACTCTGATTCGATCTGTATCTTGCCGCTGTGCAGGGAAACTTCACCCATTATCTCCACAATATTTTCGATGTTTATGGTGGGATAGACCCGGACACCGGGCTCATCAAATGCAGCGGCCCAGGTGGTACCGGTTTCATCAGATATGGTGAAGATGGTTGGGCCTGATGTCTGCTGGATCTGCACCACCTCACCCACCAGCCGTACAGGTTTTCCCATGGATTTCTGGGTTATATCTCCTATTTTGGTTCTGGAAATGTTTCTTTTAAGCTTAACCAGTTCGTAACTATTTTTTACAGTGGACGGTGCCAGGTCCACCTCTCCCCGGTTCCTTTTAATATCGATGATTTTAACGAAGGCCTCATCGCCTACGTTGTAGTTGTGTGATTTCATTCTTAGGAGTCCGAAGAGCTTTTTGCTGAGACTCACGAAAGCTCCGTAGTTCTCTACCCGGCTCACCTTTCCCTTGTAATCAGCGCCAATTTCCAGGTCGTCTATCTGACAGGAAGACTGGATTTCATACACCCGAGGTTTTGTTTCACATCCAGCACAGTAATCTCCTTTTTCTAGGAGTTTACCACACTTTTTGCACTGGTTCAGCTCACCCTGTCCCTGACATTCGGTACAGGTCTCACGGACTTCTATTTCTCCTTTACCATCACAGGCACTGCAGGGTACTTCCTGTTCTTCGTCCAGTTCAAACCTCTTTAAAGCCTGACTGGAAATATTTTTAACATGATTTTTTACATCTATCTGACCTTTAACACCGGTCCCATGGCAAGTTTCACATATCTTATAGCTTAAAACCTGATATCCCTTACCTTTGCACTCTGAACATGTTCTTTTCATTGATAAACCTCTTAATAATAGAATAAATGAATTTAAATTTTTGAGTTATTTTTTATTGAATTAATCCTTATTTGAATTTTTTTTATCTTATTGAGTTGTTTATTTTAATTTAATTTTTATTAGAGTTATTTTTTATTTAATTTTCATCATCATTAGAGTATTATTATTTAATTCAATTCTATTAAAGTTATTTTATTCGATTAACCCTTATTAGATTATTTTAATTAATTTAAACCCCTTATTAGATTATTTTAATTAATTTAAACCCTTTATTAGATTATTTTAATTAATTTAAACCCCATTATTAGATTATTTAATTAAACCCTATTAGAGTTATTTCATCTAAATTTAATTCTTATTTGAATTTAGTAGGATTTTGCTGGACTATACTTTCTCTGTTGCCTTTAAATACCAATGCCTGGTCCATGTAGTTATTGGCAAGAGTAAGATGTTGATTACCAGTTGTTGTACTGTTTTTCTGGAAGTAGGTGATGGCTGTTTTGAGTTCTGAGGTGGCATTCAGTTTGGCATCTACCTCACTCAGGACATTCTGAATATACTCAATAAATACCACTTCTTTAGTGTTTTTAGAGTAGGTATAAGCGTCCTGTGCTGAAGATTTGGCCTGTGTAAATTCATTAGTAGCGTTGTCGCATTCTTCAAGGGCCTTAATATAAAGCTGCTGGTTGGAGTCTGAAGCTGCATTATTGTAGTACTCGTCACCGGCCTTCAGGTGGTTGTTTATGGTGGCTGCCGATTGATCTATTTTGGAAACATCTGATTGGATGCATCCAGAAAATGAAACAGTTAATATAACCAAGGCCACAATCAGGATCTTATTCTGCATATATACACTTTTTTTAGTATTTTTTTATTTGAAAATATTTCTGGCTAATATTTATTTTCAAATTTCTTTTAACTATTCTATTAATATCTTCATGAGACTTAAAATCTTATCGCTATTTCCAATGTGGAAGAACCTGTGGAATGGCTTAACATCACAGATGGAGTTCAAGACTTATTATACATTATATTGATGATTTTAATCTTTATAGAAAAATTTTAATTTAATAGATTAGAATTTGGACTTAGCTATTAAGGATAATTAAGAATTTAAATTAATAAATAGATTTAAAGGATAAATAGATTTAAAGGAATTAAATTAATAAATAGATTTAAAGTATTAGATTAAGTTGAGATTTAGAAATTTGGATCAAAAAATTATTTTTAAACTTAAAAAAAAAATAATATTAGACTCAAAGGGTTGGTAAAAAACTTAAAATTGGAATATTTGAGTCTTCATAGGGTTAATTTACTGGGACTTCCAGAGTCCGTGGATACTGCAGTATTCCCTGGCCTTGATCTGGCTTATATCCTCTATATCCACATTGAATTCAGCTTCTGGTTTGTCTCCTGGTTTAAAGACTTTCCTGTAAACCTGGTCGTTGGCAATGATCTCCACCCACTCTATGCAATGGTTTTCCTCCATGGGATGGGCAATTGATCCCACTTTAATCTTCACACCGTTATCAGTCTCTTCTATGACTGGTATGTGCTTTTCAGGGCCTACATCACCAATTCTCTCCTCAAGAAGTTCCATCTGATTACCGCAGCACACCATTTTCCCGGTGCCCAGGTGAATAACTTCCACCATATTGCCGCAGATGTTGCATCGATATATCTGTTCTTTTTCAGTCATATTAATACCATTAACAATTTCATACCCTTAAAAACTTTATATTCAGTACTCCTCACATACTATCTGGAAATATTTTCGGGGATGGTTACAGGCAGGACATACCTCTGGTGGTTCCTCACTATTGTAGACAAATCCACATTTACTGCAGGTCCAGTTAACTGGTTCCTCCTTTTTATAGACAGTTCCTGCTTTAACTTCCTCCAGGAGCCTGATGTATCGATCCTCATGGTGTTCTTCTGCATGGCCGATGGCGAGTAATCGATCGGCAATATCTTCAAATCCTTCCTGCTCCGCCATATCAGCAAATTCCGGGTACATCTCACTGTTTTCATAATGTTCGCCGGCTATGGCAGACTTCAAATTTGCAGTGGTTAATCCCATAACTAAAGGTGCCTCTGCTTCCACCTTGACGGCTTCTACATGTTCTCCTGTTTTTGTTTCAACTTGCTGGATCATCCTGAATATCCACTTTGCATGCACCCTTTCGTTGTCTGCGGTTTCCAGAAATATCTGGGCTATCTGGGGGAACCCCTCATTTTTAGCAATTTTAGAATAGATTGTATACCTGTTCCTGGCCTGACTTTCACCTATAAAGGCCTTTGCCAGGTTTTCCAAAGTTTTCTTCATAAATATCACCATAACATGTTATGTAATTCTGAATTAATAAATTTTTAGGAAAAGAATGTAAATTCTGAATTTTATAAATTCTAAAAAAAAGAAATTTTAGGAAAAGAATGGAATATTTCTCAGAAGATGAAATATTTCTCCTGTCTCATTAATCTTTTAACTTGAAAGGAAAAAAATAGAAATAAATTTTTCTTACACATCTATTTAATCCTCAAAAAGCTGGCGTTAACCGCCACAATCACCGTGCTCAGAGACATTAAAACAGCCCCCATAGCCGGGCTTAAAAGTATTCTCCAGGAGTGACCAATAAACAATGCAGAGGGATAGATTGGTTACATTATTTCTTTAATGCTAATATTATATTTTTTAAACATTACCTAATTTATCAATTTAGAAGATTATTCTAGAAATTATCATACACATCTAATAGGGACTTTATTTAAAAGAAAGGTTTATTTTTTTAAGTAGTAGCCCACCAATTCTTTTTTTTTAATCCAGGGAATTGAATAATGTAAAAGGGTTAGATAAATAGTAAAAATTGATAGGATAATCCCCCCCCCTAAGCGGTCAAAACAGGTCTTTTTTTAAGATTTTTTGGTTATTTAAAAAACAATTGATCATCAGAATATAAAATTATAGGAGTTTTTTTAAAGAAAGTGAATTTTATTAAACAAACTTTTATCCTAAAAAAACACATAATTATAATTAGAAACCAGAGCACTGTATGTAAAATAAAAAGACAGTAAATAGTTGAAATTTACCACACTAATTAAGGAAAGTATAGGAATGTTGACTTCACAGGAAATATTAAAAAAGATCCAGGAGAATATGGAGGAAATCAGGAAATTTGGCATCAGAAAGATAGGCTTATTTGGCTCTTATATCAAAGATGAGCAAAAAATGGGGAGTGAAATAGACATTCTGGTGGAATTTGAAGGAGATAAGAAACCTTTGACAACTACATGGATCTTAAATTCTTTTTAGGAGATCTATTTGACTCCAAAATTGATTTAGTGATTGTTGAAGCTTTAAAACCTGATTTAAAACCATATATCCTGGAGAGTGTTAAATATACCTCGAATCTGACAAAGGGGAGTGGTTAAAATGATTGACAAAAAAGAACTTGTAGATTTGATAGAAAACTCAGAATTAGAGAAGACACAGGGAGATAAGGATATTTGGCAGAAACATATTTATTTAGATGATAATAATGTGCTGATCGTTGGTTATGAAGAAAAAGAGGTAACTGATAAGCAAGATACTGAAGAAGAAACCATTAAAAACTATTATTGGTATTGGGAGCTTAGAGATTCACAAACGTGGAATATTCTATTTGAAAATCATGACAAAATTTTTAGTTTTTGTGAATCTGAAATGGGAAGCTACAGTGATCAAGAACGGGTAGAAGACGTAGTTGGCGATATTGATGAGGCAGAAGTATGTGGCTGGAGTGAAAAAGACTTGATTGAAGATATTTCTGAAGATATCGCTGATAAAGTACTTGAATGGTTAAAAACTATCAAAAGAGGAGGAGAATAAAGATAATCGAAAAGTCCATGAAATTCGGTTCATATCTTTAGGGGACGGTCTTTTTTCCTTTTTTTTAAAGTAGAAGATCATAGCTTTCTAGAAATGCCCTTCTCTGCTTCTTACGTTCGGTGATGATGGTCACTAGTTGTCCAGAGAATTCATTAAAATCTTTTTTTATTTTTTTAATTTACGCTTTTAAAAGATATTGTTCGTTTCTCTGTTCTATGGCCTTTCTAGTAGTTTTGATAAAGTGCCTGCCTATGATCAGGTGCAATAAAAGGAATGAATGCTAAATTGATTAAATTAATCTTCAAGACTCCCATGATAATACTAGAAATCTTTAATAACTATTATCAACATAAAGTATTTAGGTGAAATACCGCAATTAGATGAAATTGGAATAAATTGGATTGAATATATGATTTGTTGGAGAGTGGAAAAATATGAAAATATCAGATGAATTGATTGGTAAAGATGTTATAGACGAGTCTGGAGACCTAGTGGGGTTAGTAAACGAAGTAGAATGGGATTTTGAAACCAACACAGTAAAATCTATTCATTTAAAAGAAGCGGGGATATCAGCAAAAATTGGTCTAGGCGATAAAAAAATAGTACCCTATGAAATGATTGAAACTATTGGCGATAAAGTTCTAATTAAAGGCAGAGTTTTCAAGACTGAATAATTATTTGCTGTTTTGAAAATTTGATTTAATATTTTTTTTTTATCAAAAACAAAATTTGGAGGGGGAAAATGGTAGATGAAGACGAAATGAAACAGAAAATGGGTGACATTAAATCAAGTGCTTCTGAGACAAAAGAGGATGTTGGTGATAGGATAAACGAAATGAAGGAAGGTGCCATGGATAAAAAGGATGATATGCAAGAAGAAGTTGGAAAAAGGAGGACGCAGGCAGAGAAGTTGTTGAATGAAATAATGAACACTATTAAAGTCAAGCAAGTAGAAGTTGGAAAAACATTATCAGATTACACAACACCCCTCCAAAAACCACCAGCAGACGTTATTGAAACCAATGATACCATAATAATAAAAATAGACCTTCCAAGTGTAACAAAGGAAGACATTGATATTGGAATTGCAGGTGAAAGTATAGATATCATGGCAAAGTTCGAAGAGATAAGTGAAGGTGAAGACATCAATTACATCCAAAAAGAGAGGAGTTACGGTGAAACAAAAAGAACCATAAAACTTCCGTCAGAAATAAAGGTTAAAGAAGCATCAGCTAACTTCAAAGACTCTGTTTTAACCATTAAACTGCCTAAAATAGAAAGAGAAGTACATAAAATTGATATTAACTAAACCCATTTTTTTAATGGAGATGGTCTATTGGTAAGTGTTGGAGCGGTGGTTGAAGGGTTTGTTTTGGCCATTATATTTACGGTAGTTTTATCAATTCTGGGTGTTGGATCAGTTCTGGGATTTCCGGTTGCCATAGTTGGTTTCCTACTGGCAGGTATAATTGTGGGTTACATCTCCTATGGCGGCATTATTGATGGGGTGATTAATGGAGCACTTATGGCTGTTGCAGGTGCAATAATCTTGTGGATACTAAGCTTATTCAAAGGTCAAATTGCTGCATTTTCTGCACAGTTATCAACCTATGTCCCATTAAACACACCGCAAGAAATAATATTTGTAATAGTCGTGGGCGCAATAGGCGGTGCAGTTGGCTCTCTACTACTAGGATTAACTCGAAGAAACCATAGAGATCGGAGAGACTGATACGGCAATAATGATTGAATGAATATTAGTTAAATGGATGAATATTAGTTAAAATGGATGAATAAAAAAGGAGTGGAAAGCATGGGAAGAAGCATTTTATATTATCTTGTCGTTATAATCATTATTATAATCATTTTAAGGTTTTTAGGGATTTTTTAGACGGTAAATAGGAATAATCAATTTTTTTTTTTTAATTGTTAAATATTTTTATATCCTATTAAAAGAATATTCAGTGACTAAAATGACAGACATCACCTTTAAAGGACGTTTAATAGATACAGATGGGAATATACTGACGAATCATAAAGTTGTTCTATGGTATCTTGATCCTAACCCACTTATACTGGACAGGGAACTTGGAAAAACCTTAACAGATTCTGAAGGTGAATTCAGGTTTTCATATCCACCTGATCCGAACCAATTTCTTTTTGATAACAAATCTGCTAAAATTAAAGTGGAGATCAGGTTCCAAGAGGAAAAAATATTTGAAACCATCTTTACAGGTAACTTTAACGGCGAAGTTATAGATTTCGGAATTATAGAAGTTAAAGGCCCCAACCGGGGAGTAAAAGGGAGAGTATTAGATGAAAATGGTAAACCCCTGTCTGGTTTGGTTGTTGTAGCATTGGGTGGTGGGAAGATAGAATCCTCTATTAAGGATAGTCGTGCCATGAAACTGGCAGATAAGCTTTCACCAGTATCGCTTAGCAATGATTTAGAACTGGGCACTTCTCAAACGGATAAAAACGGTTTTTATGAAATTTTATATCCTCCCAGTCAATATACTAATGTTTTAAATGAAAAACCAGATATTGTGGTGGTTGTTAAAGATGTATTAGGTGTGGCTGAGCTTTTCAAAACAGAAAAATACTCCGCTGTAACTGAAACCATAAAAAAAATCGAAGATATTACCCTCCCCCGGGACTGGGCCGGCGGATGGTTCGTAACCTTAGGCGGTTCTGAAAAGTCAAGGTTTTCATCAGATAACCATCTGGAGATATTGATTGATAACCAGATCGAACTGGAAAGGTTGGTCCAATCTATTAACCATGCAAAATCCTTTGTTTATCTTACACAGTTTGAGTTCGACCCACATTTGGTGGCGACCTTCAAATCTGATGAGGAATTAACTCCTAAAGACGTCCTGGTAGAGGTTCTTCGAAGGGCAGGTGAAAGGGGAGTTGATATAAAAATAATCTTGAATGAAAATCTGGCTCTTCAAGATAGCTACCATGAAATTGAAGACTATTTCAAATCCAGTGGAGTTGAAGTAAGACAATTTAAATCCACCGGTCTCCATGTGATGCATGCCAAAACCCTGGTTGTTGACGGGCAAGAAGCATTTGTTATTGGGTCTCCTTTTATACCGGATTACTGGGACACATCCCATCATTTAATTAACGATCCCCGCCGCGAACCAGAGGGTGTGAGACCCGTCCACGACATATCTGTGAAACTGAAGGGAGGATCTGTAAATTATGTTGAGGAGTTTTTCATTGAAATGTGGAATTACATTTCTAAGGAAGATTACCATGGAAAAGGAAAATTAAATCCACGTTCCAAACCCCCAGCTTCAGGAGAAGCTCCGGTTCAAATTGCCAGATCAATCACGCCTGAAACTCTATCTAAAAAGGGGGAGTTAGGCATATATGAAGGTTATAGAAAGGCCATAGCAGAGGCTAAAGATTATATATACCTAGAAAACCAGTTTTTCACCAATAAGAGTATTATAAAAGCCCTGAAAAATGCCATGGATAACAAACCTGATCTTCAGGTGATTGTGGTCCTGAATGAAAACCCTGACAATCCCGGATATAAAAAATGGCAGAACCAGTGTATTGAAAGACTGGGAATAAAGTCTGTAGAAGATGTATTAGAACACCCCCAAATAGGATTGTTCACACTGTGGTCGGTGGGATGGGGGGATGATCAGTTTAAGATACAACCTATATACGTGCACAGTAAAGCGGCTTTGGTGGATGATCTATGGGCCACTGTAGGTACGGCCAACCTGGATGGTTCGTCCCTCACCCATGTAAATGAACTTAAAGGTTTTTATGACGCAAAATTTCAAAGAAACATTGAATTGAACGT
>JADGNH010000148.1 GCA_017883605.1 Methanobacteriaceae archaeon
TTCCTTTATATTTTTGTTCAGTCCCACTAAACCTTCCAAACAAGTTAACTTCCTGATTGTGGATAAAAATTGAGGATAAAAATTATTTAAACTCCCCTAACATTCCTATTTCTCTGTATCTTAAAATTATTTTGGTCTCAAATTAATGAAAAAAAATAATGGATTAAACCCCATTAAATGCAAAAGAAGGTATCTAGGATACTTCACAGACGGAAACCACTATTACTACTAGAAAAATTTTTTCTGAAAATGAAGTTTTTGTAACTGCAACTGTAATGGTCATACCTGGGAAGGTAACTGGTTATACAATGGAAAAGAATGGGAACCAAAAGCTGATTTCATTAAAAAGAATTGAAAATAAATAAAGTATCATCCTGATGTTTTTTTTATACTAACTATTTTCACCGCTCCCCAATGACTCGTTTAAAATCATCTCATCACCAGTATCTTGTTTATGGCGTCTAGAACTGCTTCTACACTGGCCATAACTACGTCTTCCACTGTAGACCTACCAGTGGCACTATTTCCATCTTTATCTCCCATTACAACAAATACCTCGGCCAATGCATTGGTACCTCCAGTTATGGCTTCTATATGATATTCTTTAAGTTCTATATCTGCAGTTTCACTCACTAAGCTTTGTATAGCATTTATAGCAGCATCAACAGGCCCCACACCAGTTTTGGCAGCAGTATTTATTTTTCCATCTATGTTGAGCTTCACAGTGGCAGTGGGCATTACATTGTCGCCGGTCATCACCGAGAAACCTTCCAGTTTTACAATCTCTCTTTCAGCCCTTCCCAGAACTGTTTCAGCCATGGCTTTTAAATCAGCGTCGGTTACGCATTTACCCTTATCTCCCAGTTTTTTAACCTGATCAAATATCTGATTAAACTGAGTATCATTCATTTCTATTCCATATTCATCCAATTTAGATTTTATAGCTTTAGCTCCAGTATGTTTACCTAAAACTATTTTACGGGTGTGTCCCACCATCTCAGGGGTGATGGGCTCGTAAGTCTCTGCTTTCTGGAGCACCCCGTGCACATGTATCCCTGCTTCATGGGCAAATGCGTTTTCACCCACTATGGCCTTGTTTGGCGGCATTTTAACCCCAGTGATTCTGGATACGAACTCAGAGATATCCACCAGTAATTCGGTTTTGATGTTCATATTTATGCCATAACTGGTTATCAGAGCCATTACCAGCTCCTCCAAAGATGCGTTTCCAGCCCGCTCTCCCAAGCCGTTTATGGTGGCATGCACCTGTTCCGCACCAGCTTCAACAGCACTTAGAGAGTTAGCAACTGCCAGCCCAAAGTCGTCGTGACAGTGCACACTTATAGGTATTTTTATATAATTTTTAAGCTCGAAAATCAGGTATCTCATCGAAGCAGGGATCATTACCCCTACCGTGTCTGGAACATTGATATAATCTGCGCCTGCACCCTCTACCTCTTTATATATTTCCTTAAGATATTCGAATTCTGTCCTGGTGGCGTCTTCTGCTGAAAATTCCGCGGTAATGCCATGGTCCTTTATGTAATCCACTGCTTTCACTGATAAGTCTAAAATATCCTCCTTACTCATCTTAAGCTTGTATTCTCGGTGGAGGGGGGATGTTCCAATGAAAGTGTGGATGTAATCAACATCACAATCAATGGCTGCATCTAAATCTCCCTGCAGAGTCCTTGCCAAACCACATACCTGTGATTTTAATCCCAGTTTTATTATCTCCCTGGCAGCTTTCATCTCTCCCGGGGAGGAGGCTGGAAATCCCACTTCTATAGTGTCAACACCCAACCTATCCAGTCTTTTTGCAATCCTTATTTTCTCATCTACAGTTATGGCAACTCCCGGTGTCTGTTCACCGTCCCTTAAGGTAGTATCAAATATTCTGACCGTTTCCGGTAGTTCCATACCCTTTTTTACTTCTTCGATATACATGGGAAGACCTCATCTGGTTTGACAGTTTATACTATTATAAAAATTTGTATAATCAGGTATTAATATTTGTATAATTCATTGAAGGTGTTTCTGTAATCATTAGCAGTTGATGTGTATCATAAACTTGTAAGTTGATCTTGTATAATGTACTGTAAGTTGACTTCTATTGTACTGTAAGTTGACTTCTATAATCACTACTGATTCTATAATCAAACTGTGATTCCATTAAAAATTGCTATTTTAAGCTCCAATAATAAGACTCATGAAATTCCTAATCCCCGGGGCCAGTCCCAGGATAAATATGGCCAGCTTTAACATGTTTTTTATAGTTCTATCCTCCACGTAAAGATCTATAACATAAAGGGCGGAAAGTACGACCGCTATCTTCAGTGGGAACATCACCAGTGCCGTTCCAGTCAGGCTGGTGAGGGCGTTGGGGAGTACGTGCTGTTCTCCATAACCATAAAAGTCAACTGCAATAAATGTGGAGCTAGCATCGAATAGATGTGCTATCAAGACACTTAAATTAAATTTATCCTTGATTAAACTCCATTTATTTCTTAAAGCTATGAAAATTCCCGAAAAGAGGGCCCAAATTCCAATAACTTCAAAAAATGCTGTGAAGTCGATGGAAGGTATGTTCAATATGTTAGGTATGCACAGGGCCGTTCCAACTATGATTATGGTGTATCTGTAGTCGAACTTAGTTATTCTTTCAATATAAACCGCCAGTAGTAGAGTGACAATTGTTATTATGCCGGTTAGAATGTAGATACCGGGAGTGACCAGTATGTATGTCAAAGGATATACCCCGTTGTCCACCAGGGCTCTGGCGCTGGACCCAAAGAAAATAAAAGGAATAAGTGGGATGACCAGGTCTTTAGGATCTTTTTTTATAACCCTGAACATTTTTATGATTAATATAACAGAAATGCCCAGTAAGATGCCAAATACCACGGTGTTAAGGATGGTATATCCTGGGTGGAGGTATATGAAGTTTTCTCCAATGAATTGAGATAATTCGGATAGCATAAGTCTTATTTTGGATTGTTGTAATTTAAGTTTATGTTATAATTTATTTTTTTTATTTGTACTGAGGCTGTCTCATAATTAATTTTGGCACAAGAAATTTTGCTTATTTTTGGATTTAAAGCTCTATTTGCTCTTATTTTTTCCCTGATTTTGAATTATGGGACAGCCTCTACTTCAAAAAAGATCTTCAAAAAAAGGGTGAGAGTGTTAATCTCTAATTAAGTAGTGTGTTATCTTCCAACCTAAAATTTCTAATCTATTAATCCCTTAGTCTTTTAAATCCTTCTAATCTTTTTATTAATAACTTCCTTCAATATCAGGGGTAGTGGGGTTCTATCCCCATAAACACTAGTTTTACCAGATAGTATACCCTTAAGTATGCTGTCCACTGAGAAATCTGCTTCCAATTCAGTGACACAGCTTCCAATGGCCCCCAGGAAGTGCGCATCACTAGACCCTATCTCCGGCAGGTTTCTTTTTAAGGCCAGTTTTTTGGCCCGCCAGTTGGAGTATCCGAATATGTAGCGGGAGTTAAGAGTTTCGATAGCATCTACATCCAGATTAGCAACACTTTCACAGAGCCCTTCCCTGTAACTTACAAACGGGTGAGGAGCTATCGCTATTCCTCCCTGTTCCCTGGTTCTTTCCACAGTTTCTTCCGGAGATAAGCCTGATTGGATCTCCTCGGTAATCCCCAGTGCCACGATATGTCCCTTACTGCTGGTGATCTCCATGGCAGGGATCACCACAAAATTATCCAGATATTTACTTTCTTTAATCGCTAGCTTAGAACCTCTTAAGCTATTATGATCTGCAATAGCTATGGCATCAAGACCTATTTCTATGGACCTTTCTATAATATCATGAGGAGTAGATGTAGCATCAGAAGAATAAGAACTATGTATATGGGGGTCTATTATCATTTTCACCATACTTCCCATTTTTCACCATACTTTATGTTCAATCTATGTCAATTTCAGTATGTTCAAAAATATATGTTAATTTCAGTATGTTCAAATCTATGTCAATTCGGAATTATGTCAAATTCGGAATTTTTTTAATTTCTAGTTGTTATCGTCTAACTTTCCAGTTGCATGTTGTCCAACCTTCTAAATCCATTGTTGTCCAACCTTTAAAATCATTTCTATGGCCAACTACCTATCTTATTATCTTTAGATTTAATGGCTTTAATAAGACCTAAAGGTCCGGTCATCATCACATCCCCTGCAGGAGCTGCGTAGTGCACCTTATAGTCTGCTTCCTGAAGTATTCTACGTTGAGGTCCAGTTGCCACCACACAACTACAGAAGTCCACCGGCTCTACAACCCAGGCCCCATGTCCTCCA
>JADGNH010000042.1 GCA_017883605.1 Methanobacteriaceae archaeon
TCGATGTGCTTTCCGATCTGGCCCGCAACCATTGCGAGGTTAGCAAGAGCCAAAACATTGTTCGTTCCGGTTGTGTGCTGCGTTATGCCCATGGCATAAAGTATAGAAGCTGAATTTGAAGATGCATATAATCTTGCCGCTTCTATTATTTTTTCCTTTTTAACCCCGGTGATGTTCTCCACAGAATCCAGGTCAAATTCCTCCAGTGAATCATGGAATTCCTGAAAGTTTTCACAGTACTTCCTTATAAATTCGGTGTCTAAGAGTTTTTCATCTACTATAACCCTCATAATTCCCATTAAAAGAGCTACATCGGTTCCTGGCCTATGTTGCAGGAATATTTGGGCATGTTTAGAGAGATCAATCTCTCTTGGATTGGCAACTATGAGTTTAGCACCCTTCCCCACTGCTTTTATGATCTGCAAGCCAATTATGGGGTGAGTGGAAGTGGTGTTGGTCCCTATGGCCAGTATACATTTTGCATTCCCAATCTCATTAATGGAATTGGTCATAGCACCATTGCCTATGCTCTGGGAAAGCCCGGCCACCGAGGGGGCGTGGCACAGTCGAGCACAGTGATCAATATTATGAGTGCCCATAACTGCACGGGTGAACTTTTGAAGTAGATAATTCTCTTCATTGGTGCATCTGGCAGATGATATAACCGCAAAGTTATTTTTAACGCCTTTATTATCGTTTTTGTATTCTGTTTTATATTTTGATAAATTTTCAGCGATAAAATCAAATGCTTCATCCCATTCTACCCCTACAAACCTTCCATTCTGTTTTATAAGGGGTTTATTTAATCTTTGGGGATGATTCACAAAATCGTGTCCATAACGGCCTTTAACACATAAATATCCGTTATTAACCGGATTATCAGGATCTCCTATTGCATTGACAATTTTATTGCCACGTATACCTAAATAAATCCCACAACCCACACCACAGTAAGGACAAATAGTTTTAACTTCCCTTGAAGGTTTTAATATCTCTTTAGGAACCAGAGCCCCGACAGGGCAGGCCACCACACATTCTCCACAGGAAACACAGGTTGATTCCAGGATGGGTTTATCTGCAGGTGCGGTGATGCTGGTATTGTATCCCCTGAAGCCAAAGTCTACGGCGCTTACCCCTAATATTTCACCGCACACCCTGACGCAGATGCCACAGAGTATGCATTTTTTAAGATCACGATTAAAAAAAGGATTTGAAGTATCCACGGGAATATCTTTAACTTTTAGTCTAAGATCTCCTAGATCTTCCTTTTCAATTCCTAAATAGGCCGCTGTCTCTTGCAATTTACAGTTATTATCCCTGGCACAGGTAAGGCAGTCCCATTCATGGTTGGCGATGAGAAGTTCCACAACCAGTTTTCTGATCTTGTTTATCTGGGAACTTTCCGTCAGCAAGGACATTCCATCCTCTACCAAAGTTTCGCAGGAAGTAAACAGGCGCCCCTCATTATCTTCCACCATACACAGTCTACAGGCCCCGAAGGGTTTCAGATCAGGATTATAACATAAATTTGGGATATAAATATCATTTTCAAGTGCGGCTTGAAGAACAGTCTGCCCTTTTTCAGCTTTTATTTCTAAACCGTCTATTTTAAGGTTTATTTCACTTTTAGTCATGTTTTTCTTAATTACCTGGTTTCCCTGACCTTTAAAATTTTGATATATGAACTATTGGACAAGAGACTATTGGACAATAGAAGGACTATTGAATAATATAAGCTATAATAATGATGTAATGGCTGTTTAAAGTAATATAAAGGATATAAATGACTATTTGAATTAATATGAATGATTATTAAATAGTGATACAAAGTCTATTAAATAATGAATCTTGGATAATCATATATGACTATTGAATATAGGATATAAGAATAGTTACTGGCATAAAATATTTATGCTGAGTATAAGTAATTTCAAGTTAATTTCTAAGGTGCATATCAATGAAAATTATAGCAGTAGTAGGGACAAAAAATACGGGAAAAACTATTTTAGTAACTAAAATTGTTCAGGAGCTGGTTAAAAGAGGTTTCAGCGTGGGAACCATTAAACACGTTAATCATGGTTTTGATGTGGAGGGTAGAGATACCTGGAAGCATAAAGAGGCCGGTGCTGAACTGGTGGTGGCTGCTGGAGATGAAACCTTTTTTCTGGTAAATGAAAGTTTAAAATTGGATAATATTTTAGAAAGGATAAAATGTTTCAAAAAACTTGATTTTATGGTTATAGAAGGATTTAAACATTCAAACTACGCCAAAATATCTACATCAGATTTTGAAGACAAATTTACCATGAAAAAAGTGAATGCCTTTGAAATCGATCCAGATGCACTCCATTCCCTGGTAGACCTGATAGAAGAGAGAAGTTACAGCATGTTTTCCCAGATGAACTGTAAAGAATGCGGTTTTAAAGGATGTACAGATTTGGCCCAGGCAGTGATAAGAGGAGAGGCAGAGGAAAAAACCTGCGTCATGAAAAAGGAAAAGAATGTTACCCTCCATGTTGAAGGTGTGGAGATACCCCTGAATCCCTTTGTACAGAAATTCGTTAAAAACACCACCATTGGTATGATAAATGCTCTAAAAACATCCCAGGTCGGAGATGTCCAGGGTAAAAAAGTTGAACTGTTGATACGAGATGAAGATAACCGATAAATACCACAGACCCGTTTTTTCTTTAAGGATCTCCATAACCAACCGTTGCAACGTGAAGTGTTTTTACTGCCACCACGACGGAATAATACCCCAAAACTATGAAATGACCCCCGAGGAGATAGAAAGAATCGTAAGGGTGGCTAAAGAAATTGGCATAAAAAAGATAAGGCTTTCTGGAGGAGAACCCCTCATAAGGGATGATATTATAGATATAATCCAACGAATATCTTCTATTGGTTTTCAAGACGTGTCTTTAACCACCAACGGAACTCTGCTGGGAAAATATGCAGAAAAATTGGTGGATGCCGGGCTCAATCGGGTGAATGTAAGTTTTGACACCCTGGATCCTGAAACTTACCGGTTTATAACCAAAAAAGATTATTTAGACCAGGCTAAAGATGGAATAAAAAAGGCCTCAGAGGCCGGTCTCTATCCGGTTAAAGTGAACATGGTGGTGATGAAGAACATAAACCACCATGAAATCTGGGATATGTTCCAGTTCTGCCGGGAAAATGGTGCTATTCTACAACTAATTGAACTTCTAAAAACTGACAACTGCCCAGATACAGCATTTTTTGATGAATACCATTATGAGATGGATGAAATTGAAGAGGAACTGGTTGAACTTTCTTCAAAGATCAAGACCCGCCAGTTCATGCAGGACCGAAAAAAATATTTCGTGGAGGGTGGAGAGATCGAGATAGTGAAACCCATGGACAACACCAATTTCTGTAAAAACTGCACCAGACTAAGGATAACCCCAGATGGAAAGATAAAACCATGTCTACTTAAAAACGATAATCTAACTGATCTGATAAATCCTATTCGTCAGGGATATTCCGATGAAGAACTTAAAAAACTATTTTTAGATGCTATTGAAAAAAGAGAACCGTTTTATAAGGAAGAATGTTGAATCCGGATCAGTAAATCATGGCCCCAGATTAATAGGCTTAAATCATCAGTTAACCCCTGAGCATCAGCTATTTATCAACAGCATCAGTTAACAGTGCGCATCACTAAAACTAATCCGTTAGACTAATTTAATTCTTACCCTCTAAATCTCGTTTTTGAATGCATTCTATAGCGTTGTACTTTCCGGCACAAAGTTCAATGCAGGTTCCGCATTTCACACATTTATCCGGGTCTATCGTATGCAACTGTTTTTTAAAGCCACTAACAGCACCTGCTGGACATGATTTGAGGCATAACATGCATCCCTGACATTTTTCTGGTATTACCTGATAAGCTATGAAATCCTTACATAGGAAAGAAGGGCAAGTTTTATCATTGATGTGGGCCTGATATTCTTCTTTAAAGAATTTTATGGTGGTTAGAACCGGATTGGGGGCTGTTTGGCCCAGACCACATAATGAACCTGCCTTAATTCCCTCTGCCAATCCCTGGAGCAATTCAACATCTTTATTTCTACCTTTTCCCCCAGTTATGTCCGTTAATACATCCAACATCTGCTTGGTTCCTAATCTACAAGGCACGCATTTACCGCAGGACTCATTCTGAGTGAATTCTAAAAAATAACGGGCTACATCCACCATACAGGTACCCTGGTCCATTATCACCATCCCTCCAGATCCCATTATGGCGCCGGCCATGGTAAGCGAATTGTAGTCAATGGGAGTATCCAGGAAATCCATGGGCAAACACCCCCCAGAGGGACCTCCAATTTGTACTGCTTTAAAATCCTTTCCATCAGAAATTCCGCCTCCAATATCATAGATAACCTCACCAAGAGTGGTGCCTAGTGGAACTTCAATAAGACCGGTGCGTTTTACTTTGCCAACCAGTGAAAATGTTTTGGTTCCTCTGCTTTCTCCCAGACCATGCTCCGCAAATTCTTCCGGACTTCTTTGCATGATTAAAGCCGCACTAGCCATAGTTTCCACGTTGTTAATTACGGTGGGTTTGCCCCATAAACCAGAGGTGGTGGGGAATGGTGGTCTGGTGCGGGGCATGCCTCTTCTGCCTTCAATAGAAGCTATTAAAGCTGTTTCCTCTCCACAGACAAATGCTCCGGCACCTTCCTTTATTTCTATATCAAAATTGAATCCTGAATTAAGGATATTTTCACCTAAAATGCCGTGATTTCTCATTTCTTTTAGGGCATGTTTTAATATATCCAGGGCAAGTGGATATTCTGCTCTGCAGTAAATAAAACCTCTTTTTGCCCCGATGGTGTAGGCAGCTATTAAAAGTCCTTCCATAATAGAATGGGGATCGCTCTCCAAAAGAGATCGGTTCATAAAAGCGCCAGGATCTCCTTCATCAGCATTACAAATAACATATTTAACTTCTTCATCCGATTCCTGACAAAGTTGCCATTTTAGCCAGGTAGGAAAGCCTGCACCTCCCCTCCCCCTGAGACCTGATTTTTTAATCTTCTGGATAATATCTGAAGGTTCCATGGCCAGAGCCTTCACCAGTCCCTGGTATCCATCCAGGGCCAGGTAATGTCGGATGTTTTTAGGGTCGATAAAGCCACAATTGCGCAGTATTTGCCTGACCTGTGGTTTCAAGACAGGGATATCAAAAAGTAGAGGTATTCCATCTATAATCTCTTCCCCCATGGTCCCCAGGGCATATTCTGGTAAAGGATCATCAGTCAGGATATACGAATTCACCAGTTCTGCAGCTATTTCTGGAGTGACATTACCATAAAAAATAGCCGGTTTATCCTTTTTAAACACCGCTACAATTGGTTCTGCATAGCAAAGGCCGATGCATCCCACTGAGATGATTTTATATTCAATGTCGTTTTTTTCTAGCTCTTCTTTTAAAGCAGATTCTAGCGCCGTGGCTCCTGCAGAATTTCCACATGTTGCAGAGCCCACCAGTATCAATGGTGTTTGATCTTCAAATAAACTCCGGTATTCTTCCTTTGACTGCTTCACCAGATGGTTGAAATTCATGATTGACCTTCAATTATAGGATCAAATATTGACTAATAGAATCAAATATATTGTACTAAATTTTTAGGATCCATGTTTTAGGATCAATGTTTGTTAATTTATAGGATCAATGTTTTGTACTAATTTATAAGATCACCGTTATACTGAATTTTCATATGACCAATATGTACTGGATTATAATAATATATTTTTTCCAGAGTTATTTCAGTTTCTAAATTTTAAAGTTCACTAATTTTTAAATCTCTTTTTGGTTTAAAATCTCTTTTTGGTGCTGAAAAAGGATTTTGGTTTATAATATCCAAATTTCATATTGACTTATAGGCCTTATTAAGACCATAATATCCAAACCAAAACTAATTTATGGATAAAATTTATTTCAAGTTTTCTGGATACCTTTATGACAATTCAAAGTTCTGTTCATTTAAATTGGCGGATTCATTTTGTTATATTGACCTATAAAATGTTCCTTATTAAAAAAATATATTCAAATCAAAATAGATAATTAATGATTAATATTTAAATGGAGGGTTAGATATGTCGGATACACCGGGAGAAGGAAAATTACCAGACCATTATATAGGTATAAGAAGACGTTTTGGGAATTATGGGAAAGTTTTAAGTGAACTGGGACAAGCAGCTAAAGATGCCGGACCATTAGATGATAAAACCTCGGAACTTATACAGCTTGCTGCGGCAGCAACCCTGCGTTCTGAGGGAGCCGTGCATAGCCACGCCAGAAGGGCTATGGAATTCGGAGCATCACGGGAAGAGGTTTATCACAGCCTAATCCTGCTCACCAGCACCATAGGCTTTCCCAGCATTGCAGCAGCTATATCATGGGTAGACGACCTTTTTGGGGATTGAAATTCAGCAATTTAAAGAAAAATCCATCAAAATTAATTGGATAAATCATTAAAATTTATAATGGAAATAAATAAATCAGTATATTGATAATCTGAAATAGAGGATAATCCAAATTAGATATTCAATCTGAAATAACCAAAATATCCAAAATTAAATGGATTAATCCAAATTAGATATTCAATCTGAAATAACAGGACAATATTGATTAGTAATTTAACTCTAAAGTTTACTTAAAAAGATTTTTTTAATTTATGAGGTAATTAAGATGTCAGAAATGTTTAGAAAAGTCGACGCCATAAGGGTGGGTAAAGAAGTTTCCAATATAGATGAGAAAATAGTCAACGATGAAGAAATAGAGATAATCATAAATGACCTTGCCTTTGGGCGTTTTTCAGTTAGTCCCAATTTCTTAAAAGAATTTGCAGTTGGATATCTTATTGGCGAAGGAATGGCCGATTCACTGGATAATATTACCAGTTTAGATATTAAAGAGAATACCATCAACATAGAAATTGATCTGGTTGATTTTGACATTAGAAGAGAGCTGGTTATGAGTTCAGATTGTTTCGGAGGAATGAGACAGAAAATAGAGCTTTTAGAGGAAGTAAAATCAGATTACACCATATCTAAAGAAGATATTCTGGAAGCTTTCAGAAAACTAAAAGAAGAATCTCGGGTTTGGAAAGAAACTGGAGGCACACACATAGCTGGGCTGGTAAATGAAGACAATTTTATTGCCATAGAGGATGTGAGCAGGCACGTAGCCGTTGATAAAGTTATGGGGGCTGGTTTCTTAAAGGGAATAGATTTTTCACAAAGTTTTATCGTCTGCAGTGGAAGAATGCCCTCGGACCTGGTGATGAAGGTTGCCCGGGTGGGAATACCCATACTAACCTCTAAAGCCGCGCCCACTGCCTCCGGATTTTTAGCCGGAGAAAAATCAGGTCTAACCCTAGTAGGGTTTGTTAGGGGAAACAGATTCAACATCTACACTCATCCCCAGCGAATTTCAGTTTGATAGGACTTAAATTCCCTTTGTTTTGCATTCATCTTTTTTTGCAAATTCTGAAATTAAATTATTTGCAAATTCTGAATTAAATTAGTTATAATCTGAAATTAATCTTATCCTGAATTACATGATAACCCGTTAAGATTGAGGAAATCCTACTGGAAAGATGTACAAGGTATATTCGTTTGAAGGCAGTTTAAGTAAATTTTTAACTTTATTATCATCATAGGAACCCAAAGCTACCGTTGCCAGTCCTCTGGCCGTTGCCTCTAAATAAATATTTTCCCCGGCATGACCGGACTCCTGCTGTACAAAACGGACGCTGACATTGTTATTCCCATATTTATCTATGGTACGCTGGTAAACGCCAGTAATAACGATATTAACCGGGGCCTGACTCACCCATGGCTGGCCGTCAGCTATTTCAGACAACTTAGAGCGTAAATCTCCGCTTAAAAGCTTTTCTAATTGATTATTTGCGGGGCTGTAATGATACACACCTTCATCTAGTCCGGTGACTCCTCCTTTTCCCGCCACAAGGTAAACTTCCAGGGGAAAGACGTGTCCACCAGAGGGTGCTGCCCGGTAATTCCTTGTGGTATCCGTAATTCCCTGAGCCGCCCATAAAAGCTGTGAAACATCATTTAAACTTAAAGATTGGTTGCTGTATGTTCTAACCGAACGTCTATTTTGAATAGCCGTTTCCACAGACATTTGCCCAGTTAAACTTGGAGTGGGAAGTGCCACAGTGCTTACAACGACTCTGGAAGTGATTTGAGACGGTGAACCCCCGAGAAAATATAAATCATAGGCAATAATGCCCGCTGATACAATTATTATCGCTGAAATCACTATTATCAAACTATTTCTATTCATTTGAATCCCTCTCAAAATTACATAGAATGGGCTTAAATATTAATGTTATACTTAATTCACTCTAGTACAGTATGTCTCTCCTTGAGATCTTCCTCGGTCTGCCCCAGATTTACCATTAGCTGTGCTATAACTCCGTCCATGAATATGAGGGTGGTAACTTCAAATAAGGTTCCCAGCGGTGATAATGACTGGTGTTTACCGTCTATCTGCCGTCTGATGTAATCTTTATCCAGATCGATTTTGGTTCTTCCCTTAATATGTACCACCAGGTCTGCCATTTTTCCCAGAGTAGAATCCACATAGGATGTTACCGCAATGATCTTAGCCCCTCTTTTTTTAGCGGTTTTTGATGTGCTTATGATGTAACTGGTTTCTCCAGAACCGGAGATAGCTAAAAGGCAGTCATCGTCCTGGATAGCTGGTGTAATGGTTTCTCCTACAACATAAACCCCTATTCCAAGGTGCATGAGTCTCATGGCAAAGGCTCTAGCCACCAGACCTGATCTTCCCAGTCCCAGGAGAAAAACGTTCCGAGATGAAGTTAAAATGTCTAACATTTCATTAACATTTTCCTCATTAATTTCATCTGATACGGCCTTCACATTATTTACTATTTCGTCTATTGCGTCGTTTAAAATCATATATTCACCAATAAGGAGTATTTATAACTGCTCGTTATATCTATGACTTTTTATTATAAATATTTTAATTAAAATTTATGTTTAATCAAGTTTAAATCGAACTGTTAAATTATTGTTTAAATCAAACTATTAAATCAATGCTCAAATCAAACTTTATTTTAATTTTGATCTTTTTATGTTAATAAAAATAGAATAAATGTTTTTACGTCCTATTAAAATAAATTTATTCCATCCTGATTTAAAATAGAATAAATTGTATTTTAATGAATTGTATTTCCTTGATTAAATAAAAATGTATTTTAATGAATTGTATTTCTCTGACTAAATAAAAATGTATTATTGTGTATTATTGGCTTTAAAAAGTAAACCGTGGTTCTATGGAGTTTAAACCTAAATTAAGCCTGGTAATAAGCGGGCACACCCTGAATTATAAATTTTTTGATGCCCTGGATTGCGTGGCCCAAACTTGGTCCCAGAGGGAGGCTTCCAAAAGACTAGGAATATCTCACGCCGTCCTAAATCGCCGTATAAAAGATGCTGAAGATAATTTAGGTGTTAAGATTGTTGAAACAACCGGGGCAGGCTCAGAAATTACAGAATATGGACTAGAACTCCTTCAACAATACCACCAACTTATAAAAAGGTTGAGTAAACGCGACAAGCCCGTTATATGCGGTGGTTATATATCTGCAGGGCTAATGGAGGTTTTAGCATTAGAATATGGTTTGGATGCCCTTATATATCAGACAGATGATGAGAGTGCCCTTTATCTTGCTGAAATGGATATGGTGGATATTCTGACCCTGGACGATCCAGCAAAGGCATTTATGCGAGATTTAGATTTCATACCCCTAGCTTACGATCACCTGGTCCTGGTTTCCGGCTCTGAGGAGTTCTTAGGAAGTGTAAATGATCTGGAAGGCAAAAAATTTGTGGAAATACCCTCCTCATCCCAGCGGTTGGCCTGGAATACCCTGGACAACATGGGCATCAATTATAAAATAGTTAAACTCTCAAAATCTCCTTACAGTGCTTTAAAAGAAGTTAAAAAGAGTGATGATCTTTACACTTTCCTTAATAGCAGTTTTACTCCGGGCTCAGACATGTTAAAAGAAGATACCAAACATCTCATAACCATGGTTTTACTCAACAAAGACGATGCAAGATTAAAAGGTTTTTCAGAATTTATTTTAGGAAAAGGGCGGAAAATAATAAATAAAATGGGTTTTAAAAGGGTTTAAACTGATGGACGTTTCCCTAAATATCTAATTTCATGTTGCCACTGAGATATATCCTGATTTCATGCGCCCCTGAGATAAGCCATTAATATAGGTAACTCGGGTTATATGCCTGGATCTATATGCCTCCAGGATATAATACCCCGATATAGGTACCTCAGGGAATATACACCGAAACATAAGTATCCCCAAGACATACGCCATGACATATGTGCCCCTAGGATATATAAAAGGATTTACATGCCTCTGAGATATGTGCCCTGAGAGCTTTGGTTAATTTTAAATATTTCAAAAATAAAGATAAGGAAGGTGATGAATTGAATGATAAAACAGATTTACTGGCTATTGGACACACAGCATTTGATTATATAATTCAGATTCACGAATTCCCCCAACCGAACTCATCAACTGCAATAAAAAGGATGCGAACTCTTTTTGGAGGGGCAGCAGCCAATGTGGCCGTGGTAGCCTCGAATTTAGGCCTCAAATCAGGGTTAGTATCTGCTGTAGGAAGTGATTTTGTGGGGTCCGAGTACCAGGAAAAGCTAAGAGATCTGGACATAAATATGGGTTACCTGATATTGATTGAAGATGAAAAGACACCCACCGCATTTGTTATGACCGATTCCAAAAACGACCAGATCAGTTATTTTTACTGGGGTGCGGCGGCCTACTTTAAAGATTCCGAAACTCCGGATAATGCCATAAAAAATTCAGAAGCAGTTCATCTGGCCACAGGAGACCCCACCTTCAACCACCGGTGTGGAAAGCGGGCTTATGAATATGGAAAGCTTATATCTTTTGATCCCGGCCAGGATCTGCATATGTACTCTCCTTCTGAGCTTAAGGATGTTTTAAAGATCTGCGACATTCTTTTTGGTAACCACCATGAAATCGGCCGGATCCTGGAAACCTTAAACCTGGATATAGAGGGACTGAAAAGTTTTGGCCCGGAAATTGTGATTAAAACCATGGGAAAGGATGGTAGCATCATATACGCTGATGAAGAAATAGAGATAGACGCCGTGGTGAGAAATCCCTTTGATCCCACCGGTGCCGGAGATTCCTATCGAGCCGGATTTATGAAGGCCTATTTAAATGGCGAAAGTCTGGATACCTGTGGAAATTTCGCTTCAGCCGTGGCATCGTTTGTGGTGGAAAAAGAAGGATGTCAAACCAACGTTCCCACCAATGATATGGCTATGGAACGGATGAAGGAAGCCTTAAAATAGTAAATTAACTAACTTAAAATAAATTAACTTTAAAATAGAATTAAATAACCGCAAAATAATGTATTAAAATTATAAAATAGGTATTAAATTATATTCAAAGAAGAAATATATATTGATTCATTAAACTTTTTAAGTGTGGTCAAGTTGGTGTGCAATTTATATTAACAGAGTGAATTTGATTTATTCCTTATCTTCAGTTTAACCCATATCTATTTTTAAGTGGAACATAAATTGAAATAATATAATGTAGGGCGAGAATAATTTAAGGAAAAGATGTTGGAATTTAAGGAGAAATGCTGAACTATTAAAGTTCAGATTAATACTGTTTATTAAAGTGTAATTTACGGTAAAAAAATATAACATGGTGATTCTATGACACAAATGGATGACGCAAGGAAGAACATAATAACCGAAGAAATGAAGGCAGTTGCAGAAGCTGAAAATGTTTCAGAAGAGTTTATAAGAAAAGGTGTTGCCAAAGGAACCATAGCCATTCCAAGTAACAAGGGAAGAGATGTTAAAGCGGTGGGAATTGGAAAAGGTCTCAGAACCAAGGTGAACGCCACCATCGGAACTTCCACTGACATCCTAGATGTTGATATGGAAGTAGAAAAGGCCCAGATAGCCATGGAAAACCAGGCAGACACCCTGATGGAGCTCAGTGTAGGGGGAGACCTGGACGCCATCAGAAGAAAAATATTAAGTGTAACAGACCTCCCCATGGGAAGCGTACCCATCTATCAGGCAGCCATAGAAACCATAAGGGAGAAAGGTGGGGCCATCTACATGGATGAGGACATAATGTTCAACACCATTGAGAAACAGGCTAAAGACGGTATAGATTTCATGGCCATCCACTGCAGTGTAAACAAAGAAACCCTAAGACGGCTAAAAACACAGGGCCGTGAAGGAGGGCTGGTAAGCAGAGGAGGAGCATTTGTATCTGCCTGGATAGTGCATAATGAAGTGGAAAACCCCCTTTACAAGAATTACGATTACGTATTGGATATCGCCAAAGAACACGACTTCGTCGTCAGCCTGGCCAACGGTATGCGGGCTGGAGCCATAGCAGACTCCACCGACCGGGCCCAGATACAGGAACTGATCATACTGGGAGAACTGGTGGACCGAGCCCGGGAAGCCGGAGTCCAGACCATCGTAGAAGGACCAGGACATATCCCCCTAAATGAAATTCCGGCCAATGTAATGGTGCAGAAGAAGCTCTGCCGAGACGCGCCGTTTTACATGCTGGGACCCATCGTGACCGACATCGCACCGGCCTACGACCACATAGTATCCTCCATAGGTGCTGCTGCATCTTCAGCAGCCGGGGCAGACTTTATATGCTATGTAACACCTGCAGAACACCTGGCACTACCCTTCCCCAATGATGTGAAGGAAGGCGTCATCGCCACCCGTATCGGGGCTTATGTGGGAGACATGGCCAAAGGAATCCACCACGGAGAAAAGGACCTCATAATGGCCAACGCCCGTAAGAAACTCAACTGGGAGGCCCAGTTTGACGCCGCCATGTGTCCGGCAGAAGCCAGAAGAATAAGGAATGAAAGACCACCAGAAGACCCAGATACCTGCACCATGTGCGGCAGCTACTGTGCAGTCAAAATCGTGAATGAATGGCTGGATGACGCAAGCACCGACGTGTTTGAATAAATTCATCCTCATTTTTTCATTCTATTATTCTTTAAATCTTGATTTAAACAATTTTACAGAATATCTTGATTAACATTTTACATAATGATAATCAAAAATTTAATTTTTAATTTTTTAGCCATTAAACTATTAATTACCAATAAACTATTAATTTAACAATGTAAATTGATTAATTTCAAGAATGTAAGCTGATTTAATTCAAAAATGTAAGTGATTTAATTCAACTAAGGAAAATTATTAATTTAACAAAGGTGATTTGATTTGAGACACTGGATCGAAAGGATCGCGGATGATTTACTTAAATGGGATGTTGAAAAGCATGTGGTAGCTAGCGGAACATCTATTTCAGGTTCAATACATATTGGAAATTCATGTGACGTTTTTGTGGCAAATGCTGTTTCTAAAACCCTTCGAAAAATGGATCTGCCCGCGGAGACCATCTGGATTGCCGATGACCACGACCCGCT
>JADGNH010000149.1 GCA_017883605.1 Methanobacteriaceae archaeon
GAAGAGTAAAAAATTTATGAACCGGATTAAATATCTAGTTACATTAACTATAACGGTAAGTTAATAACCCAACGATACCAATGAGATTTTTAAGATTAACATGGTATTATGAAATGGATGATTTAAGGGCGTGGAAAAATGGACCGGCACTATAAAGTAATTTTTGAAGCCTTATTATCAGTTTTGATATTACTTGAACTCTTATTTCTGCTTTTAATATCCATAGGATTTATTTTAGGTATAAAATCTGATTCTGTGTACACCTTCGGCTTTTGGGATATAATAATTGGCATCTTTATTTTGTTTGATTTTGTTTTGTTCAGAGTTATAAGAAGAAATAATCAGAATAATTGGAGCTTTATTCTAGAAAATTGGGTCTATATCATTGCTATTATTCCCCTATTCTTTATCTGTTTCAATTTATTCCAGTTATTTGACTTTAAGATAATCATCGGATTAGTTGGGATAATAAGAATCTACGCCCTCCTAAAAGTCTTTCAAATCACCTCCCAAGAGGTCCGTAAATATCCAGAAAAAACTAAATTAGATTATGCTACCTTTGTACTGTTTTTAGTCCTTATATTCGGTTCATGCATATTTTTCCTAATAGAAAAAGGAGTCAACCCGGAGGTTCCTAGTTATGAATCTGCAATCTGGTATGCACTTGTTTCCATGACCACCACCGGTTATGGAGATATAGTTCCAGTTACAGCAGTAGGTCATATACTGGGGATAGTTTTTATATTAACCGGTATGGGATATGTGAGTTTGACCACTGCCACTTTAGCTTATTCCTTCATTGACCTATTCAGAAAAGAAAGTCGAAAAGCCACTGAAAAGCTTGGAAAAACCGCAGAAGGACTGAAAAATAGCTCTGTTACCCAAGAAGAAAAACTTGATAAAGTTCTGGAAAGAATGGATGAGATGGAGAAAAAAATTGATGAAATGGAAAAGTAAACCCAAAAAAAGCTTATTCTTATTGATATGGTGTTCCAAAAAAACAGTTAAAAATAGAACACCAAAAAAAATACTTTTCATTTGCTCTCACTAGTTTTTTATCCAAGAAAATCAATATCAGATAAACATGATAAAAGGCAAGACCGCTTACCTCAAAAGGTTGACTTCCAAAATAAAAATGCCTTCAGTAGACGTTGGCAGAGAACTGGATGGAAGCACACCCCCCTCCGTGTTTATTGGCAGCTGGAACTATCCCAAAGTGTACGCCGGCCCCATGATAGCCCCGTTACAGGGAGACACCTCCATAATGGACATGCCAGAATCCTGGATACCTGACAACAAGACCCAGGAGGATATTATTGGCTACCGGTTGAATCTGGTGAGGGGTAAGCAGACCGTTAAAATAACCGACCTGGACAATCTTTTTGTGGAAAAACTGCAGGAAATTTCCCTTGCTTCCAACTCCATTGACAGCGAGGCTGAGTTCGGTAATAAACCTCGAGGAATGTCTTTCAGTGATCAACACACTCCGCACGGTCCCAGTGCCTTAATTGAGAAATTTAACATTGATAATGTGAAATGGGACCGGGAACTGGAGAAGGTATTCTACGACACTGATTTAAAGGCTGCTGAGGCTGTTTTAGGACTTCACAATAAAGAAATTCCATTTTCAAGCATACAAAAAGCTTTCTCTGTGGGAACTATGGGTGTTGGCAGTAGAAGAAAAATGGTTCCCACCAGATGGTCCATTACAGCCTGCGACAGTACCATAGGAGACCAGCTGCTTCGTCAAGTCAAACAATACGATGTGATAGATTGCTGTAGAGTCTACGAATTCTCAAGCCTTAACAACTACTATGCCGTGCTAATGGTACCCACCCAGTGGCAGTTTGAATGGATGGAAGCTTTTTTACATGTTCTAAGGAGAGAAGAAGTCATATTCTCAGATTACGAACATAACAGCGGTAAAAAAGGTTATTCAAGAGTAGGGGGTTGCTACTACACCTCTAAGATGGCTGTGCTGGAGGCCCTCTCCCAGGAGAGAAAACAGGCAGGAGTAATAGTATTAAGGGAGGCATACCACGGATACATCCCCCTTGGTGTATTTAACGTCAGAGAAAACATTAGAAGTGCAGTAAACCAGCCATACCGCGAATTTGAAGATATGAAAACATCCCTGGCTTACATATCCACCAAGCTGAGACTGAGAATGGAAAAATTCATAAAACAGAGCGATCTTTTAAAAGAAATGTTACAGTCCCGACAAACCACCTTAGACAGTTTTATATCAACTAAACTATCTCCCGAAACAAATGTATTGATGTAACAAACCTTAAATCATGTAAACAAACCTTAAATCATGTAACAAACATACATGACGTAAACAAACCTTAAATGACTTAAATAACTAATTTTTTAAGAGATGATTATTTGGATTTATTCTTTAAAAGACCTTCAAAAAAAGCCAGGGAGGCCATGTGTAACGCCGCTTTAAAGATGCGCCACCAGAAAGGAGGAAGATATGGGGAAATTGCAGCTGCAAAAGAGAGTGTAAGCGGCATAACAGGTCATGAATATGTTAAAACTGTAAACAGTGGAAATTCAGCCATACTGGGCGTTATGAGTTCTTTTAAAGGCAAGATCTTAATTCCAGACCAGGGGGGATGGACTGGTTTTAAAATGATGGCTGATTTTCTGGGACTGGAAAGAGTTGAAGTAAAAACCGACCGGGGAATCATTGAAACGGATCTTCTCAGGGATACAATTGAAAAAAAGAGTCCTGAAGCATTTTTTTTAACAAGTTTTGCTGGTTACACGGCAGAACAACCAGTAAAAGATATCCACCAGATATGTGAAGATAGCGGAGTTATTATGGTGGAAGATGCCTCTGGATCTGTGGGGGACAGCACCGGTCGGCTGGCAAACGGCGATCACGCCCATGTTATGGTGGCCTCAACCGGCTCCCCTAAGGTAGTAAATGTGGGAAATGGTGGGTTTATTTCCACAGATGATAAAAAAATATTGGATAATTCCAGAATCATCCTGAAAACTCTGAAAGCGGATCCCATAACCTGCGCCGGCATATCAGAAGAGATCAAAATTGCACCCCCGGTTCTATCCCAGACCATTGCTGCCTGCCAGTTTTTAAAAAGTGGTTTAAAGGGATATGAAACTGTTCTTCACCCTGAAAAAAGAGGGACCAATATCTGCATTTCCTTAGATAATCCGAAAAAAGCGGGTTATAAGCTGAGAAAAAGTTTCAATGTCCATGGTGGCGGTATGATAACCGTATGTCCCCGTTATGATAGAATTCTGGCTGATGCAGTTTGTATAGAGATTAAAAACTTGGATTTAAGGTGTTTGAATCAGAGTAATCTTGAAGAAATGCTTCTAATCATTAATGAGACCCTAAAATCAACTTAGTTATTGAATATTATTTAATGGTGCATTTATAAAAATTAAAAATTTTTTTTAATCTCGCTAAAAAATTGCTTTTTTTATTTATAATGATTCTATTACAATCCTGAGATTTCAGAACTCTTACAAATCCTGAGATTTCAAAAATCAACTTTCCAAGATAAGGAGGGCTGTTCTCTCCATTAAAACCCTTGAAACACTGCCAAATGTTTGGATCTCCAGATCTGAGATAGGGTACATCTTTTTCAGTATCTCATAATCTGGTTCAAGTACTGAATCATCTCTCTGGCCAAGAATATCCCCTAATTCATCCATTAAATTATTATTACAGCCCACCAGAACTGCGCATGTATCCAGATTGCCTTCTTTTATTCCTAAAAGATTAATGGCCTGTGATATCTGTCTTTGACCCGATGCCCTGACGCATATTTCCAGTCCCAGATCCTGGGCTATGTTTTCTTTCCGGTGGAATGCCTGGATGGCGTGGATGGTGGCGTGCATAATATGATCTCTGCCGGCGATTCCTTGGGCATTCAAAAGCTGGGTGGTGCAGTTTAAACCCATATCTTTGGTGGCAGCTATTAAATCTCCCACATTATCTACTTTTGATTTAAAACCAGCTATTTGGATGTTGTATTCCATAGTACTCTCTCAACTAATTTGAACTCTCAATAATTTTGAATATTGTATCCCCTAAACTAACTTATGTATCCCCTAATACCGTATTCTATTAATATCCTTAATACTGTATTCTATAGTATTTTCTCAAAATAAGTTAATTTATTCAGAATTCTCCTGTTCTTGAAGCTCCCTGGTCTTTTTATCGCTCAATATCTTATTTATACCACTTAAAAATGCCTCTACACTGGCCATGATAATGTCTGGCTGGGTGCTTCTGGCGCTTACAATGTTATCG
>JADGNH010000043.1 GCA_017883605.1 Methanobacteriaceae archaeon
TAACCCTGTACGATGCTCCCCGTAAAACGTCTAAAGGAACCATCGCTAAAGCCAACTCCATGGGAATTGATGTCAAAATGGTAACCGGAGATCATATTGCCATTGCCAAGCAAACAGCCCGAGAAATTGGTCTTAAAACAAATATAATGCTACCGTCATCATTTATTGATAAACCCGCCAGAATAGCGGGAAAAGTGGTGGAAGAAGCCAGTGGATTTGCAGAAGTTTTTCCAGAACACAAATACCAGATTGTGGAACTCTTACAGGAAAGAGGTAAAATTGTGGGCATGACCGGGGATGGAGTTAACGATGCTCCAGCACTTAAAAAAGCCGATGCCGGAATTGCAGTGGCCAGTGCGGTCGATGCAGCTAAATCCGCCGCAGACATTGTTTTTACCAAACCGGGGCTTTCGGTGATAATAAACTCCATCACCGAAAGCTACAAGATATTCCACCGCATGAGAAGTTACTCCATCTACCGGGTGGCGGAAACCATAAGGATACTTATTTTTACGGCCCTGGTCATATTGATCTTCAATTTTTACCCTGTAACCGCTTTAATGCTGGTTTTGATAGCTCTCTTAGATGATATTCCTGTTATGACCATTGCTTATGACAGAACAGAAGAGATGAACAGTCCTCAACGCTGGGATATGTTCCAGGTTCTGGGAATGTCCACCTTTCTGGGATTATTGGGTGTTTTATCATCCTTGATACTGTTCTATATTGGAATAGATGTTCTACATCTCAGTGGCAGTGTGCTGCAGTCCCTTATATTTTTAAAACTGGTGGTAGCCGGGCATCTCACCATGTTTGTGACCCGTAATAGCGGTCATTTCTGGTCAATACGGCCCAGCGGTATTTTTTTCTGGTCGATTATCTTAACCGATGTATTTGCAACGTTATTGGTGGTTTACGGGGTGTTATTAACACCCATTGGATGGCAACTGGCGCTGCTGGTGTGGGTGTATTCTTTAGCAGCCTTCCTCTTGGAAGACCAGCTTAAGATCTATTTCTACAAGGTACTGAACCACCGCGGTATAAAGTACTTCCAAAGAGAATAGGTCGTAGATCTTTAATTATTCAGATAATCTCTTAGAATTTAAACAAATATCTACTTATTCTCATTCATTCTGTCACTAAAATTTGCGATTTATCCCGATATCAATATAAAAATTTTCGATTTTTGAAAAGATTTATAGCTTTTAAATTACATAATAAAGATGTAGAAAGGATTAAAGATAAATCAAATGTATGTAAGGAGGAGAGATAATTATGAGTCAATTGAGTAATGCAATCGAGCCCACCATCAAGGCATTTCTTGAAGACCTCAACAGTCAAAGCGGACCCCAGCTCTACGAATTACCGGTAGAGGATGCCCGTGAAGTTCTTTTAAACGTGCAAAAAGTAAAAGTAGCAGAGCTCCCTGCAGATATTGACGATCTAAACATTCCTGCAGGCCCTAATGGTGAAGTTTCCCTTAGAATAGTCCGTCCTCCGGGGGTAAAGGAGGCACTGCCTGTAGTGATGTACTTCCATGGTGGTGGCTGGGTGCTTGGCGATAAAACTACACATGATCGGTTAATTCGGGAAATCGCTAATGGAGCAAATACCGCTGTTGTTTTCCTAAATTTCACCCCCTCACCCGAGGCTAAATATCCAGTAGCCATAGAAGAAGCTTATGGAGCCACCAAATATATTGCAGAAAATGGGAAGGACCTGAATCTCGATCCTTCCAGAATCGTGGTGGCAGGTGACAGTGTGGGCGGAAACATGGCAACAGTTGTAGCTATGATGGCAAAAGAACGTGGCGGACCCGATATTCTTTTTCAACTGTTGTTTTACCCGGTAACCGATGCTAATTTTGATACACAGTCATACCGGCAGTTTGCAACCCATCATTTCCTGACCCGGGAGGCTATGAAATGGTTCTGGGACAATTACTTACCTGACCCAGAAAAACGGAAGCAGCCGACAGCATCACCACTTCAAGCATCTTTAGATCAACTTGAAGGACTACCCCCAGCTTTAATTATAAACGGAGAATTTGATGTTCTTCGTGATGATGGAGAAGCTTATGCCCATAAACTCAACGAAGCCGGCGTTAGGGTTACCGCTGTTCAATATTTAGGAACAATACATGATTTTGTTATGCTAAATCCCATCACCGAAACCCCGGCCACCAGAGCTGCCATCAATCAGGCCAACGAAACACTTCGGGAAGTTTTCGATAGATGATTTGATTAATCAAACTTGCGAATAATTTTAAAGCGACAATTTTGATGGTGGATGGTCTTGATTAAGTTCCATTAGACAAATAATTCAGATAAAATTAATTAAGGTAGTAAATCAATCAAATTAAGGTAAATTAATTAATTAAATTAAGGTAGTTAATCAATCAAATTCTCTTTATTAAACTAAATAGAACTCTTAATCTATTTTTTTGTTCCCATTGTTGTCTTAGTCTCAAAAAGCTTGCCCACGTTCCAGCAGCGGGCAAATGGCTCTCCCAGCCTCCAGTAATTCTTCCGGGCCATATCAAATAGCATGGGCTTTACTTTGGCCAGATCAACCACGCCATTGGTTAAAACTGCTTCGTCAGAGTAGCTGGTCACTATTTCCCCCATAAACACGTCATGGGTGGGAAAATCAATTATATCGTATAGTTTACATTCCATGTTTACCGGGCACTGGGCAATTAAGGGTGCATTTTCCAGTTCTCCGTAGAATGTTTCAAAGATTTCCGATTTATCAGTATCCTTACCAGATACCAGCCCACAATAGTCGGTTTCCACTACCTGATCCTCAGAGGGTATATTAACACTGAATGTTTTGTTTTCTTTGATTCCCTTATTGGTGTGGTGGATTTTAGCCAGTCCCACAGTTATGTAGTTTTGAGCGCCCATGTTCATGATACCTACATGGGCTGCAGGCATATAATTTGGTTTTTCATCTACCATGGCCCCTACCAAGGTTATAGGCATGGGATATAAAGAATTAACTGCTCCCAAATTCTTTTTCACATAAATCACTCCCCATATCACTCTAAATATAAATCCTTGTTACTCTAAATATAAATTCCTTTTTTGTTACTTCTAAATATAATTCATTTGAACATATCTTGTTGAATACTTTTTTAAGGTCCTTAAAAGTTTTTTTAAAGGTTCTCATTCATAAAAGCGACCGTTCGTAATCCAGTATTTTGGATACCACTGTTTCTGGGTTTTTTAAATCCTCAACATCATAGTAGCGACCTCCGGAGGCCAGTGCCAGTTCCATGTTCAGGTCATGGCCGTATTTTACTGACCTTTCAAAGTTCACCACGATGGTGTGGATCTCCTTGTTTTTTAAGTCATCTGCTATTTTGAGGGCGTCTTTGACGGGTCCTTTTTCTATACCCACGTTGGGCATGCCGTCGGTGAGGATGATCATCATGGGAACGTATTCTTCTCTGATTTTCTCTTTTTTCATGACTTCAAAGCCTTTTTTAAGACCGGAAGCCAGGGGTGTGGTTCCTCCCACCCGGATGTTGTCCACCTGTTCCTGGAAAGAGGATGCTCTGCGGGTGGTGGGTATTATGACCTCTGCTTCCTCCCCTTTAAATCCTATGACACTTATCCTATCCTGGTGGCGGTTGGTGTCCTCAATTATGCTGTTTAAAATGGCCTTAACCCGGTTGGCTTTCTTTTCAGAAAACATGGAGCCACTTATATCCACAATAAGTGCTATTGATGCTTTTGCACCGTGTTTTCTCACCTTATGGCGTATATCTCCGCTTTTAACTTTTATACTGCCCTGGGATCCTAAAGCAGCTGCCCGCAGGGTGGCGTCTATAGCGATGTCACCGGAAACATCGCCGGGGATCTTGCTTTTTATGTACCGGCCCTTCTGGGTTTTGGAGTCAACCCTCTTACCGTAGAGTCTTCTCTTCTTTTTTCCCTTCATTTTAAGGAGCTTTTTTATATCAACCCCCTCATCTTCAGCTTCAACCTTCTGTTCTTCCTTTTCTAAGGTTTTAAGCTTCATTCCCCTCTTTTTAGCTCCTTCTTGAGGTTTTTTTTTATTTTCTTGTTTATTTTCTTCTTCTTTTTTCTGGGCGAGTTCAGATACTGCCTTTTCAATCTTTTTCTTGATCTTATCCTGATCATAGGAGGATTTGTGGAATCTCTCCCCTAAAACCAGTGTTGCAGCTTCTTCAACATGGTTATTGTCAACTTCATTTTGATTCTGGTAGGCGGCGATGGTTTTAGCTGTTTTTAAAATGGCAATGTCCGCCCGGTGACCGTCAACCCCCATGTCCATGCAGATGTGGGCTATTACTTCCATCACATCCCGGGATACCTTCACCTGTTTCAGGATGTCCCGGGCTTTTATGATTTTGTGCTGGATTTCATCCTGTTTATCCCTGAATTTCTCTCTAAAAGCGTTGGGATTATTTTCAAACTCTTCACGCCTTTCCATTATCTTAACCCGCTCTTCCAGATCCATGATGCTCTTTACAGAAATGTGAAGTCCAATCCGGTCTGAAAGCTGGGGTCGGAGCTCTCCTTCTGCCGGGTTCATGGTTCCCACCAGTATGAAGTTGGAGGGATGGGTTATAGAAACACCCTCCCTTTCCACGATGTTCACCCCATAGGCCGCCGCATCCAGGAGGACGTCCACCAGGTTGTCGTCTAAAAGGTTGATCTCATCAACGTAGAGTATGTTACGATTGGCGTCCGCAAGTATACCTGGTTCAAGAGCCTTTAATCCCTCTTTCAGGGCTTTTTCAATGTTTATTGAACCGATAACTCGGTCTTCTGTGGATCCTAAGGGCAGTTCCACCACGCGCATGCTCTTCTCCTCTACCTGCATTTCACCGGAACTACAGGATTCACAGAGGGAGTCCTCATCATCAGGGTCGCAGTTAAAGGAACATCCCTTCACCACCTTTATAGGGGGAAGCAGGTCTGCCAGGGCCCTTACCGCCGTGGTCTTTCCCGTTCCTTTGTCCCCTTTTATCAGTACCCCGCCAATACTGGGGTTTATGGCATTTAATATCAAAGCTTTTTTAACGTTTTCCTGACCAACTACGGCCGAAAATGGAAAAATAAGGTTTTTCAATAGTCTCACCATCTAATGGAAGTTTAATCTCCATTTATTTCATTTTACAGATAATCTGGTATAGTGAATAGTATGGGATTTGATATGATAAAAAGATATGGTTGATTGTGAACGGAATCTCAAAAATAATTCACCGAACATTTTAATCACAATAATTCACCAAAACATTTCAACACAAAAAGATAAATAGCATCATAGACAGATAGGTAATTGGTGATTTTTTATGTGTACGGTTGGAGGTCCGATGGCTGACATTAAAATGAAAAAACTTAAAACCAAAAAATACCGCTGCCTGGATTGTGAAAACGAGTTCAGAGGCATTGGTAAAAGGGTAGTTTGTCCATCATGTCAGTCGGAGAACGTAGAAGAATTGGGTTAAGCCCAGATGAAATTTTGTTTTTAGTGGGAAGCTCTGGAGAATTGGGTATAATAAAGGCAGCCCAGGACATGGAGATATTCATAGGAACTCCTCAAGGAGAGGAAGTGGTTATGTTTCTCCAGCCTGATGATCTGATAGCTGTTTCTGCCTTCGACGTTGGAGACAGAGCAGAAAAAGGGATAAGATGCATGTTGTACCTCCTCAGAGAATTTGCCTCACCGATTGTGGTCCTTGAAAAGAACCATCCCACCTCCCAAAGGCTAAAAATGGTTGTATCCTGCGGAGACCTGGTAAGGCTTGACTGCGATATACAGGCAGGTACCCACCCTGAGCAGGACATATTGTGCGCCTGTCCCGACCTTTCAGGAATCGAAATAAGCGCAGTAGATGGTGGGGTTGAGATTGAAGGCCCTCTTGAGAATTTTAAAGTTGAGAAATATTAATTATAAACAATTTTTATTAATTATAACAATTATTTAATATTTGAATTACAACCCAAATTTCTTTATAGTTCTATTTGCAAACTATACTAACAAACCAAGTTCTATTGCAAACTATATTTACAAACCAATTTGAACTATAAATATGACTTTTTAACATTATGATTACAGTTTAATAAATAAAAATTTAATTTAAAAAAAAGGAATTAATATAAGGTTAAAGAAAAATGGCAATTTACGATTTTTATCAGATTTTCGGACAAATAGTATTCATTCTGGGGATTTTACTTCTTTCACTGCTATCCATAACCCTGATACTGGGTAGACTTTTAATAAAAGAGGATAGACTAATTTTTCCCAAGCTACTTCTCTTTACCATAGACGTCTTCTACGGACTTTTCAAGAAATTCTCTGAAAATGTGGGAGTGGACAGTAAAATAGTGGACCAGATCGGTGTGGAAGTAAGAAATAAGGTTAATGAAAAGCTTTTCAATAAAATAAAACCCCAGGAAAAGATTATGATTTTACCCCACTGTCTGAGGCACTCAGATTGTGAGGCAAAACTCGAAGCATCAGGGCTGGTATGCAAAAACTGCAACCGCTGCGTTATAGGTGTTTTAAAGGATAAAGGAGAGAGTTTGGGGTACACAGTTTTCATAATACCCGGATCAACCTTCCTCAAAAAGATAATAGAAAAAAACAAATTCAAAGCTGTGTTAGGAGTTGCCTGCTACCAGGACCTTAACCTGGGGATGATGAAACTTTCCAAGTTCTCCTGTCAGGGTGTTCCCCTGTCCCGTGACGGATGTATCAACACCAAAGTGGATTCAAGGGCAGTCCTGGAGAAGATGGGTGTAAAACTAGAGAAAACCAGCCCGGTTCCAATGGATAGCTCCTGCAGCAAAGAATCCTACAACAGAAAAGCACTCTAACCAGCAGAAAAGCACTCTAAACTGACCTAAAGAGCACTTAAATAGTAGGAGACCTCCTTTTAAAGGAGACCCTTTTTAAAAATAAACTATTTTTTTTATTCCATAATCCAGTGCAGCCTCCAAAAAAAGTTTAAGGTGCAAATATATTCCAGAAGGCGTGGAAAAAGAATGAACCGTAAACTTTTCCTGTTTTAAGCCTGATGAAACCTACAAAGAAACCTAAAACCAGTCCAATTCCTATTTTATTTATTACCATAGGTGCCAGAGCCATCTGTTTGGGATGGATCAGGAAAACGTCCAGATATCCGATGTGCCACAGTGCAAAGAGGAGAGTGATGGTGATCCAGGTAATCAGTCCAGACCTTCGACCGTCCAGGGATCCTTCCACCTTATTCCATAGATAACCTCTAAATAGAAGCTCTTCAAATGCGGGGAAGATTAATCCGAACACAAAGCCCATGACAATCATGTCCAGTTCAAATCCCAGCACTACCGGTAAGATCAGGAGTATAGAGAGGATTACACCCAGTATAATATATAGTATTCTGGTCCTTTTTCTTATATCATCCCAGTCAAGACTGAGATCCTTCAAAGAAGGCCTGAACCATGCTAAAAGCAGTGCCCCTACCACCAGAACTGAAATCCCATTTATAATCTGGAATAAAACCAGGTTTTCACCCGGCTGCAGGACATACCATAGCCCATCCATGACCAAAGCCCTTAAAATCTGTATAACAATCAGGACTACTATTATTTTGATTATCAAACCTGGAAACTGGTTTTTAGTGGAGAAGATATTGATATTCATGAAAATCCTGTTTTTTATCAGTTTTTATACTTATCTATCCATTTTTACTTGGTTTCATAAATGAAAACATCTTCTATATTCACTTCAAAGAATTTAGCAATTTTAAATGCCAAGATAAGTGAAGGGTCGTATTTATCCTTTTCTATGGCAATAATAGTCTGTCTGGTTACTCCCAGCTCTTTTGCCAGTTTTTCCTGAGTTAAATCTTGCATGGCCCGGTAGATTTTCAGTTTATTTTTCATACCCTCATTTCCATATTATTTCTCCTTTAATATTTCCTGCTGTAATATAAGCGAGATGAAAAATACAGTATAAAGCAGAATAGTGCAGCTGAAAACAGTGTGTAGCCCGCCTCTAAAAATTGAGGATAATTATTTCTCAAGGCGAAGATCACAATATCCAACCATATTATCACCGCCATAAAGATCCCCAGAGTCATGGTAGCAGCTTTTTCATTGATTAACTGGGTTCTTTCATCTTCTACTATAATTTCGCTGCCGCCCTGGAAAATTTCTTTTAGGTTATTCCTGTGGATGTATAGAACAGTGCTTAAGGCAATTAATAGTATAACTGCCAGTATAACAATGTAGATATTTCCTAATATCAGACCTACAATCCATAAACCGGTTATAAAAACTGAAAGTATCTTTATGAACAAACCGGATTCGAATATGGAAAGTATTTTCATGATGGTTGCTTTTGAATTCACCAACATCACCTCATGTAAATAGTACTTTACATAATGTTATATAAACTTTACTATATGTTAATGTTTGTTTACTTGAAAGTCGGAAATTAATGATGAAAATTTTTCAATGATTAAAAAAAAGAGAGATATAACTTGAATCTTATTAAATTAAAAAAACAATAGATAGTTAATAAAAGGTTAAGGAGAGATTTTATGAAAAAAGTTATTTTACTATGCGCCAGCCCCAGGCCCAGCGGAAATACCTACCAGGTGCTGGAAGAATGTGCCAGTGTCATAGAGGAAGAAGGTTTAGAAGTGGAAATAATTCCACTGGTGGGTAAAAGAATCCAGTCATGCATTGCCTGTGGGAGATGCAGTGAATTGGATGAATGCAGTCTTGATGACGGTCTAAATGACATCATAACCAAAATTAGAGGGGCAGAGGGATTTATTGTCGGATCACCGGTATACTTCGGAACAGCCCGAGGGGACGTCATGTCAGCCCTGCAGAGGATTGGCTACGTTTCAATGGCCACTGACAACTTCTTATCATGGATGGTGGGCGGTCCCATAGCAGTTGCCCGGCGCGGAGGCCAGACCAGCACCCTTCAGGAAATGCTGATGTTCTACCTGATAAACGACATGATAGTGCCCGGCTCAACCTACTGGAATATGGTGTTTGGATGGGCCCCGGGAGACGTGCAGGATGACGATGAGGGTATGAAGACCATCCGCAGGTTTGGATACAACGTAGCCAGTTTAATTAAGAAAATAAGTGAATAGGACAACCAGTACGATAAGGGAACAATACACCCATATAAACCCCCTCTTTCAATAAATAATTTATTTTTAAATTAACTAGCTGATAGAATGACAAAAGAACAGCTTTACAGAAGGTTTGCAAGGTATTATGATAAGACATATCAATGATTTGAAGGATATTAGTAAAAATGGATACTAATTTATGTCTCACGATTATGAACAGATATTATTATATTGATGGATGAACTATGAGAATGATATTAGGATAATAATGTCGTGATTACCTACCTTTTTTATGTTTTATTACTTATTTTTTTCTTTAAATTTGCATAATCCAACCAGCCTTTAAGTGTAGTCTAAATCACCTTCCTGGTAAAGAGTTTGGAGTTTTGAAGCATGACTTAACTCGAAATTTCGATAGGGGTTACTATAGTAGGGGAAAACCATCCCACTTAATGTATATATGTAGGCTGGGACCATTCCATAGGTTTTTTCTAAGATGTAGAAATATAAGGGGAACCCACATCCCTGGATGAACACTGGATTTCCCTGTCTGGCGTCTCCATGCCAGACCATGGGGAGGGGTCCCTGCTGACCATGCTCACGTGCAAGGGTGTTGACATGGTTCATAGCTTCATCATAAGTGTTAAAAACGATTCCATCAGACTTAAATTTGTATCTACCATCGGGAATACCGAATAAAGCTATTTTTAACGAGTCCAAATAGTTCGTCGGGTCTGCGGCACCTGTACCCTGAGTGTCAATAAACGCCAGCTCTATTATATAGACATTTCCATCTTGATAACTACGATAATTGGAACTTCCCCCAAAATGACAGACCAAAGCACATTTCGAACCTCTCTCCTCTGCATATTTAACTAAAAGTTCAGAGTGAAGATGACCCGGATAAAAATCAGGATTTGCCAACTTAACAAACGCAGTCCTCCCTAAAGGGTCTATAGGGCCATTTAATACCGTGACAACAGAATAACCTATTATTACCGCCACAATGACGAGTGCAACCAATGACCATCTCATATTATTTTTCACCTTTGAACATTTAATTACCATCCTTAATATTTAAAAGGATTGGATTTAGTATACGGAAAACTAATTTACAATGAATATTGGTGCGACCATCAGATTGTGGGAATTTTCGTGTCCTTGAATGTTTATTTCAATCAGTTGTGCATCAACGGGATTATCTCCAATTAATAAGATTCTCATCTGGAATATCAGTTTATATCTTCATTAGTTTAATCTTCTAAATTATGGATATACAAAAATAAATACACATTCTTCATATGTTAAACTAATATATAAATCACATGTTATTCTTTTTCCATCTCATTTATTTCTATGAAATTTTTAAAATGATTGATTAAATTTTTTGTCGTTGTTTGTTAGGTCTCTAAGGTGTCTGATGTTTTTACAATGTATTTTAACATCTTTATGAAATCGTTAAGATTTTGACTTTCGATTAGTCTGTTTAGGGATTTTTTAGCTTCGTCAATGTATTCCTTATCTTCTGTACGTTCAAAGTCTTCTATATCACCAATAATGAATTTGATAACCGGTAATATGATATCCTCAATGCATAAGTTCCTCGGATCTTATCATTACTACCCATGAAAATTAGAACCCACTTAAAAAAATTTTTACAACCATTTGAAAGAAGGCGGAGTCCTAATATTCGATTTAGGCCTTAATAAAGAAAATTGGATTGAAGGATTGGTCAGTGTGGACACCGTGGTTGATAAAGACCTGAAACTGGCCAGAATCTGTCAATCACATTTAGAAGAGGGGATATTCAATTCAAGTTTTGTATTTTTGGTAAAGGAGAATGGAAAGCTGGATTTTGATATTGATGAACATAAATTAGGCGTATTTGGAATGGAAGAAGTTTTGGAATTAATGAGAAATACCGGCTTTAATACGTTTATATATTCAGATTTTAAAGATGAGAAATGGAGAATTGAAACGGGAGAGAGGCCGGTTTTTGTTGGGGTAAAATAAGAAAAATTATTTCAGTTATCAGGATATACTAAAATCACGTTATAACATCAATCAAGACATGATACATTAATCAATGTAAATTACATTAAATACATAACACATTAATCAGGTTATGATACATTTGATTAGGGTGATTATATGAAAATAGCTGTAGCAACCTCCGATGGTAAAGATGTGGATCATTTTGGAAAGGCACAAGAATTCATGATTTATGAATTTGATAAAGAAAATATGAATTTTATAGAAAAAAGAGAATCTCCAAAGATTAAAGGTGAAAAACATCAATGGGAAAAATCCTTAAAAACAATAGAAGATTGTGATGTCATCATATGTGTGCAGGCCGGTTTGAAGGGTAAATTTGGCATTAAAAATGCAGGTGTTAAGCTGGTTGAGGATGAAGGAAGTATAGAGGAAGTTTTAGGAAGATACGTTGATCATTATAAATTCATGGAAAGCCCTATATTTTAATTTAAACCTAAACACTAATATACCATGAAATCCAACTATCATAAACCTGGCGGTCTAATTAAACTTTAATCCAAATTTCTGTTTTTATAATAGTTAGATGATCTACTAGATTATCCTATTAGATTCTACTGGATTTCCTATAAATCTAGATCTCTAAGGATTTAGATCCCATGCCGGATTTCCTCTGGTCTGATCTCTAAATTAATCTGAGATCTCATAACAAATATTTATAAAGCATGAATGGAGTATATTAATTGATTATAAATTTTTAAAGAACTTGTTTATGATTTTTAGTATTTATCCTAAACCCGTGAGTTCTTTTATAAATCGTTACAAGTAAAGGTGATAGTATGGCTAAAGCAAGACGTAGAAGAGTAAGAGATACGTGGAAAGAGAAGCAATGGTATAATATAATGACCCCCACCGAATTTGGGGATGCAGAAATTGGAACAACCCCCGCCCGGGAGCCTAACCTCCTTTTAAAAAGAAGGGTAGAATCATCCCTGAGGGAGCTTTCAGGAGATTTCAGTAAACAGTACATAAAACTCTACTTCCAGATAAAGGATGTTACCGGTGAAACTGCAAACACCAACTTTGTAGGGCATCAGGTAACCACCGATTACGTTAGAAGTATGATCAGGAGGGGAACTAGCCGGATAGACGCTATATCCCATGTTAAAACCAAGGACGGTAAAAAAATCAAGATCCATGTCCTGGGTATAACCATTAAAAGGGCCAAGTCTTCCCAGCAGAAATTCATCAGGGAAACTATGGAAAAACTGGTGGCAGAAGCAGCTGCTCAGAGAAACTTCAAGGACCTGGTGGAAGATATAATCACCGGAAAACTGGCATCACACATCTACCATGAAGCCAAGAAGATCTACCCCCTAAAGAGGGTGGAAACTATTAAGACCAGTGTAATTGAAGAAAAAGCATGATCTGGTAAAAAGAGATGTACAACCTGGAATATGTGGTCCTTTTAGTGATCATAGGGATTTTAATCTACGCCAGGAAAGCCCTTGACCTTCTGGGATCTATTTTCATGATCGCCATGGGCGTGATAATTATTTTTGCAGCCGGTGTAAACTGGCTTCTTTTAATATTTGTATTCCTGATTCTGGGACTAATATTTACCAGGTACAGACATCAATACAAAAAAGAAATTGGGGTATACGAGGGTACCAGAACCCTAAAAAATGTTATATCCAATGGAATAGTGCCCTTTGTAATGGCCGCCTTCGGAAACTATGGCGGATTCATCGGATCCATAGCCACTGCCACTGCAGACACCATGGCCAGCGAGGTGGGAGTGGTGGAAACACCCCGACTCATAACCAACCTGAAAAAAGTCCCCCCCGGAACAGATGGAGGAATATCACTCCTGGGAACAGTAGCAGGCATCATTGGTGCCGGCATAATAGGTGTTTCAGCCTACATACTGGGCATAAATCCGGATCTAATTAAAACTATGGAAATAGCAGTTGTATCAGGTACAGTGGGATGTTTTATGGACAGCATTCTGGGAGCGGTACTTGAATCAAAAAGCTACCTCACAAATGAGCATGTAAATCTTATAGCTACCGTAACCGGAGCTTTTATAGGAATATTCATGGTTCAGGTGATAGTGTGAAAGGAATCATAATGATAATAGATGGGATGGCAGACCGCCCTCTGGCGGATCTAAAAAACAGAACACCTCTTGAAGCTGCAAAAACGCCGAATATGGACAAATTAGCAAAAAATGGAATATGTGGGATAATGGCCCCCATAAAACCGGGTATAAGAGCTGGAAGTGATACT
>JADGNH010000044.1 GCA_017883605.1 Methanobacteriaceae archaeon
TGAAGAAGAACTAGCTGAAGAAGAACTAGCTGAAGAAGAACTAGCTGAAGAAGAACTAGCTGAAGAAGAATTAGCTGAAGAAAAATTAGCTGAAGAAGAACTAGTTGAAGAAGAGGAATTAATCCCAACCATCCCCATTATAAGACCACCAATAGCCTTCCCAGAAATAGTGAAGGTGGAAAAAGTACCTGAAAATGCAGCTGAGAGGTCTGAACTTATTTTAAAGATTTATGAATCTGTATTCATGGCTATGTCCATTGGCGCCAGTAAAATCATGGGTGTGACCCCGACCAGAGGTCTTAACCGGAAATTTTTGCCTGTGGAGCAGTGCAAGAAACTCCTGGACGGAGTGGATGTTAAAAACAACTCCACCATTGATTTTGATAAAATAAGGGAAAATGCTGAAAAGATACCCCTCACAGAACGAGAAACTAGCCTTATAGAAAATTTCAGCAAAATCATAGAAGTTATAATCGAAAATTATGGAAAAATAATGGGTTACAGCGCATTTAAAGGTATGGTAAGACCCGAATTTAAGATTATAAATGATTCTTACGGATTAGCAATTAGTGAGCTGGGAATCCGGGATAAGATGCATCCTGAACTTTTAGAGCTATTTGAATAACTGAATTTTTTATATCTATTTGAATAATCAGAGTGGTTTTAAAATACTCCTTTTTAGTTCCATGGCAGCGACTAGTAAAAAGGTTATTGCAACGGGTATGAGATACGTTTTGACTATTTCAAGCTCATCAACCCAATAAAACTCTTTGAAGGTCCTTATAAACGTCAGCACCAATAGAGTGGCCATGGCCAGAGTAAAAAACAGCCAAATACCGGAAGCATATTTAGTGGCACTGTAATTCGCGAAAGAATAGACTAAAGCCACTAAAAACATTAAAGTAGCCAGTATTTTAAGAATTATAATAATAGTGATTATCATTGTTCCCCTTTCATTTTTTTGATACTTTTATTAGAAGAATAAACAGCAAATGCAAAGGTAGCTGCAGTCAGTAATATGAAAATCCATTCCAATATTCTGAATGTATCGAAAAGATAGAATTCCCTCAAAAATGCGAATATGGTGGATAGAAACAGGAAAAACACCGCAACAGTTACCTTTATCCATCTGCTATCAACCCTACACACTGATATCATATAAATAAGGGTTGGTGTAACCAATATCAATGCAATGAACTCTGCAGTTTTGAATTCAGCACCATGAGTTATCATATTTTTTAACCACTCCAACTAGTTAATATGAAAATAAAAATATATCAAAGTTTTGAATTAGACTATTCTTAATTATTTCATAATAATTAAACTATTCTTAAATTATCTTATAAGAATTAAACTATTCTTAAATTATCTTATAATAATTAAACTAAATTTTCTCAAAACAATTTTTCTCAAAAACAATAAGTAAAACTAAATTCAACATAGAATAAATAATCAGCAGCACAAATAAAAACTCGGTGATAAAAAATGAACGAACCCTGGGTTGAAAAGTACAGACCACAGACCCTGGATGAAGTAGTGGGCCAGGATCATATTATTCAAAGACTTGAAAGATACGTTAAAGAGGGTAGTATGCCAAATCTCATGTTTACAGGCCCTGCAGGAGTAGGAAAAACTACCACTGCCCTTGCACTGGGAAAAGAAGTCTTAGGTGAATACTGGCGGCAAAACTTCCTGGAACTCAACGCATCAGACGCCAGAGGAATAGACACCGTAAGAAAGGATATCAAAAGTTTCTGCCGGCTCAAAGCCGTGGGCGCTCCTTTCCGGATAATATTCCTTGATGAGGTGGACAACATGACCAAAGACGCACAGCACGCCCTAAGAAGAGAGATGGAAATGTACACCAAAACTTCATCATTCATCCTGTCCTGCAATTATTCTTCTAAAATAATCGATCCCATCCAATCCAGATGTGCCATTTTCAGATTCGCTCCAGTTAAGGGACACCATATCATAAAGAGACTGGAGAAAATAGCTAAAGTTGAGAACGTTAAATACACCGCCGGAGCCCTGGAAAGCATTGTTTACTTTGCAGAAGGCGATATGAGAAGGGCTGTGAATATACTACAGGCATCTTCTTCCATGGGAGAGGAAATAACTGATGAGAGCGTCCATGAAGTCGTTTCTAAGGCCAAACCACAGGACGTGCGGAAGATGGTGAATATGGCTCTGGACGGAGATTTTTTAGGTGCCAGGGATCTTCTGCGAGAGATTATGGTAGTGCAGGGAACCAGCGGAGAGGATATGGTAACCCAGATCTACCAAGAAGTCTCCAGAATGTCTATAGAAGGTCTCCTAAAGGGGAGTGTGTACATAGACCTAATCCAAAGTATCGGAGAATATGATTACAGAATAAGAGAAGGTTCAAATCCCAGAATACAACTTGAAGCCCTTCTTACCAAATTTTTACTGAAAACACAGGAAGAATAAATTCTATTGTAAAAAGGCAGATTTTTCATAAAAAAATGGATAAAAAATCAATGAAAACAAAGGCAGATTAGATGTTGTGGACAGAAAAATACAATCCCCAGAATTTTGAGGAAGTGCTGGGAAACAAAAAGGGTAAGGAAGAGATCATAGAGTGGATTGAAGAATGGCTTACCGGAAACTCCCCAAAACCTTTACTATTAGTTGGCCCGGCAGGCACGGGTAAAACCACCCTGGCCCACTTAGCCGCCGGGGAATTTGCTGATTTTATAGAGCTCAACGCCAGTGACAAAAGGTCCTACGACATAATATTAAGAACGGTGGGTGAAGCCTCAGCCTCTAGATCCCTCTTCAATCAGGGCTTAAAACTCATAATACTGGATGAAGTGGACGGGATACACGGAACAGATGACCGGGGCGGGATAAGGGCCATAAGTAAAATAATAAAAGAGGGCCACCACCCCCTTATCATGATGGCCAACGATCCTTACAGTAAAAGGATACGGAGCCTCAAAACTAAGTGTAACGTCATAAGCATAAAAAAAGTCCACACTAACTCCATAATAGCCCTCTTAAAGAGAATATGCATAAAAGAAGGAGTCGAATTTGAAGAACACGTTCTAAGAACCCTGGCCAAGAGATCCCGGGGTGATCTGAGGTCAGCTATTAATGACCTGGAGATCATAGGCCGTGGAAATAAATCAATCACCTCGGAAGACCTGGAGATGATTTCGGAGAAAGATAACGTCAACAGCATATTTGACTCTGTAAGAACCGTCCTTAAAAGCAAAAACCCCCAGAGAATCAGGGATGCCATGAGATTAAAAGAGGATCCTGCCTTTATTTTAGAGTTAATCACCGAAAATATACCCCGTGAATATGAGAAAAAGGATGAAATTGTAGATGCGTATGAAATGGTATCTCTGGCAGACACCTACCTGGGGAGGGCCTTCCAGACCCGTGCTTATACCTACTGGAAGTATTCCTATAATTTTATGAGTATTGGTGTGGCTCTGGCCAAGGATGAGACTTACAGAAAGTTCGCCCGCTACGCCAACTCGTCGGTCTACACCTTACTCTCCAAAAGCCGTGCTAAAAGGGATTTAAGGGACAGAGTTGCTGGTAAAATTGCTGAAAAAACCCACACCTCAAAAAAGGTGGCCAAAGAACAGTTTCCCCTCCTGGAAATCATGTTCCAGAATGATGAACTGGCCTGGGAGCTGGCCAGCTATTTCAGGCTGGCCAATGATGAAGTGAAGCTTTTCAGATCAAGGAAGATAAAAGAACCTAAAAAGAGCGGGAAAAAGAAGACCGATGAGAAGAAAGAAGTAGTTAAATCATCAACTGCCAAAGCTGAAACTAAAAAAACTAATTCAAAACCTAAAAGCAGGAAAGTGAGTAAAGAGAAAGGTAAAGGAAAAGAGAATAAAGAAAATAAAAAGGAGAGTAAGAAAGAGAAAAAGGCTACCGGGAAAGAACAAAAAACTACGAATTCAGGACTTAATAAATCCAATTCTGAAGATTCTGATAACACTCCAAAAGGGGGTAGCAAAGAGAGACAGGCTTCCCTGTTTAACTTTAAATGAAGTATTACCCATCATCCTCCACAGAACATATCTGGAAAAACCCCTTATTTCTAAAATTGGATTAAAAAATTTAGATTAAATATAAAAAAAAATAAAAAATTATATAGGGAATGGTAAAATAATAAAATGTAAAAAAAGAGTTCATAAACTCTTTTTAACCATTATTCTGCATCTATCATTTCGCCGTATTCTATTTCAATTTCACAGCCCTTTGGACCGCAACAGAAGTGTTGTAAATCGAATTTTATCTGCATTTTTTCACCTCGTTTATATGTTTCAAATTTTATTATATCCCTTCTGATATAAATATGTACTTAAATGTCATTAAAATGTACAATAAAAAAAAAGTTAAATAAAGTTTAAAAAAAATGTTTGGAGTCAAATTACATCTTTCTTACCACTTAAAACAATATGATTTTACCTAAACAGCAATTAATGGTCCATCAAATCTGTTTATAATCTTATTAGAAAAATGACTTTTCCATCAAATCTGTTTATAATCTTATTAGAAAAATGACTTTTGAGGTTGTAATAGAAACCTTTATTTTGGGGATATAACCATAACAAAGTACATGGAAGATGAACTTGAAATCCGCAGTGAAGACTTTTTTGAAATAAAAAAAATGTTGGACACTATGCACAAAGATGTTAGAAGACTTATTGAAAAGTCTAACCAACAACAAGTAGAGTTAATGGTTGATAATTTAAAAAAAGATTTTTTAAATGCAGTCACAGATTACATCAAACAGGACATAGAGGACGGTCTTGAAGCAGGCATGGTGGAAGAATGTCATATGCAAGATACTTGTAAATCAAATTTCACCAATCTCTTAGAGGAAAATGCAGGTCTTATAAAACAGAGCGCTGTGCCTGAAAAGACCATAATAGAAAACAAAGTTCGTTTAGGTGAACTAAGGAAAACCGCACCATTTGAAAAGTGTGATGAATGTTTCAGTGAAGTTTCGACCCTCTTTAACAAGCAAGTGACCATGATGCGCTCCCTCAGACTTTACAGCACCAGTAAAGAGAAAAAAAGGGACATATCACTGATCTGTGAGGAATTTATGGTCAAAGATGTTCTGGATCCCCTATCCAACAGTCAGCGCCTCCAAATTCTAAAATCAATGACTGCAGAGACCAAAACATTTTCCGCCCTCTCAGAAATAACCAACCTCCGGGGTGGTAATTTGCTCTTTCACCTGCAAAAACTTCTGGAAAGTGATATGATTATTCAGCGCCATGAAAGGGGAGATTACATGATAACTGAAAAGGGATATAAACTTCTGATAATGCTCGCTGAAATGAACGAGATTTTAAATGAGTAGGAAAATGCTCAAGAAATGAGTGGAATGCTCAAGAATCATTTATATTTGTACATCATTTTTAATTTTATATTTATACATTTTTTTTAATCTTTGATACGTATAAAGCTGATTTATATACATTTTCACGAACATCAGGGATAAATCCCTCTAAAAACTCCAGTAAATCCTTTGAAAAATCCCCATCTGAAACATCCCTGTTTACTGGATAACTGCATTCCAAGCACTGTTTTTCAATCCATGACTCAATCCATGATCTTGGAACGTTTAAAAGAGGATATATGAGTTTAGTATTGTTAAATTCTTCATTTGAACTTAAAAGTTCTATTTTATCACCATCTAAGAGTAGCTGGATAATATTTTCCACTTCACGATCCAGAGTGATGGGTACTGCAATCGAATCTACATTACTCCTAAAACTGGTTATTTCATAATCCCAGATAATTTCAATCCCATATTTCCTTTTATAAGGCTCTAAAATCACATAAAGCACCAGATTAAAACAGCTACCATCTTTAAGAATAAAAATTTTATCTCCGGGAGTTATGGCATTACTTAAAACCCGGGAAGCCCGTGTACAGATCTTCTGGAAAACCTTGGATCTAACTACTCTCCAACCTGGGAATCTCCTCAAGAATATTTCCTCCCTTTTTCTGGAGAACCGGGAGAACTTTAAGTTGTTTATAAAAACATTCTCATCCAGGATGCTCACAAATCTGGTGTTAACACCTATTTTCTGTAAAAATTCAGCTTCCTCTCCCATCATCCAAATCAGTTACTCTCCCATCATCCAAATCAATTACTCTCCCATTACTTTATCACGTGCTTATCTTTGATAACTAAAATTTATCATTATTACCTATTTAATATCCACCACCAAAATAACAAACTTTTTTTAGTGAAATCAGAACTTAATAGTAAGGGAGATTTAGATGCTCAACATTTTTGGCAAAAAATCTGATAAAAAATCTGATAAAGAGGTCCTGGAGATAGAACTCGCGGAACCCGTTGACTGTGTCTGCGACTTCACCTACAACTTCCACTGGCAGCACCAGGGAAATAAACTTGATCCCACCTGGAAAATTCCTGGTACAAATTACACCTTTGGAGATCTGATTGAACACCTTAAAAACAATGGTGATGTGCGTATAAATGGGGATGCCGGGCACAGGCTCTGTTCAAGTATGGGGGTTGACCTCCAATACTTTGGGGGAAGCGGCGGCGATGTCCCGGTGGGGGATGTCTACGTGGAAGGTGATGTGGACACCAGGATGGGAATAAGCATGATCAGGGGTAGTATCTACGTTAAGGGAGATGTAAAGGAACCAGTGGGAAACGTGGTCAGGATCAAATCTAATGTTAAAGGTTATAAAAAATTCATTTCAATAACAGACATCACCATGAACAATTTAAAGGGTTATAAAATAGAGGGCTGCCGTCTGGAGGGTAACAAACTGTTTATAAACGATGGAATGGTCAAGGACACCGTAGGCGCCAGATTAAACCGTGGCGCTGAGATCGTTTTAGATGGGAATGTTGACCTAAGTACCGGGATACTGATGAGGAACGGAACGGTGCAAATAAATGGAAATGCTGGTAAAAATACCGGTGCCCTTCTTAACGGGGGGACTGTTATTATAAATGGAGATACAGATGATTTCACCGCTATAGATATGATTTCTGGCACCATTATAGTTAACGGTAATGCTGGGAAGTTTCTGGCTGCAAACAAAAAAAAAGGAAAGATTCTGGCAAAAAAGGGCAGCCCCATACCGCCCAGTAAGGAAAAGGACCTGGACACTGAGGATCACAGCTTGATTTTAAGGCACGGCTTTAATCCCCGGGATTTTGTGAAGTTCGAGTGAAAAATAAGTATCCAGTAAATTGTTTTAACTTTAAAAATAGAATAGGTTAGAATATAAAAATTGACTTTAAAAAATGGATTAGAATAAAAATTAACTTAAAATAAAATTCAAATTGAAATAATAATTGAATTTACAAATAGGATTTGCCATATATTAATAGAATAACTTCTGAGGATAAAGCTTTTATTTAAGTAAAATCATTTAACGTTATGATAGGAATAGTTGAATACGTAAGCAGTCTGGCAATCTATCTCATTGAAACTCTGGGATACTGGGGCGTATTCATAGGTATGACACTTGAAAGTGCCTGCATCCCCCTTCCCAGTGAAATTATAATGCCTTTTGCCGGATTTGTGGTCTATGAGGGTCAGATGACTCTGTGGGGTATAACTTTAGTGGGAGCCCTGGGCAACCTTTTCGGATCCCTCATCGCTTACTTCGTGGGCCTCAAAGGGGGCCGGCCTTTGCTGGAAAAATACGGTAAATATGTCCTCATAACCCACAGCAAACTTGAACTGGCTGATGAATGGTTTGCAAAGTACGGTCATGAAGCGGTTCTCATAAGCCGAGTTCTCCCAGTGATACGTACGTTCATCTCCCTACCGGCAGGCATAGCGCATATGGACCTTAAAAAGTTTGTTATATACACTTTCCTGGGATCTCTGCCCTGGTGCTTTGCATTGGGCTACATTGGAGTGCAGTTAGGGCCACAATGGGAAACCATCAAGGGTTACTTCCACATACTGGACATCATTGTTGTTATTGGAGCTGTAGCATTTTTAGTTTATATTATACATAAATACTGGAACAGAGACAGATTGTAAAAGATTATAGAACATTATTTTTATAAATTAAACCTTATTAATTAAATATTAGTTCTATTAATTGTAAATAAGCCTTAAATCCCTTAACCACCTGATATTTTTTTAACCTAATAAAAAAATTAATAAAAATTGATAGCTTTATAATATAGAAACTTTTATAAATAGTATATAACCAGTGATATAGAATGGAGAGAAAAAACCTAGGTGGTAAGAATGGAATCAATTAGTAAATTTGGATTAAATATGAGGCTTTTCTTAGCCATAGCGCTTTTATTTGGGCTACTCTATATCCTAATAACCATAATAGCATATTTTTTCAAATTCGGAACGCCTTTATTGTTTGCCGTGCTCGCTGCTGTGATGGTATTGGGCCAGTTCTTGATAGGCCCCCGGATAGTGGAGTGGGCCATGCACGTGAGGTACGTGTCCCCTGAAGAAGCTCCCAGACTCCATGCCATGGTGGAAGACCTGGCTTTAAAAGCAGGAATACCCAAACCAAGGGTAGGTATCTCTGAAACCAGCGTCCCCAACGCCTTTGCCTTTGGAAAAACCAAAGGAGATGGAAGAGTTTGTGTAACCCGGGGACTTCTCAATATATTGAATGATGGTGAATTAAAGGCAGTTTTAGGGCATGAATTATCCCACATACGTCACAACGACATGGCGGTTATGACCTTGGTAAGCGTGATTCCCCTCATCTTTTATTATATCGCCTTCAGCACCCTCTTTAGTGGTGATGATGATGCAGGAATTATTGGCATAGTGGCAATAGCGGCCTATATCTTAGGAGAGTTATTAGTTCTCTTTATATCCCGGGTCAGGGAATACTACGCCGACCAGGGAAGTATTGAACTGGGCAACCCACCCCATGAACTAGCAAGCGCCCTTTATAAACTGGTATATGGATCAGCCCACATTAAAAAGGAAGAAATAAAAAAAGTGGAGGGTTTTAAAGCCTTTTTTGTAAACGACATTTCAGACGCCCCTAACGAGATTGAAAACTTAAAACAGATAGATTTAAACCTGGACGGAGCCATCAGCGAATCTGAGCTGGGCGAACTTAGATACACTCCAGCCAGGATTGGTACGGGCAGCAAACTGATGGAACTAATTTCCACCCACCCTAATATGGTGAAAAGGGTCAAAAGATTGGCTGAACTCGGCTAATCAAATAATTGATCCTCTTACCTTCTTTTTAAAATTGAATCAATTCTTAAAACTGCTTTTCACCAAAAACCTCCTGTTATTCTTTCTATTTATGGATCTTAATTTTTGAAATAATTGGAGAAATTTAAAAAATATAAAATAAGTTTAAAGAAAGTTTAAAAAACAAAATATAGAAAAATTAATATAAACCAGTTATAGACCTAAAAAGCGTTTAGGGACATAAATACATTTACTTCCCTACTTTCTTTAATTCACTCAACTTACCTCAATTCAATTACAACTTTATGTTCTTTAATTCAACTACAACTTAGACTCCATAACCTCTTTCAAAATAATTATAACTTCATAAAGTCTTCAATATACTTTCACCACCCCGATAACATTTTCTTTAGGAAGCCAGGTGTCTAAACCCTTTAAAATTGTATTCCCAGTCACTATAACCTCTCTGTTATCACTTTTTAAGTAGACCTGGCCGTCATTAATTTCTGCCACTCTCTTTACTATGAGGTTATAGGTAGGATGACGGGCCACCACTATGTCTCCCACCTTAAAATCGGTAGTTTTAAGGACCATGATGCTCTGACCATCCTTAAGAGTAGGGACCATGGATGTTCCGCTCACCGTGGCCGGCATAGGTAGTTGATCGACTCCGAACTGGGAATCTATTTTAACTTCCTCTGCTGTATAGTTGTATTCTACAGCAATAGCTTGCATATCCGCTTTAACACTATTAACCGTGCTGGTATCACTCTTTACATCTATTTCAACTTTATCTCGCATTTCTGCCAGCATTTCATTGGGAACAGGGATGAAGATAAGAGATGATGTCTGAACTGTTGAATCGGTTCCATTGGTTTTTATGGTTATACTTACCTCATGTGATTGTTCTGATACGTAGAAAACCGCCGAAGCTACGGCAACAAGTATTATTATAGCCCCTATAACAAGAAATATTCGTGACCTCAATTTTATGATCTCCAATTTCCTAGTTCGTCTAAAAATTTCTTTGTAGTCTGAATGTCAAGCTGTCCTGGTGCTGATTCAACATCTAATGAAGCGAAAGTGAGGGGTGATCCAAAAAGCGGTGCCACTACCCGGGTATATCTCCCTATTTCCCCCATAGAAATCCCGATGGTGTCCTTAACCTGGGATAGAACCTCCAGGACTGTTAGGGTGTCCTGAATATTTTGGGGCATCACCGCAAATTTTGCAATATCTCCCAGCCCCCTCTCCCTGAAAACTATGCCCAGCAATTCCTCTAAATCGGGCGTCTTCTCAAAATCATGGAAGGATACTATTGATGATTTTGAAGCTTCGATAACCTCTGATCTATATTTATCCTTTGTCCGTAGTTCTATGTCAATGAAATCTGAATATTCCGCAACGTCCAGCAGGATTTCTGTCCTTTCACTTTCTGAACCCTCAAAAAAACCTCCCTCTGCCTGCATTCTGTTGGTAGCAATTAACTTATGGCCCATCTCCTGTAACAAGCTCTTTAGTTTTTCAGTATTTGGATTCTCTAAAACATCTATCCTGATCTCCAAAATATCAGCCCCAAATTTTATGGCCCTTTTTGAAGATTTTAAAAGGGATGCCGGATCTTTTTCCATTATAGGAATACATACCATAGGTTTAAGAGACAAGTGATAACAGCGCTCCTTTAAATGTTATTAATACTTAAATTTGTTAAATAAATTCAGAGGCACTTTTTTAAGTTATAATATAATAAATACATCTTATAAAAAAATAATATATTTATAATTTTACATTAGCCTTTTGTATCTTTTAATAAATAAAATCCTGTTTGATTGAAAAAGCACTTATTGAACAAATTTGGGATTTGAAAACATGGTTAAGTTTAACCAAATACTTCAGCAAATTTTGTAGTGTTGAATATAATATAACCTATAATAATAACCTAACAACTTTTGTACTGTTATATATAACCTAACAACTTTTTGTACTTAACCTAACAACTTTTTGTACTTAACCTAACAACTTTTTGTACTGTTAAGTATATATAACCTAACAACTAATTTATATAAAATATATTAAATCTACAGCTACTTTATAAATTAATTAAAAATATATAGATAAAGGAGAATCAGAGTTTGAATAAGTACTTTTATCCAATTATAATTTTCTGTGTGCTATTATTAACCATTGCCTGGGTTTCTGGTAGTACAAATACAGATACAAATACGGAGATTAAACACTATCAAAATGGTGAGATCTCTTTTGACTACCCTGCCAGTTGGCAGCAGCAGCCCAAAAAAGAAAACCAGATAGCTGCATTTCAAGACCCTGAATCTGGTCTAAATGTTAGTATCAGCCGTCAGGTTATGCCTCCCGGATATACCCCGCCTCAAAATCTCGTTTTAAATTTAGCTAACGGGGTTAAAAATGACTTTAAGCCAACATCCCAGCAGACCATAAACCTTAACGGAACCACCGCCTACGAAAACCTTTACAAAATTCAGGGGAACAGTACTCCCCTGGAACAAAAAGAAATATGGGTTCAAACCAACGGCGCACTTTACAGCGTCATATTGAAATATCCTGAAGGATACCAATCCACCAACAGCTCCTTTCTATCAAATACCGTGAATTCCATCAAATCTTTCTTTAGTTTGAACTCCCAAACCAGCTCTGATTCTGATATAATTAAAAAGAGTTTAAAGATTGCCCCTGCCAAACTTGATAATGCCGCTGTATTTGGATCGGTTGCCATACCAACTCTGGGGGTGAAGTGGAATATCCGTTACGACACGGTGAACGCATATAATGGAGTTTACCATTATTCTGAAAGTTTTTATCCAGGATCAAACGGTTCTATAGGCCTATTAGGACATCACACTACTTATTCAGCCCCATTGAACCATGTAGAACTGATTAAACCAGGAGATACTGTGATTGTAAGGGATTATCTTACCCAAAAGAAATATACCTACGTTGTAGTGTCCAATGATGATATAAGATATGATTATGCGGTTAATACCATCAAATTCCCTCAAGGAACAAATGAACTGGTCCTTGGCACCTGCTGGCCGCCAGGTTATACCACTGCAGAGAGATATGTGCACTGCCAGCTTAGCTCGGTAGAGCCCATCAACTAAAAGGGAAAATTATTCCTAGGGATATTAATTTAAAGTAATAGCATCTGGATGTTTCAATAGAATGCTTATATCAAATAGAAATATCTAAATATTAATATATCATATGGGAACATATCACTATAATATAATATTAATGTAAATCATCTCGATATCAAAATAAAAATGTCCACATTAATTATTTAATTTATAACATGAATATTTAATTTATATTTATTGTAGGTTGAAAAAATGAAGAAAAGAATGTTTTCATTCCTTTTAATAGTTCTACTCTTTTTATTTTTTGCCATATTTTCAAGTACTCAGGTTTCCAATCCAAATTCCAATGAGAACGTCCCTAATGTGACGGTTAACGCCACCCCTGATAATGGAAAGGTGGCAGTTATCCTGCCCCATCCTGATGATGAAACCATAGGAGTGGGTGGAACAATCCAGATGATAATGGATAACGGGAACACAGTCCACTGTGAGCTTATGACCTCAGGCAACGCAGTAGGTTCCCAGCTGCGTACCGTAGAAAATTACTATGGCGTCAACATTTCTGCCAACTCATCTGAAGCCTACAGAAAGAAATTAATAAGAGAAGATTCCTTTAAAAGAGTGATGGCAATCTATGGCTGCCAGTACAATATAGAAGGATATGATGATGGTTCTCTAAACTCAGATATTGTGTTTACAGCTATGGAAGACCTTTATCTGAAAGGAGGATATACCACATTCTATACCGTGACTGGTGACATTAACGGTGACCATCTGGCCTGCTATCAGGCCATGATTAGGATGAAAGAGAAGTATCCCCAACTTAAATACAGAGAATTTCCCATTTACTGGTACCGTTCCAGCACCCCAGAACCAATGGCTATCACGAACAACTACACCGACATAGACGTTACTAAATATATTTCAAAAAAACAACAGGCTTTCCAGGTCTATTATAACATTAACACCATTCTTCCCTCGTTTTATCCCTACAGCACCGGTGCAATCAGTTCAAGTCCCGAGAGAATATACTACATAAATTAAA
>JADGNH010000001.1 GCA_017883605.1 Methanobacteriaceae archaeon
TATCTTTCTGGATAAACAAACCAGTTCACACGTTCCACAGCGTGTACACTTTGAATTGGCGTAAAACTCAATATTGTAGAATTTATTAAGAATAGGAAGAAGTGGTGATAGCAGTGAAAATGCCGGCATGGGAGCGGTAAAGTTAGTGTCTATTTCCCGGCTTTTTTCTTTATTTATAACAATTTTTTGGATGGAATCCAGTTTATTTTGAACCTCAGATTCCAGATCTGCTATTTCTTCAGCTGTGGCCGGATGCCAATCCTCAAACTTCGGATCGTTACTGGCCATATTCAAAGTAAAATATGAATCCAAACCTTTATCACTGCTCTTCAATATCTTTTCCACATCAATAAATGCCCTATGCTGGCTGCCTGCTCGTGTTGCCAGTGCAAAAATATATTCAGCTGATTTTAAGTCTAATTTCTTAAGAAATTTTCTTACCGGAGCGGGGGCCATTGCCAGGTGGATGGGAAAAACGAAACCCACTGTTTTTGCCCTAGTTTCTATCACATCTTTGTCTAAGAAGCTTACCATTGGTATTAGATTAGTTTCTGGAATCCGTTTTTGTAATTCTTTGGCCACGTACAACGAATTCCCGGTGCCTGAAAGATAATAGATTTCTGTACTCATAATAAAATTCCTTTATTCAATTAGTTTATGACGGAAATGAAAATCAAAACAGTTTGCTAAATTTTTCAACCAAATTTGCAGTCTTTTTTTCGGTTTTCCCCCTCCAAACCACGATATCTGTTCCAATGACGGTTCCTCCTTTAGATTCGCATAGTTTTTTCATCTGGGAGATTGCCTGGTTTCCGCCGGTCCTGTTAAATGGTAAGCCCTTGGTTACGTAACATGCAATCTTTTTATCTTGAAGTGATTGGATCTGCCCTAAATAGGCTTTCATTGCAGGAGCAAGGGAAAATGCGTGTACTGGAGATCCAAAAACCAGTGCATCGTATGCACTGATGTCGGGTTGGGTTTCGAAAGTGATGTTTTTCGATCCAGGATGAACTTCACCAGCAGGTATTACTCTATCGATTTCTGCCTCATGCCCATCAGCTACCAGCTTTTCTTTAAGCTTCGTGGCAACAGAAAACGTATTTTCGGTTTGGGAATAAACTATAATTCCAATTTTCATATCAAATCCTCCTTTAATCCATTATCCGCCAGGATGACTATTTTTTCCCTCACTTTTGTTCAGTAATATCATTCTTGTAACTCTTGATGAAATATTTTTCTTTTTTTATATGAATTTATGAAAAGCGAAGATCAATCTGCTATTTTATAATGTAATTTTCAAATTTTTTATAAGCAAGATAGACCGATGGTATATGCAATATCCATTAAAATGGCTGTCTATCACCAGGAGGAAAGAAAAATGGAATGGGAAAATTGAATGTTTTTTATGTGACTTCAGAACTTGAATCGGGAACACAACAACCTTTATTGCTTCTGCTTATTTCACCAACGCAACGAAGCTGAATTTAAAGAGTTATTGGATAATTATTCATCCGAAAATGAGTCGGACCCTGGTCTCCGTGGTTTTATATCATACGTGACAAAAAATGGATATTATTGTACTGTCTTGAGTAAAGAGGTCTTAACTTCCTCAACAAATTTTTGATAGTCTAAAGGGTTAAAAAAAATTAAATAATAGGTTAAAAGTTAAATAATAATTATAAGCTCTTTAACCATAACAGTCCTTTTTGGATTATTATAGAACCCATTTTTAAGATAAAAACTTTCAGCAGGTATTTCTTTGTTGGTTAACAAGGTTAAACGAGTGTAGACTTCCCCAGCAAGGCTTTCTGCTACATAATCCAATAGCTTGGTTCCAATTCCATTTCCCTGTCTCTCATTTTCCACGTAGAATTCGTCAACAAAGAATTCTTTTCCCATCCACCAGGACCTCTTATGCCCAAAACAGACCGCGATGATATCTGAGTCCTCACAAGCGACAAACCCTTCAAAAACAGGATTTTCAATTAGTTCACTCAAATAATCTCTGGCCTGATCAAAGGATATCCAGTCATCATACCAGGGATCCGCTCTAAACACTTTTCTGAATAATTCCACGCATTTATCCAGGTCCTCCAGGTCGAATCTCATGATATCCAGTTCTTCATCCCTATAAACCAATTCTGTTGCCTTTAATACCCTTGTATGGGGGAAAAAATGTGAAAAATGCTCTGAAATTTGGCCAGGTGAAAAATGCTCTTTAACCGATGATTTTATAGACATCTGAATCTCTCCTTTAAAAGTATAACAGTTTAGTAGCTAAACTGTTAATTAAAATAATTATTCCATTTCCCTTAAAAAGGTGTCGATAAAATCTTCCATCTTGCCCAGGATCTGAAGAAAAGAATCTATCTTTTCTGGTGTAAAAGTCTCTAAATAATCAATGAACTCCGTTTCCATCCTTTTATGCCATTCATCCTGAAGTTCAAATGCTGTCCATCCCTTTTCTGTGAGGGATATAATTATTTCCTTTCCGTATTTTTCATTCCGTTCCTTATTGATGAAACCTTTCTCATAAAGCTTATTTACCACCTGTGAGACTGCACCTTTGGTAATGCCAAACTTTTCACTCAATACCGTGACTTTATTCCCGTAACCATTTCCAACAGCCTCTATAACATGAAGTTCAGAAGGATAAAGCTTTTCTCCCTCTCCAATATCAATGCTCACCTTCTCCAACTCGTGGAACTTTTTAGTAATCCTCAAAAAAAGAACCATTATTTTGAATAAAGCTTCAGAGGCAATTTCATTATTTTTCATTCTATTTCACTCTTATCCTATTATTAGAAAGGTCTTATCTCCTCTATATAGGTCATTTTATCAACTTATAGGTCATTTAACTAATTTATAAGACATTTTATTAACTCATAAGTCCTCTATTATTAAAATCATTCTATAAATCACTTAAATTATTTTCTATAATCGCCAAGCTAAAAGCTTAATGGTTCAACACCATCCGGCAGGGTTTTATCATTAATCCAACTCCTTAAGACGCTGTTAAAAAGTTCTGGTGACTCTATATTCCATAAATGGCCCACTTTCAAGGCCGTGTAAGCTTTTGAATTTGGGAGAACGTTGGTTAGATCCCTGGCAGATTCCTTTATGATTTGGTAGTCTTTTTCCCCGGCCATTACCAGCACCGGTGCCTCGGCCTTCTCCAGGCCAGCAGGCAGTTTAAACAGCATATTTTCTTTGAGGATCCTGTTCAGTGAATTTGGTCTGATTAGACGTGTGGATTCCTTGAACTCATTAAAAAGGCTTTTTGGCATGTTATACATTCGCATGTTGGCCTTTATAAAAAAATCAGTGTCTTTCACCGGTTCATAAGCCTTAATCAAATAATCAAGGAGCTTTAAAAATGTTTCGGTATGGGGAATGGTGTGCACCAGGGTTCCGCTGATTAAAGCGTGATCCACCACTTCCGGAGCTGTGCTTAAAATCTGGACAATGATCTGGGCTCCCAGGGATATTCCCACAAGATGCGCCTTTCCGCCGTGCGCCTGACTTCGGATAATATCAACTATCATTTCTGCGGCGCCCTGTATGGTGAAGGGTTTTATCTCTATGCTTTTTCCGTGCTCTGGAAGGTCAGGGACAATGCAATGGTAATCTTTGAATGCTTCTAGTTGTTTGTCCCACATCCAACCGGCTATTCCACCGCCGTGGAGAAATATTATGGTTTTATCGTTGTTTTGACCGGTTTGTTTTAGGTAGAGATTCATGATATTGGCTCTTATTGGTATAGTAATATACAATTAATTTTAATATTATCCTCGTCGAACACAAAATCTTTTATATAGAATATCATATAACTTAATTATCACTTCGATAGTTATCAAATTATAAAATAAATAGGACTATACAAAAATGGATTCAAAAAAAATGGTCAAGGTGTTTAAAGCCCTTTCAAACCAGAACAGGTTAGAGTTATACCTTAAAATAGCTGAAAAGCATGAAACAAGTTACAAAACATATGAGGGCTGTTTTATAAACGATATTGCTAAATCACTGAATATCGGTGCCCCTACTGTTTCACATCACCTGAAAGAATTGTCCAACGCTGAATTAATCTTCACCGAAAGAAAAGGCAAATATTTAGTGGCAAGGGTTAATGAAGAGATGGTTAAGGAAGTTAATGAACTTTTAAAGCTGCAGCACGGTAAATCTTAATTTTTTATCATTACAGTTCGAAAGTATTATCAAATTAAAAAACTTTAAATTATCATTTAAGAGAATGAGGTGATTAAAAAATGAAAACAGCAATAATTTACAAATCCGTACACCATGGAAACACGAAAAAAATCGCTAAAGTAATGGCAGATGTTTTAGAAGCAGAATTATTGGATCTTAAGGATGCTAATAGTGATATAATTAGAGAATACGACTTAATTGGCTTTGGCTCCGGAATATATTTTTATAAACCCCATAAAAAGTTGAGAAGGTTTATTGAAGGTTTGGATAAGGTGGAAAACAAAAAAGCCTTTGTATTTTCAACCAGTGGCGCAGGAAAACCTGAATTTAACAAATGGTTAAAGGAAAAATTAGCTGATAAAGGTTTTGAAATCATGGGAGAGTTTCACTGCAAAGGATTCGATACTTATGGCCTTACTAAACTTATTGGCGGCATAAATAAAGGAAGACCTAATGAAGAAGACCTTAAAAATGCAGAAAATTTTGCAAATGGTTTAAAGGAAAAAATATAATTTTTGAACTAAGAAAAAGAGAAAAATATAATTTTAACTTAAAAAAGGTGAAAAAATGGAAAAAACAGATCTTTACCCCACAATATTCCGGCGAAAGTCAGTTAGAAGGTATGATTTAACTCCCCTGGATGAAAGTACCCTGGCAGAGATTTCAGAGTATATGGACAATTTAAAACCCATGTACAGCGATATTAAAACGGAATTGAAGATTATCGGCCCGGATGATGTTAAAAGAAGGATGATGAGAAAGGCACCACACTATATAGCCGTATTTTCCGAAGCCAGAGAAGGCCATTTAACCAATGTGGGATTTATGGTGCAGCAGATGGACCTGTTCTTATCAGCCAACAACATAGGAAGCTGCTGGCAGGGGATCCCCCAGCCGACTAAAGAAGTATTAAAAAGTTCGGACCTCGAATTCATAATTTTAATGCCCTTCGGTAGGCCCGCAGAACCACTGCACCGAGATAGTGTCTCTGAATTTAAGAGGAAACATCTCCAAAAGATAAGTGACGTTGCCGGTGCAGAGGATTTAATGGAAGCGGCCCGTATGGCCCCATCCGCAGGCAATGGCCAGCCCTGGTTCTTCACCGGTGATGAAAGCATAATACACGCTTATTCTGTTAAACCAAGCTTCATAAGGGGATTGCTGGTTAAAAAGTACATCCCTATAGATGTGGGTATCGCCATTTACCATCTAAAGCTGGCAGCAGAACATTTCGGTAAGAAGGCTGAAATTGTGTTTAATAAACCAGCAGAGAATCCTCCCAAGGGATATGAGTATGTGGCCAGTTTGAGGCTAAACAGGTGAACAGATAAACAAGTAGGAAAACAAATAACTGTTTAAAATTATTTAACTTAATTTTTTAATTGTTCCATTCTACAATATGTTCCCTTTTTTAATTTTCCTTTATTTTATAAATTGTTTCCCTTCACTTTCCTTTATAAATTGTTTCCCTCAGTTTTTTGCCTTATTAAGTTCCAGAATTTATGGGTCTTCATGTCCCGGGTTGAAGTTGGTTTTCATATAAAGTTTGAAGTTGGTTTTCGCAAATTTCAAAAACTTTATATAATAGTTAGTTAGATAAAACTATATATTTAGTGAAGGTGAACCACATGAATCAGGAGCTTGAACTGGTAGAAGCAATTGATAAATTAAGCGGATTGACCCAAACATTCCAAACACAGCTTCTTAGTGGAGATTTAAAGGAATATACCCTAAGACAACTCTATTATATTGAATTAATTAATAAACACCAGGTTATAGGCGTTTCTGAAATAGCAAAGATGCTGGATGTCCAAAAATCAACCGTTTCCATAGCTATTAACCAGCTGATAGACCGGGGAATTATAACTAAGGTCCAGTCAAACACCGATAAACGCTTTTATTTCCTTGAACTGACACCAAAAGGCAAAGATATAATGAAAACGCATATGAAGGTCCATAGAGATGCGATTAAACAAATTTTAAAGATTTTAGATAAAGAAGAAGTTGATATTTTCATTAAAATTGTAAATAAAATTACGGCGTCAAAATTATAAATCTTCAGGAGAAATTTTCTTACATAGCATGATTGGCACAGGAAACCAAAATAGGCAGGCAATAAAAACTAAAAATAGTATCTAATTTTTTTTATAAGTATAATTACCCATAATTATATTGCTAAGTAAACATATAATATAAGTACAAAATAAAGTTTGATTATTTTTACATATCTATTTATATCTAAATTTTCGTAAATTAACTAAAAATCGTAAAATAAATATTTGTTTAGTAAAATAAATTTCTTTAATACTTAATTTCCAGGGTTATGAACCTATAATTCAAATTTAATACAGTATTTAAAATAAATTGAATACGTAGATATATTTTTATATTTGAATGAATTCATTACTTTAATTGCCCTAAAAACTTCAAAAATTAGATGTTTGACGATAATTCGGATGGGATAAATCTTTAACGGTCCCATTATCTAAGATTAAAATAATGTAGAATAATAGAGGAGAGGCCGATATGCTAAGTGATCCAATAGTTCAGGAAATTTTAATGGATGTAACCGATGATGAAGAAAGCAGTGTTTCTATCATTGAATGTATATTGAAAGGTAAAACAATTGACTTAGAAATTGCAGAAGAAACCGAAATAAAGTTAAACACCGTAAGAAAAGTTTTATATAAACTATACGATGTAGGGATAGCTACTTACAAGAAAAGCAATGATCCAGAAACCAACAGGTACATTTACAGCTGGAATTTTGAACAAGAGAAGGTATCCGAAATAATAAACAAAAAATATGAAAAGTTCTCAGAAGAAATTGAGAAATCCATTAAGTACGAAGAAGAAAACATGTTCTTCGCCTGCAAGGCCAATGGCCACCGATACAAATTTGAAAACGCATCTGAAAACAACTTCGCATGTCCCCAATGTGGTGGGTCACTTGAATATCAGGACAACTCGACCATAATAATGGAACTATTAAAGGAGAAGGCCGCCTGTATATCTAAGGGAAAAATTAAAGAGATATAATTAGTTATTTATTAATGAAATTAATTTTTAACAAATGATCTTAATTTTAAGGGCTAGTAGCAGGTAAATATTGAAAATAAACATTTTTTGTTTTTCCTAAAGAAATTTTTGATTTAAAGTAAGGGATAATCATTTGAATACACAATGTAGAACACTCCACAAAAGTGTAGAACACTCAACGAAGGACCCTTATAATGAAGCGAATAGATAAAAAGGGAACTTAAAAACGGCTTTTCGTTATAATTGTAAATACTTAGATGAAAGGATGATATTAAAGAAATCATTCCCCCAGTATAAACGCAGCCTGCAAAGGAGTTACAAATATAAGTATTCTCTCAGGTGACGATCACCAAAGAAGGTTTCCCAGGGAAGTGATAAAATGAGCGATTTAATCCATGCTGTAGATAAAGGAACGATGATTGATACTAAAACAGCCAAAAAATTTATTAAATGTGTCAAATGTGGATTTATGGTCTTAAAATCAGAGATATATGATAAGTACGATGACGGGATCCTTGAGTTACCTGTTAAATAATAATTTTAATTCATGTTTCATGTATCAAATTAAATTTTAAACTTCAAAAAATTTAATATTCACATTCTATTGAATCAGCAAAGGCGTGCCGTTGCTAAAGAAGGAATTTAAAATGATTTAAACAAAATGTTCCATATTATAAGTTCCTTGACCTTTAAAGATCAATTTAGGATTCTTCTTCCCATAAACCTTAAACCCAAACTTCTCGTACAACTTCAAAGCCCCTTCATTCCCTAATGTCACATCCAGAATTACCCTTCTGCATCCTTTATCTTCTGCAAGCTTAAAGGCATTCTCCAGGATGTAAGTCCCAATTCCCTGCCCCCTGTACAGAGGATCAACGGCAATATTGCTTAAATAGTAATCATCAGGGCCCACTTCAGAGGTAAGTAATTCATTTATGGCAATTCCCTTTACCATAAGTTCCAAAAATTCAATAAAATTCAATATTTTAAAAAAAGCTTTAAAGTCTGCCCATAAGTTTGTTTCTCTCCCGCAAAATGAAAGCAGAATAGCCAGTACATTTCCATTCTCATCACTAACTACATGAATATTTTCATGGCCAAATAAGTTATTTTCAGACTTTACAAGCTTCTCTATGTTCTCCAGCGCTTTATTTTTATCCTCACCCAGCAATGGTTTGAATACGTCCAATTCTGTTTCATAGATTAATTCAGACACTTTATTCAGGTCATTTTTATTAATATCCAGCTTTTCAAAGATCATTTTAAAATATAAACTCCGTGATTTATTTTGTTTTTTTTTATAATTCCAACTATATTTCATTAAATATGTTTATATAATTAAAAAAAAATTGATACTGCCTAAATTCTGCTTTGAATAATTCATTACGCCTTTAAATTATTATTGATGATTTATATTATACCAAGTAAAAAATTTAAAATTATATGACCCCTATTTAAGAACAAGAACCATGAAGACATCCTCCCCCGGACCGTAATCACCCTCTACACATTCTTCAATGTATTTTTCCTGGCAATATTCAGTAGGATTTAACTCTTCTTCAACAAAACCTGCCTTTTTATAAGATTTGATGGCTCTTCTATTGTACTTTGAAGGGCGAATTATCACCTTTTCATAGCCAAGATCTTTTACCATCGAGACAAGCTTTATGATGGCCTGTGTACCATAGCCATGGCCAGCATAGCTTAGCTCCTTTAACCAAATGTCAAACTCAATTATTTTACCCAAAAGATGTGAAGAGCTGTAGAAAATGATTCCTATATCTTCTTCTCTTCCTTCTTCCCTTAGAAAAATTACAAAACAGCGCCCTTTTTCCGGGCGCGAACCATCAAAGTAGTAATCCTCATAATCTGCTTTAAACTCTTCAAAAGAAGGAATCGTCTCTTTAGTGTAGCCTTCCAGTTTGTAGATAGAAGGGGAAAAATCCGAAAAATACAGCCAATCATAAGCTTTCCTTCGATCCTCCAGTTTAGCTCCTCTGATTTCTATCATTTTATCTCTTATCTTTATCCTTTTTTTTTACTTAGATCTTATCCATATTTTTATCCTGTTTTTTTACTTAGATCTTTATCAATATTTTCCATTCTTTCTAAATATCTTTAAAACTCGCTATTACCAGCATTTCAAAGTCATCGGCTGTAAGATGGTGGTTTCTACTAAATTCTCCCAGTTTACAGCCGTGAATATCAATTTTGCTGAATTCTAGAGTTTTAAGTAGCCAGGTAATCTCTGAGGGGACGTAGTATCGTTCATTACATTCAATCACCTTTTCCTGGCCCTTATCATCAACCACTTCCAGTTGGGATGTTTCCCGGAAGGTCATGAGGTCAAAACTGTTGCCCTCGCTGATGCACTCCACCATACTGGAATTTATAAAATCCTTTACCGAGTGATAAAGTGGGTATAATCCATTTAAAGTGGTGAATATCAATTTACCTTCCTTTTTAAGGGTTTTAGCAGTACTTTGGAGGATCTGGAAGTTCATATCGTCGTTTTCCATCAGTGGAAAGGCACCTTCACAGATCATTATCACCAGGTCGAACTGATTTTCAAAGGGGAGTTTACGGGCATCTGCTACTTTGAAATCCACATTAACTCCTGAATCTACGGCTTTTTCCCTGGCTTTTTTCAGCATCGATTCAGAAAGGTCGATTCCCGTTACTGAGTAGCCTCTACTGGCAAGTTCAATGGCATGGCGACCGGTACCGCAGCCAACATCCAGAATACTGCAGTTTTTATGGTAGTTTATCTCTTTTTCCAGAAAATCAACTTCTCCCACCGTTCCCCTGATGAATTCTTCGTTATCGTACTTATCTGCATAATTTGAGAAAAGTTCCTCGTACCATTTTTTTCATCTTCGCCCTCTTTTTTGAAATTTATATTTAAAGGGATAAAAATCCGTTTTTAGAATCTATCCGTTTTTTCGAACCTATTCAATCCATTTTTTCCATTATTTATTCATTTCCCTTTATTTAAAATCAGTTCCCTCCTTTATTTATTCCTTTTTCCTCCCATATTATTTTTCCATTGATCTTTAAAATCAACCTAAAATTAATTTAATAAAAACTTTAAACTGAAAATTTACACTGAAAAATTTCATGATCATATGGAACAAATCTATGATTTAACAAATTATATACCACGTCTTTTATAAAATAAGACCATTATGGAGACTAAAAAATTCGTGTTATTGGACATAGACTACGTTACCGAGAATGATCAGGCAGTTATAAGATTATTCGGCAAACTTACTGGCGAAAACGGCGGCAAACACATAATAGCCATGGACCGGGACTTTAAACCCTATATCTACGTTCTTCCCTATGATGTGGGAGAGTGTATAGATGATTTGAACCAGCTTGAAGTTCGCAAAATTGAAAAAGTCCAAAAAAAAGATTTAGGACAGATGAAGGAGTTTTTGAAGGTCACCCTGAAACATCCCCAGAATGTACCTAAATTAAGGGAAAAGATCTGGGATTTGGAGTCTGTTGAGGAGGTAAGAGAACATGACATCCCCTTTTACAGGAGATACCTCATAGATAAAGGTATTTTTCCCATGGCTGAGGTGGAAGTGGAAGGAAAATGCACTTACAAAAATTCTAACACCATCTATTCAAAAAGAAATGCCCATTCGCCAGCAGGAACTACTGCTTCCCCAAAAAGGAATACTCCCCCTCCTAAAAAAACTAATCCTTCTCTAACTGAAAATGAAGTGTGCATCTTTGAGATGGAAGGCCCTCCTAAACCCCTTGAATCTGGATTTCCTGAACTTAAGATTTTGAGCTTTGACATTGAAGCCTGTAATCCCAAGGGAATGCCCCAGGAAAACGTAGATCCAATCATTATGATCAGCTTCTCCAGTAATCAGGGTTTTAGTAAAGTGTTTTCCACCAAATCATCCTCTTTTGACTTTGTGGAAGTCCTGAAGGATGAGGAAGAATTGCTTAAAAAATTTGTGGAAACCGTTAAATCCGAGGACCCAGACCTTATAACCGGTTACAATTCAGACGTCTTCGACCTTTCCTACATAAGAGATAGGGCGGCCAAGTTGGGGGTATCCCTTGATCTGGGGGTGGACGGATCACAGCTTAAATTCATGAGGAGAGGTTTTGCCAATGCAGCGGTAATAAAAGGCCGGGTTCACGTTGATCTCTATCCTGCCATGCGCCGCTACCTGCAGCTTGACCGTTACACCCTGGAAAGGGTCTATCTGGAGCTCATGGGTGAGAAAAAAAAGGATATTCCCGGGGATGAGATCCACGCCTGTTGGGATGAAGGCGGGGAGAAACTGGAGATGCTCTTTGAATACTCCCTGGACGATGCTGTGGCCGTCACCAAAATTGGAGAGAAGATGTTACCCCTTACTATGGAGCTCACCAGGATAGTGGGTCAACCCTTCTTTGATGTGGCCCGCATGGCCACCGGACAGTTGGTGGAGTGGTATCTCATCAGAAAAGCCTTCGAAGATAATGAAATAGTGCCCAACAAACCATCCTCATCCCAGCACTCCAAAAGAAGGGGAAAAAGTATAGTAGGGGGCTATGTAAAGGATCCGGTTAAGGGTTTACACGAAAATATAGTTTCATTTGACTTCAGAAGCCTCTATCCCAGCATAATAATCTCAAAAAACGTTTCACCTGACACTCTGGTGGAGGAATGTGATGAAGATAAATGTTACATCGCCCCGGAAGTGGGACATAAATTTTTAAAAGAACCGGTGGGCTTTGTACCCTCGGTAATCGGCAATGTCCTCCGGGAGAGGGTTCGGGTAAAGACACTGATGAAGGAATCAAAAGACCCCCGGGAACGCCAGATCCTGAACGTGCAGCAGGAGGCTCTTAAAAGACTGGCTAATTCCATGTACGGTGTTTATGGTTTCTCCAGATTCAGATGGTATAGTATAGAATGTGCAGATGCCATAACCGCATGGGGAAGGGATTTCATCAAAAATACCATGAAAAAAGCAGAGGATTTTGGTTTCAAACCGGTTTATGCCGATACCGATGGGTTTTATGCTGTTTATATAGGATAAACACGCCATGAGATAGATTCCGAGTAAGATCTGATGTAAATTCTAAGTAAAGATCTGATGTAAAAATTTCTAAAGTAATTTCCAAGTAAACAGCTCAAAATATCCAAGTAAAAAGAGCCAAATAAATAACACCCCACTCACTTGGATACAGGAATAAAATATTCAGGAATTTAAATTATTAAATACCAAATTGGTGTCTAAATGTTCCACATTGCCGAAGAAAAAGAAATTCTGGAGGGTAAAATAACTGATGTTTATTTTGACCGGACCCTTCAAATCTTGAAAAACAAAAAGATTAATCCCAAAGTGAAAGCGGAGTTTGTTGCGAAAAATTTACCTGGAGAATGGTTCTGGGCTGTTTTATCCGGTATAGAAGAGGTTATGTGCATCCTAAAAGAGCTGCCGGTGAAGGTGAGAGCTATGAGTGAGGGTACCGTTTTCTACCCTAACCAGCCGGTGCTGGAGATAGAGGGAAATTACCAGGATTTCTGTGTTTATGAAACCGCCATCTTGGGACTTTTATGTCAGGCCAGTGGAATTGCCACCAAAGCCGCCCGCTATAAAAAGCTGGCCGGAGACCGTCTGGTGATGAGCTTTGGGGCCCGGCGGATGCATCCGGTTATTGCACCCATGATCGAGAGAAACGCTTATATTGGTGGTTGTGACGGTGTATCCGTAACTAAAAGTGGAGATATTATAGGAGAAGACCCTTTAGGAACCATTCCCCACGCGCTGATTATCTGCATCGGTTCCGCCGTAGACTCTATAAAGGCCTTTGACCAGGTGATGGAACCTGGAATCAATCGGGTGGCGCTTATTGACACCTTTCTCGATGAAAAATTCGAGTGCCTGAACGTGGCTGAAGCAATGGGGGACAAGCTCTACGCAGTACGTTTCGATACCCCAGCTTCCAGAAGGGGAGATTTCTACCACATACTCCGAGAATCAAGGTGGGAATTAGATTTAAGAGGTTTTGAAGAGGTTAAGATTTTTGTTAGCGGAGGGATTAAAGAAAAGGAACTGCCCCAGCTTAACTCACTGGTGGATGGATATGGAATCGGGACCGCCATCAGTAATGCCCCGGTGGTGGACTTCTCCATGGACATAGTTGAGGTGGATGGGAAACCATTAGCTAAAAGAGGCAAATGTTCCGGGTCAAAAAAAGTTCTCAGATGCCCTGAGTGCCATAAAGACCTAATTTTACCTTTTGAAAAAGAAATTGAAACTTGTGAATGTGGTGGAAAATACAAAAATTTGCTTTATACCTTTATAGCGGACGGTAAAGTTCTCCAGGAACTGCCCACCCCGAGGAAAATCAGGGAATACGTGATAGACCAGTTGAAAGAACTGCCTGATTAGAGTGCTTATAGTAGAAGTGAATTATGATGGAAGACATCTATTATCAAAATTTCCATCTCAGGATAGTTCTTTTACCTAACATAGTCTTTTATCCCTCTATGTAAGGGAACCTACATTTTGGAACTAACGAATAATTTTAACGAAATTTATCAATAATTTAACAAACTTAATGAATAATTAAATGTGAGTTCAAATGGAACCGTGGCAAAAACTGTTAAAAGTAGATCCAGTACCAAAACTTCTTTCCTCTGGAAATATGGCCCTAGAATATTTCACCAGACGCGACCTGTTAGCTGAAAGTGCAGAACCAGTAAAAACCTTATGGAAACTGCCCGAAGTGGTAAAAATTCTTAAAAAGCAACAGGAAGATGGATCATGGAAGTATCCAGGTCGCATCAGGAAAGATTTACGATCTAGAGAAGATTATAACCAGTTAGAGACTTACCGAATGTTGGGAGAACTGGTGGAAAAATATGGTTTAAACCATGAGCAGCCACAAATAAAAAAGGCCGCAGATTACCTGTTTAGCTGCCAAACCAATGCAGGTGATTTCAGGGGGATTTATGGTGCTCAATATGCAACCACCTATTCTCCAGCCATCGCGGAAATTCTAATAAAAGCGGGCTACATAGATGATTCCCGCATATATAAAGGGTTTAAATGGATCCTTTCCATGAGACAGGACGATGGCGGTTGGGTTATCCCCTTCAGGACTTCCAACAAAAATATACACGATGCTTTAAAGGAATCGGTTCCCATGGAACCTGATAAGTCAAAACCTTTCTCTCATCTGGTAACTGGAATGGTTTTAAGGGCATTTGCTGCCCATCCCCAATATCAAGAATCAAAGGAGGCAAAAAAAGCCGGGGATTTGTTAACCTCGCGGTTTTTCAACCCAGATAAATATCCAGATAGACGAGATAAAAAATACTGGGAAAGGGTTTCATTTCCCTTCTGGTTCACGGACATCATTTCTGCCCTGGATTCTCTCTACTTTTTAGGTTTCAGAAGGGATAATTCCAAAATAGAGGAAGGCCTGAACTGGCTGAAAAGTAGACAAAATAAAGACGGGCTTTTCGACCTGAAACTTGTAAGGGGAAGGGATAAAAACCTTAAATACTGGATATGTCTGGCTGTGTGCCGGTTGTTTGAGAGATACTACCATTAAACGCCTTTATTAGCCCAAGATAAATTTTAAAATAAACCATTTTGTAAAACAAAACAAACCCCAATTTGGAGAAATAAAATGTCAAATAAAATATTAAAAGAAAAATTTGACCAGAATGCCGGGATATACGACCGGCAGCGGCAGTGGGTAATTCCCTGCCTGGATGACCTTTACACCATAATGACAGATTTAGCTCGCAGCGAAGTTCCAGGGCCGAAGATACTGGATATGGGGGCAGGGACCGGGTTGCTTACCCAGTATCTTTATAAAAAATATGAAAGGGCGGAATTTACCCTGATAGACCTTTCAGATGAGATGCTGAATATTGCCCGGCAGAGATTTAAAGGTAAGTCAAACTTTAGCTACATAACTGGTGACTATGTTAAATACGATTTCCAAGATAAATTTGACATAATAACCTCATCACTCTCCATACACCACCTGAAGGATCAGGACAAAGAATTTTTATACAGTAAGATATATGAAAACCTGAATAAAGGAGGTATTTTCCTGAATGCTGACCAGGTTCTGGCCCCAAGCCCCAGTAACGAGTTAGAATATCAGAGAAACTGGCGGGAGAAGATAGAAGACGGTTCACTGGAAGAACCGGATAAAATCTCCATTCTGGAGAGAATGAAACTTGACAAACCGGCAAAGTTAAAATATAACCTGAAATGGCTGGAAAAAAGTGGTTTTAAGGATGTTGACGTCTTTTATAAGTACTACAATTTCTGCGTGCTCTACGGGAAAAAGAGATGAAATGATTTTTTTAAGGTTTTTTATAACTATAAAATGATTTTAAAATGAATATAACAGTTTTAAAAGTATGTAAAAATTTTTGAAATATACATGAGGATTTTAAAATGCTTCTTGATGGAAAAATAGATAAATCTGCCAGGAAACATGGCGCAGATTTTGTGGGAGTGGCAGATCTCTCCTCGGCCCATGATTTTATCCAGGAACAGGGCGGAAAATTTGTAGCAGAATATCCCCGGGCCATATCTATCGGTATTCAACTTTTAGATAGTATTGTGGACCAGTTGCCCCACAGTTTTGAACGGTCAGTGGCGGTCAGCTACAAACATCATGCCTATGATATCATTAACTTGCGGCTTGATCTCATCACATCTCGTTTAAGCAGTTTGCTACAGAAAAAGGGTTACAAAGCATTTCCGGTGCCAGCATCGGAACGTTTCGATGATGAACGCATCTGTGCAGTCTTTTCACATAAGCTGGCGGCCCATCTGGCTGGTCTGGGATGGATCGGGAAAAGCTGCCTGCTGATAACGCAGGAAGCAGGGCCAAGGGTGCGCTGGGCTACAGTACTAACTGACGCTCCTTTGAAAGTCACCGGACAACCCTCACCAAATAGTTGCGGTAAATGTACTGATTGTGTTGATATCTGCCCGGTTTCAGCCTTCACTGGTCAGGCTTTTAGAGAAGAAGATTCACGTGATGTACGTTACGATGCCCGTAAGTGTGAAAAATATTTAGAAGACCTGGAAAAACTGACTGGTCTGGGTGTTTGCGGTTTATGTATCTACGTCTGTCCCCATGGAATAAAATAAACGATTTATATTAATTAATAGGGTAAAATTTTATATTAATAGATGGTAAAATAATTAGGAAAAAATAGAAAGATAATTTATCGCGTTTTATGTTAATTATTGGTATTTTTCATGGAAAACAATGTCATTTAAATCTTTCCGCGGTCTTTGATCCGGATTTTCATCTGCGTATCCTAAAGTAAACATTGCTGGCACTCTGATATCTCCAGGAATATCCAGAACTTCTTTAACTTTTCCTTCATCAAAGGCACCCAGCCAGCAGGTCCCAAGACCGAGTTCTGTGGCCTCCAGTATCATAAATGAAACTGCAATAGATAGATCAACGGTGTAAGCATACTGTCCGCAGGGCATGACCCTTTCCGATTCTGTTGAACATGCCGCGATGGTGACTGGTGCCTCTCCTACCAATTTCTGCCCATAAGAAGCCTCTACAAGGTTCTGTCTGGTTTCAGCATCTTTAACCACGATGAATTTCCATTCCTGTCTGTTAGCTGCCGATGGTGCAATTCTGGCTGATTCTAATATTTTTTGGAGTTTTTCATCCTCTACTTCCGCGCTTTTGTACTTCCGAATGCTTCTCCTCTTGGATATTGCTTCAAAAACGTCCATTATATCCCTCCTAAAATAAATATTTTATTTATTGGATTTTTATTGGAATCAAATGCAAAATTATTGGAATCAGTAAAAATAATGAAAAATAAAAAAGAAAAAAAGTTAAATAAGCCTGAATTTATTATTCTGCGTCCATCATTTCGCCGTATTCAACTTCTATTTCACAGCCTTTAGGACCGCAACAGAAATGTTGTAAATCAAATTTTGCCTGCATTTTTTCACCTCGATTAGTCTTAAAAATTATTAGTCTTACAATATACAAAAGTTACTATTAGTATTTAAAGTAGGTACTAACAGATACCATATATACTCACAATTATTATATATACTCACAATTATTATATATACTCACAATTATTATATATACCTACCTAAAGTATACTTAATATCATAGACTATATAAATGAAAAAATAATTATAAAGAAATAATTAGAATTTAATGGTGATGAGATGGTGAAAAAAGGGGAAAATGGGGAATATATCTGCTCTGTAGAAGCTGCCATTAATGAAATAGGCGGAAAATGGAAAGCGCTGATATTATGCACTTTAAAAGAGGGAAAATTAAGATTTAACGAAATTAACAAAAAATTACCTGAGATAACACAGAGAATGCTTACCAAAACCCTTCGACAGTTGGAAAAAGACGGAATCATCAAAAGAAAAGTCTATGCGGAAGTACCTCCCCGGGTTGAATATTCGCTTACACCCAAGGGTGAATCCGTGCTGCCCATTTTAGATTCTCTCTGCCAGTGGGGAAAAGAATATTGTGAGGACGATGAAAATTTGGAGAAATAGATTGATATTTTAAAAATAAACTTATTTAGAAAATAAACTGATACAAAATTTCAAATAGTATAATTATTTATTTTTAAGATTTAACTTGTTTTAAAATAGTAGCAGCAAAAACACCCGCTCCAAATCCGTTATCAATATTAACCACCGCTATCCCCGGAGCACAAGACTGCAGCATGGCATTTAAAGCGGCGAATCCACCCTCTCCAACACCATATCCCACCGAGGTGGGCACTCCAATAACTGGAACGTCTACCAATCCTGCTACTACCGATGGCAAAGCTCCTTCCATCCCAGCCACCACGATAAATACTTTAACATCTTCCTCCAACATTTCCCTGATCTGGGAGAACAATCTGTGGATTCCGGCCACCCCCACATCATAGGCCGCTATAACCTTCGAGCCAGCCTCCTCAGCCACCACCCGGGCCTCTTCTGCCACAGGTATGTCGGAGGTGCCGGCGGTGATCACCCCAATCTTACCCATCTTCTCTACTTCATGATTTTTAACCACCAGAATTCTTGCTTTCTGGTTGTATTCTATTTTAAATCCATCCATAACCAGGTGTTCCAGAGATTCTCTGATGGATTGGTATCTTTCCTTATCCAGCCGGGTAACCATGATCCGCCCATTATCAGCACATCCCAGTATGATATCAATTAGTTCCTGGTCTTCCTTTCCCTCGGCAAAGACAGCCTCAGGCACCCCGGTCCTGACATCCCTACCAATATCCATCTTTGCAAAATCCTCCAATTCCCGGATTTGCATGGTTTTCAGCTTTTTTTCAGCTTCTTCAAGGGATATTTTCCCTTCCCTAACTTTTTGAAGAATCTCTTTCATGGTTACACTGCCCCTACCTTACTTATATATAAGATCGGAATGTTAAAAAGAATTGGATATGATCATAAATATCTGCGAACTATGCATATTATTAAAAAACCGAGTTATCTTTATAGTGTGAATCATCCTATTCTTGGTTATTTTCTGATGATCTCCTCTAATTTAGTTATATCGGAAAATACGAAGAAGTTTATGACTTCAAGTATTAAGAACTGCTTAGGGAATTAGTTATCAATGGAAAAGTTTAGTTTTGTTTGCCGTGGGTGGACAACTTCCGGTGCATGAAAATTTGTTTTCTTTCTCGAAAAACATTATACCCTGTTTTCTTTCAGCTCGAAGTAGTTCAGCTGGTCCTGGATAACATCACTGAGACTGTATTTGATCTTTCCACCAATTTTCTGGATTTTTTGATTATCAGCAAGTATCAGGGGGACTTCTGCTGGTCTGAAACGGTCCGGGTTGAACTCGATGACCAGATTTCCCTGGTCCGTGTTAACGTTGATACCCTTATCCTGAATGGTGTATTCCAATCCTTCTTCCAGCATTATCTGGTCTATCCTGGTTTTATCAAAGTTAACACCAAAAACAGGGTCATTGTTTATCTCTGCCGGGTTGAAAACAGTTTTACCACCATTTATGGTTTCGATGCTGTTGATGTTCCAGCCCGCCTTCTCCAGGCCCAGTAATATGTAGCTGAGAACGGAATTGGTTCTCATGGATCCCTGGTTATATGCCTCTCCACTTTTACCCTTTTCTGCCAGTAGGAGGTATCCTTGGATGATATCAGTTACATGGGACCAGTCACGGAAGGCGTTGATGTTTCCTATGAGGATACGGTCTGCTTCCCCGTTTTTCAGTTTCATGATCTGGTTGGTGATGACCGAAGTTACGAACATTATTCCCCTTCCAGCACCTTCATGGTTAAATGCCCGGGACACCACGGTATCCATGCCAAAGGAATGATGATAGTTCTGCATCAGGTGATCTCCGTAGACCTTGGACACTGCATATGGCGACATTGGTCTCAAGGGGTTGGATTCCTTGACTGGTAATTCAGGTATTGTCTCTGGTTCTGGGAAGATGGTTTTGTTTTCTTTCAGTGCATGCTGGTACTGTTCCTCTGAGGATATTACCATACCGTATTCTTCACTGGAGCCAGCGAATACGATCTTGGTATCCAGATCCTTGATGCGTATGGCTTCTAATAGGTTGGCAGTTCCAATACAGTTAATTTGTTGTGTCTCCAGTGGACGGCGGAAGGAAAGTTCCACAGAGGACTGGGCTGCCAAGTGGAAAAGATAGTCTGGCTGGGAGGTGTCAAGGGCATTGGCCAATGAGGTTATGTCGGTGAGATCTCCTTCCAACATCAACAACTTATCCTCAATTCCCTTGTCTATCAGGTTTTTCTCCATTGTCACCATATCCTCAGGCCGGATGAACCCATATACATTTGCACCATCATCTAAAAGTTCTTTTGCCAAGTAAGAGCCAACAAATCCGTTTGCCCCGGTTATCAGGACATTTTTTCCATTACAGTTCATAGTATCTTCCACATAATCAGTTATATGCAAATTAAATAATTTCTTTGTATTGTGGGATAATTTTAATTTATTTATCCTAATTATAAATTATTTTATAAATTTATAAAATCTGCTAATTCATTTAATGTTTGAATAAGGATTATCTTAAACTTTTAATATTTGAATAGTCATTAATTTAATCTATTAATCCATTAAAACGATTCTAATCAGAGTTTACAAACAAGGTTAATTTTATGTCCTTGTAGTAATTTATGTATTACAAACTATAAAAAAAATTCATAAAACAGTGCAAATAAAAGAAATTCATAAAAGATGATCTTAAAAACAAAGATGATCTTAAAAAAACTACAAATAGAATTATAAAAAATGTATAAACTAATAAGTAAAATAAATAAGTTTCATCTCATTTTAAAAATAGATTTTAGATTAAATATCTGAGGTATCACGGTGAATAGAGCCAGAATATTAGTTCAGGGAATAGTACAGGGTGTTGGATTCAGGCCCACAGTTTACAGGATAGCAAAAGCTATGAGACTTAAGGGTTACGTTAGAAACCTGGGTAACATCGTTGAAATCGTGCTAGAAGGAGATAAAGATGTTATAAAGAGTTTCACAGAAAATTTAAAGTTAAAAAAGCCCCCCATATCCAAGATAAGCTCTTTAAAAATAGAGTGGTTAGATTCTAATGTTTCAGGTGATTTTAATGATTTTCAGATACTTTCAAGCTCAAAAAACTTCTCCGGATCAGCGGTAATACCTCCGGACCTGGCGACCTGTGATAGTTGCCTTAAAGAAGTTTTCAACAGCCGTGACAGAAGGTACGGTTACCCCTTCACGGCCTGTACCGATTGCGGTCCCCGTTTCACGGTTATAAGCTCAATTCCTTATGACAGAGAGCGGACGTCAATGGATGAATTTCCCCTCTGCCCAGAATGCCTTAAAGAGTATCAAAACCCCGAGGACAGACGCTACCATGCAGAGGCTACCTGCTGCCCGGTGTGCGGGCCTTCCGTCTTTTTATACCAGAATGATATTTTGGATTCAGAAGATCCCATAAAAGAAGCTGTAGAACTGATAGATGAAGGCAATATACTGGCAGTGAAGGGTATTGGGGGTACTCACCTGGTTGCCAAGACAACAGAAGATGACCCCGTGGTTGAGCTCAGAAAGCGGTTGGGAAGATTTAATCAGCCTTTTGCCTGCATGTCTCCCTCAGTTGAGACCATCAGAAGCTTTGCCGAGGTTTCAGATCCAGAAGAAGAAACTCTAAAGTCAAGAAGCAGACCCATAGTTGTCCTAAACAAAAATGAAAACTATCATCTATCCCCCTATGTTTCACCAGAGCTCCATAACCTGGGAGTGATGCTTCCCTACTCTGCATTACATCATATGCTGTTTAAACACTCCCCAGAGCCTGCCTACATCATGACCTCTGCCAACCTGCCGGGAGAACCTATGCTCATCGAAAACAGTGAAATTATAGACAAACTGCAGGGAATAGCAGACTATTTCCTCCTGCACAATCGAAAAATTATAAACCGCTGCGACGACTCAGTGGTAAGGTTCAGAGGGAACGATTTAGCATTTATACGGCGTTCTAGGGGTTACGTTCCAGAACCTTATGATTTTTCCCTGTTCCACAGCGATTTGAAGGTGCTGGCATTGGGTCCAGAGATCGATGTGACCTTCTCCCTTTTAAAGGATGGTAAATGCTACGTATCTCAACATATTGGAGATACAACCAAGTATGAGACTTTTAAATATCTCCAAAAGTCTATAAAATATCTTATGGAAATAACCAAGACCGATTCTGTGGATGTGGTTGCCTGTGATCTTCATCCCATGTTTTTTACCTCAAAACTGGCCCATGAGTTAAGCGGAAGATTTGAGTGCGATGTTTTTAAGGTCCAGCACCACCACGCCCATGCAGCTGCTCTGGCTGTGGATAATGGAGTCCCGGAGATGATATGTATAGCTGCAGATGGGGTGGGCTATGGTGATGACGGAACTGCCTGGGGCGGTGAAATACTACATTATCAGGGAGCGGAATATGAGAGGACCGGCAGCATGATGCCGCAAAAAATGGTTGGAGGAGATTTAACCACCAAATATCCAGTTAGAATGTTAATGACCATGTTATACGATTACTACAGTGAAGATGAGCTCAAAAACCTCATGAGAACAGAATTCATAGAATATTTCAAGCACGGTACCAGGGAAGTTGATCTGATAGCTCAACAGCTTAAAAAAGGTTTTAATATCATCCAGACCACCAGTACCGGGCGAGTGTTGGATGCTATCTCAGCAGCTCTCCATATATGTGGTAAAAGGACATATGAGGGTGAATGTGCAATGAAACTGGAATCAGTGGCCTATAAAGGGAAAGAAGCCTTTGAAATTCCTCCAAAAATCGAAAAGCAGGGAAAGATGAATGTGCTGGATACTTCAAAGATATTGCTTTCTGTTTTAGAGAAAAAATTTGCAGGTGAAAATGTAAATAATATTGCCCTGGCTGCTCAGAAGGCTGTTTCAGTTGGTCTGGCAGAACTGGCCATAAAAACTGCGGATAAGACCGGAGTGAATATTATAGGAGGTTCCGGTGGGGTTTTTTACAACGAAGCCATAAGCATGGCCATTAAAAAAACATTGGAATCTGCAGGCTATGAATTCATTCAGCACAGAAACAGTTGCGCAGGCGATGGTTCTGTTTCCATGGGGCAGGCTGCGGTGGCTGCAATGCATTTCCAGTAGAAGTAAGTATGATATGCAATTCCAGGATACCGATTTTGATAGTATTCCCGGATATAGTTATGATGCGATTCTACATGTGATTCATGCTTAAAATAGTAGTTTAATATCTTCAATGAGTGACCAATAGTATTAGGTTAGTTATCAACAGCTCTAATCCTTCAATAGGCCTAATCCTCTGCTATTACGGGTAGATTCAGTGAACGTTTCTTTAAAGCTCGTTTTCTTTCATCTAATTGTTTCAAAAGGTTTTTCGCATGCTTTATGGCATCATCATAATTTTCTATGAGACTTTCCAGTTCATCTGAAACCTCTTCTCCCATTCGAGATCTTTCTTCCAATCTCTGAAGTTCCTGAAATTCATGGCCAGGTAATTTCACCCGGATGTTGCCCTGGCTGATGAATATCTGAAATTCGATATTCTGGGAGATATCATAGTACTTCCTGGGTCTTCCCCTTTCGATTTTCTGGAATGAAGAGCTTAGTAAACCCGTCTCCTCCATGGCCCGCAGGTGTTCGATGATGGCCTTTTGGCCCACTTCTAACTCCTGAGATATCTGGCTTACGAAGCGAGGCTCATCTCTCAGAAAATTTAGTATATCTCTACGGGTTTTACATCCCATTACGTCCAGTATTTCTTCTAGATTCATTTATTATCACTTTTTGTCTATCAAATTGCTGGTCTTATCTAAATTTAGTTATGTTATTTAAATTTTAATCATTTTTAAGTTTTAATTTACCTTTTTTAAACTTTTCTAATCTATTATAATTTTTTTAATCTAATTTATCCATTTAAATCTACTTTTAATCTTAAATCTACTTTTAATTTATTAATAATCTAATTTTTTTAACCCACTTATTCTGCGAAAAGTTTATATAACCTTTAGTTACTATAATAGTTAAAGGTTTATATAACTTTTGGTAACTATAATCCAAAGATTTATATAACCTATGGTAACTATAATAACCTATGGTAACTATAATAGTTGAAGGTTACTTTATTCTTATCCCTTAAAAAGGTGTATAAATGACTGATAAAAAAGAACTAGAGAAGTTAAAAAAAGATCTGGGTGATCTGAAATCTGAGTTAGATAAAAAAAATGCGGAAATTCAAAAGAAAGATGCAGAGATTCAGGAAAAAGATCAAGAAATTCAAGATAAAGATGGAAAGATAGATGACCACTATCATCAGCTGCAGCGGATGCAGGCTGACTTTGAAAACTACAAAAAAAGATCAGAGAGAGATATTAAAGAATACATAAAATATGCCAACGAAAATTTAATTGTCAAAATAATAGAAGTCTACGAGGACCTGGAAAGGGCTCTTAAGGCTGAGAAATCCCACGACCTCAAAGAGGGTGTGAAAATGATCTACAAAAAACTAGATGACATCCTGAAAGTAGAAGGCCTTAATGAAATATGTGCCGAGGGTGAAAAATTTGACCCCTTCAAACACGAAGCCCTCCTGGTTGAAAATCATGAAGACTACGACAACGGAATTGTTATAGAAGAGCTTGGAAAGGGATATACCCTGGATTCAAAGGTAATTAAATATTCAAAGGTAAAGGTTTGTAAAAAAAGGTGATATAATATGGTAAAAAAAGAGAAGATAATAGGTATAGATTTAGGAACCAGTAACTCTGCCGCAGCAGCGTTCATCGGTGGTAAACCCACCATAATACCCAGTGCAGAAGGTGCAACCCAATATGGTAAATCATTCCCCAGCTACGTGGCATTTACCAGCGAAGGACAGAAATTGGTTGGAGAACCGGCCAGAAGACAGGCCGTTACCAACCCGGAACACACCATAACCGCCATTAAAAGACAGATGGGTACCAACTACAAAGTAGATATAGCAGGTAAGCAGTACACCCCCCAGGAGATCTCAGCATTAATCCTGCAGAAGATCAAAAAGGACTCAGAAGCCTTCCTTGGCGAAGAGGTTAAAAAAGCAGTAATAACTGTTCCGGCTTACTTCGACGACAATCAGAGGACAGCCACCAAAGATGCCGGTACCATAGCCGGTTTAGAAGTGGTAAGACTGGTCAACGAACCCACAGCAGCCAGCCTGGCCTACGGTATCGATAAGGAATCAGAAGAAGAACTTGAAATACTGGTATTCGACTTTGGAGGCGGAACCCTGGATGTAACCGTTATGGAATTCGGTGGAGGTGTATTTGAGGTTAGATCCACCAGTGGAGACACCAAACTAGGTGGAACCGACATGGACGTTGTGGTTATGGACTACCTCGCCTCTGAATTTAAAAAAGAAACCGGCGTAGACATCATGAACGACGACCAGGCCGTGCAGAGACTTAGAGAAGCCTCAGAAAAGGCTAAAATAGAGCTTTCCACCACTCTAACCACAGACATAAACCTGCCATTTATAACTGCAACCCATGAAGGCCCCAAACACCTTACTCATACCCTCAGCAGATCCAAGTTAGAGGAACTGGTGGATCCTATCATTAAAAAATGTGCAGCACCTATGGAACAGGCCATAAAAGATGCTAAAATGACCAAAACCGACGTGGACAAGATCATAATGGTGGGAGGACCAACCAGAATGCCCTCCGTTCAGAAATTCGTGGAAGATTTCATAGGAAAATCTGTTGAAACAGGAATAGACCCCATGGAGTGTGTGGCCGTAGGGGCAGCTATACAAGGTGGTGTACTTGCCGGAGAAATTAAAGATCTAGTTTTACTAGATGTCACACCACTATCACTGGGTATAGAAACCCTGGGAGGCGTTTTCACTAAATTGATTGAAAATAACACCACCATACCCACCAAAAAGAGCCAGATATTTACCACAGCCGCAGATAACCAGACTTCAGTGGATATTCATGTCCTGCAGGGTGAAAGATCCATGGCAGGCGGCAACACCACCCTGGGAAGGTTCCAGCTAATAGGTATACCACCAGCACCAAGGGGAATACCCCAGATCGAGGTTACCTTCGACATCGACGCCAACGGTATCATGAACGTATCAGCCAAGGACACCGGGACCGGGAAAGAGCAAAGAGTAACTATAACCGCTCCTAACAAGCTATCAAAAGAGGAAATAGACCAGAAAGTCAAGGAAGCTGAGATGCATGCTGAAGAAGACAAAAAGAAACAGGAAGAAATCGAAATAAGGAACAACGCAGACTCCATGATCTACACCTCAGAAAAAACCCTGGAGGAACTGGGGGACAAAGTAGATTCTAATCAGAAATCTAAGGTAGAAGGATTGGTTAAAGAACTGAGAGAGCTTATAGGTGGTGATGACCTGGCAACGATTAAGACCAAAACCGACGAACTCAGTAAAGCCGTGCAAGAAGTTGGCGCCGCCATTTACCAGCAGGCACAACAGGAACAACAGGCACAAGCACAACAGGAAGCTCAGGGTCAGCAAGATGCTGGAAAGGATCCTAAAGATGGTGATGACACTGTAGATGCTGATTACGAGGTCAAAAAATAAAGAACAGTTAAGCAAAAGTGGGGAAATACTTTTTTCCCTACTTTATAATTTTATTTAGGATTATTAAGATTAAATTCAGGATTTATTTAGGATTATTAAGATTAAATTCAGGATTTTATTGGAATTAGTATAAGATATTTACGATTATATTTGAAGTATTGAATTTAAAATTTATTGAAAAATTTAGTATTTATTAAAGTGTTAACAATTAAATAATTGAAAAGATTAGTTTTAAAGAATAAATAAAATTAAGTTCAATTTTCAAATTCCAGAAATAATTTAAAACTTGAAGGTAAGGATTATATGGCTGAAAAGCGTGACTATTATGAAGTCCTTGGAGTGGACAAGACTGCTGATAAAAAGGATATTAAAAAGGCCTATCGTAAGTTGGCTATGAAGTACCATCCTGATGTGAGCGAAGACCCGGAAAGTGCAGATAAGTTCAAGGAAATCAGCGAAGCTTATGCTGTGCTCTCCGACCAGGAGAAAAAAAATACCTACGACCAGTACGGACACGCCGGAATGGGTGGATTTTCACAGGAAGACATATTCCGGGACATTAACTTCGATGACGTATTCAGGGGCTTCGGATTTGGAGGAGGTGGCTCTGGAGGAGGTTCCGGATTTGAAACCATATTCGACCTCTTTGGATTTGGCGGAGGTAGAAGAAACGGACCTCAACAGGGAGATGACGTAATCTACGATATGAAAATCACGCTGGAGGAAGCAGCCCACGGTGTAGAGCAGGACATAGAAGTCCCCCATAAAAAGACCTGCCCACACTGTAACGGTTCAAAGGCAGAACCTGGAACAGAAATAAAAACCTGCCCACATTGCGGTGGAAGCGGACAGGTACGCCATGTCAGCAACACCCCGCTGGGCCAGTTTGCTAGTATAAGACCCTGCAGTACTTGTCGGGGTGAAGGAAAGATAATGGAAAGTCCATGTAAAGAATGTCGTGGAAAAGGTATTATAAAGAAAAAAAGCACTATTCACATTAAAATACCTCCTGGTGTGGAGGACGAAAGCCGCCTGAGGGTTCCTGGAGAAGGAGATGTTGGCAAACGAGGAGGACCGCCAGGGGATCTCTACGTCATGATTCAAGTCAAAGAACACCGGTTATTTAAGAGAGACGGTGCAAATCTAATCTATGATATGCCTATAAGTTTCGTTCAGGCCTCGCTGGGTGATACCGTTGAAGCACCAACACTTGAAAGTGCCGTAGACCTCAAAATACCACCAGGAACACAAACTGGCACATCTTTCAGGATTAAAGGTCAGGGTATGCCCCATATGCGCTGGAGCGGTAAAGGAAATCTTTACGTTAAAGTTAAAGTTGTGACCCCCAAGAAACTGAGCCCTAAACAGAAGGAAATCCTGCGAGAGTTCGCGGATGTAAGTGGTAAGGAAATTTACACCGAGGATAAGGGATTTTTTGACAAAGTGAAGGATGTCATAGGTCACTAGAACCCAATGTCCTTAACTTTTTTATCCGTTGCCTCCTTTCTTATCACAATTATTTATCCAATATTCTTTTCATTTAAATTCAATTTTTATCATCATCATTTCTTCTATTTAATTCACAATACCATCCAGTAAACATTAGGAATAGATAAGAACTGTTCATTTTACTGAAGTTTATTATAATTTAAATTAAGAAGAAACATTAAATCCCAAAAAGAGATGGATGAGTGCATATATGTCTGTCAAGAAAGAAAATGAAAAGATAAATGTCATGGAAATACAGGAAAAGATAGAGAAATATTTTGGCTTTGTCCCCAAGATTTTCCAGGTGCTATCTGAAAACCCACCCGTACTAAGGCCTATTTTGAAAAGCTAGAAGTTATGATGCGGGATGAATCGTTAACACCCATCACCAAAGAATTTATTTCTATAGGTGCTGCCGCAGCCCTGGGAGCCGAACACTGTCTGGCCACCCACCTTGAGGTGGCAAGAGCTTTTGGAGCCACCAATGACCAGTTAATGTTAGCCATCCTCATGGGTTCTTTGATAGCGGAGACAGATGCTTTAGCTACATCTTTAAGGGTTTATGAAGACTTTAAAAATAATTCTCCCTAAACAATTATTTAAATCCAAGAAATCTGAGTTAATCAGTTATAGTATGAACTAGCTTTTATCTACTTAAATAATGGTTTAACCTTAAAATAAAGAGTTAATGGCATGCCGAGAGTAACCCACCTTCTGTTCTAGGCAGCATTCATCTATGCGGACTACCTCTGCTTCATACAGGATTCATAAGCAGTATTTGTCCTTGCACCCCGTGGAATGGCCGTTTCACCATTTCTTCTGGCGTCTTCAGCTTACGCATCATTTTCATCCAACCAGAAGATGTTTCGTTTCTGCTCCAGTGTCATGCCTCTCAGCATGTGCCTTCTGACACCACGGTTCTGTATGATGGATGGAGTTTCCTCAGTTTAAATTACAGAATGTTCTGTAAAAACCGTTGGCTGCCCTTCGGCTTGCCATTATACTTCTAAAAAAATGAGTAGCGGGGCCTAGATTTGAACTAGGGCTCTCGGGGTTATGAGCCCCGCGGGATCACCAGACTACCCCACCCCGCTGTAGTGATTCTTTACTTTTAAGGGTATATAAAGATTTGCATTGTATTTTATTATCTTTCTCTTAATTTCAACAGCCAAATGTCAATTTAAAACCTAAATTAAAGTTATTCTATCCAAACAAAACTATTATTAGTTTATATTATATGAATAAAATAAAATTTACGAATCAAAAAAAAAAGGAATATCTAAATTTTTAAAAATATTATTAGTAAATTCTTTAAAGACATCATCTAGAGAATCTACTTTATATCCATCTAATTTTAGTCCATCTAATTTTAGATGTTATTTTTTAGTTTTTTCCTCAGGATTCTCGAGTTTGGAGAGTCTGCCCTCGATACCGCTGATTTTTTTATTGGTATATCCCCGGTACTCGTTGAAACGTCTTTCAAGCTCACCTACGTCACGAGAGACCTTGTTGTATCTTTTTTCAAGTTGTGATACATCGGATTTGGTTGCGAGTTCCCAGTCCTTTATGAGCTGGTCGCTTTTATCATCTAAAAAAAGATCTATTTTATTTGATAGGCTATCTGTGCTTATTGGGACGTCTTTAACTTTTCCCTTTATTTTCGCACCCATTCCGGCCATCTTTTCACCCATTCCCGAAATGGTTCCACCTTCACCGCTTTTATCTGTTTTTCCAGTAACAGTTTCAGTAACCTTTGCACTGGCACCTTTCAGTTTATCACCCACCCCAGACACAGTTTCACTAATTCCAGACTTTTTATCACCAGTTCCGGACACGTTAGTGGACAATTGTGTAACAGAAGTTCTTCTAGACTCCTGCAGGTAATAGTAGAGCAGCACAATTATGGCACCAGCCAGTACCAGAATTGCAAATAATTCCAGGGCGGTCATATATTATTTGCCTCCTTTAATCCCTTTAACAGCCTGTACCTGTTTGCTATCCTTAGAATTTTTGGTCTTTTTATCCAGCTCTTTTTCTTTCTTATCTATTTCTTCCAGCAATTGCTGTAGTTTAATATATTCTGTTCTGGCTTCCAGTCGGGTTACTCTTTCGTTTACCTCTCCGTGAAGATATCCAGTTTTGTGCATTATTTCAGACGTTGTTTTCCTGATTTCAGATAACCTTTCCTGCTGGTCCTTAGGCAGCGGAAACACGTTTTCCATCATACGTTTTGATTCCAGATCTCTTTCCACTAACTCTATCTTTTTGAGTTCAGCCTGTTTTTCAATAAACTGAACGTTACTTTGAGACTCTCTAACCCTTCTCCACTGCATAAGTGCAACTATAAGACCTACAACTGCAATCACTGCTATTATTATATAGAAAACATTTTGTGGAATTGTAATATCAGCCATAATTAACCCCCTATTTCATAAAGCCCTGCCATAAAAATTTACAAATCAAATTTTTTATTTAATAGAATTTATTCTACACAATTAATATTTGCATTTCTAATACATAAATATTACTAAAATATTCTCTGTTTTTCCGTGTCCAAATAATCTTTCCAGCTTCCTGTGATTCTTTACCTTTATCCTGCTTTAAACTCTAGATAAAATAGATATGGTCCATTAACTATGCTAATTTTATTTATTTTAAAAATTTTATTGAAAATCCATTAAAAAAAATTTATTAAAGTTTTAAACTAGAAAAGTAGAAAAATAAAGAAATTAAATAAATTAAAAAGAAATTAAAATAAAAACTAAAGAAATTAATAAAAATCCGATTTCTATTTAAAAAATTTAACCATCGGCAAAAAGTTAAATAACAATAAACTGAATTTTATAAGTGATTGTATGATTGAAATGTATGAAAAATCAGGTGAAATAGTTTCAAAGGTCAGGCAACTGGCCGTTAACTATGTTAAAGAGGACTTGAAAGTTCTGGAACTGGTTGAATTTGTGGAAGGAGAAATAAAGAGCAGGGGCGGTCTTCCTGCTTTTCCTTGTAACGTCTCCATAAATGAGGTTACCGCCCACTATACCTCTCCCCCTAACGATGAAACACTGCTAAAAAGTGGTGATCTGGTTAAAATTGATCTGGGAGCCCATGTAGATGGCTACATTGCTGATTCAGCCGTGACGGTTCTGGTGGGAGAACCGGAGTCATTGGAAGATGACTCCCTATCAGAAGAAAAATTTGAACTGGGACTAAAGATGATTGAAACTGCCCAGGAGGCTCTTGAAAATGCCATAAGCACCATAAAGGACGGAACTGAGGTGGGAAGGATTGGTGAAGTGGTTGAAAATACTGTAAATGCTAAAAACCTGAATCCGGTTTCAAATCTCACCGGTCACAGTATGGATAGGTGGATACTACATTCCGGACTTTCCATCCCTAACATAAAAGAAGATAATAAACATAAATTAGAAGAAGGAGACGTGCTGGCCATAGAGCCCTTCGTAACCAATGGTGTGGGCATAGTGACGGATATGAAAGATGCTTACATCTTCCGTTTCCTGAGGGAGCGTCCTTTACGGGTGGCACATGCCAGGAAATTACTGGAAAACATAGAAAAAGACTATCGAAATCTTCCATTTGCCCAGAGATGGCTTTTAGAAAGTTTTGATGAGCGTAAGCTTAAATTAGCCATGAGACAGCTTATATCCTCCCGAGCCATCTACCCCTACCACGTGCTTAAGGAAAAGAGCAATGCCAGAGTGGCACAGGCAGAACACACCGTTATTGTTGAGCCTGACGGTTGTCAGATTATAACAGAATAAATTTATAAGAGAATAAATTTTTTTTAACTCCCACCATTGCCTCCACCATCACCACCAAAATCAAAGCCACCACCATCACCACCTCCCAAATCAAGCCCAGCATCAAAATCATCGAAAAAATCGTCCAGATCGAAATTACCCCAGTCCCAGATCCAGATCGAAATCTAGGTCAAAATTGTCCAAATTGCATCTATTCCTAAAAAATCAACAGGTAGGCTGTAAAGGAAATAATTGTAGTAACGGCTTTTTTTAGTTATAGATTTTTTTAGATTTACTCTTAAAAATTAGATTCTTAACATTATATAGAAAATAAAGAATTCTTAGTTATATAAAATAAAATTTTTTTTTAAAATTTAAATCATGTTTTATAAATCCTTGAAAAATGGATAGAATCAGGTTCCTGAACAATAAAAATCAGGTTCTTAAAAATAAAAACAAAAAAATAGAATATAAAGGGATATTAATCCCTTTAGACATTTACTTTTACACGTTGGCTAGTGGGTCTTCTTTTTCGCTGCTTGCTTTGTATGGAACTGGTAGTCCCATGGCTTTTCGCTCGTCGATGACTTTCATTGCTTTCTCTTTTTTGGATGTCGCTAGTTTGGTGAGCATTTCAAGGCCGAATTTACCTTCATCTATTGTTTTAGTTTCAATGACACCAGCATCCACTGCTTGTTTGAATGCAGTATCACCAGATTCTGTTCTAACCATAACTGCTGACCAATCGTCAGGAGCACCTATTGAACCTGTTGATACATCAGACATCTCTGAAACAAGGTCAAGGCAAACTTTACATCCATTTTGCTCGTATCCATGTGTTTCTTTGATGGGGAAGCTTATTAAATCATCCTGAGTGTGCACCCAGAATTTTCCTTTCCCGATATCCATTTTCTCTACTAAGTCGAAGTCAACACCAGCTTTAGCTGAAATAAATGTTCTCAGTGATTCGAAGGGGAAGTTCTCAGTACAGAATATTCCGATATCCAGTGCGATCTTATCGGCCATGAATCTTACACCAAATGGGTAAGACTGCATTTTCCTTAATCCCATAGTCTGACAGGGTATGGTAACTATACCCACTTTTTCCAGTCCGTATTGTCTCACTGCTTGTTTAAGCATCCACATGTTGGGAGACAATGTGTATTTGGTACCTGCCGCAGCTAAGATTTCATCAGATGTCAGTGCTACAGTAGGCATTGGTTTCCACATTTCATCGGAAGGTCCAGCTACAACTGCACCGTCTATGATTTTCTCATCAAGAGCAAAAGATAGAAGACCAGTTGCTATTCCACCATCCTGTGAAATCTTTTGGATCTGTTTGTCGGTTGATCTTGCAAGAGTAATTTGTTTGTATGTTCCTAATACCATCTTTACAACCTCCTATAATCCTAAATCCATATTAATTCTGTCAGCTGGCCACCAGCTTCTTGGACACTGGACGTAGCATACACCGCATTTTACACATCTGTCTTCGTTGAGTTCTGGTCTACCGTTGGTCATGTCAAGTGCTCTGGTCTGGCAGGACATGGCACATGTTCCACATCCTATACAAAGAGCCTGGTTTACCACTTTGTTCTGTAAGTCTGATCCACCAGCTTCGGTGTATCCTGCTAGGTCTATCATAGGCTGCAGGTAATCCATATCACCGTTAATGACAGCCACCACAGTTTTAGCGATGATTTCTGGTGATGGTGGGCATCCTGGTATAGCACAATCCACTTTTACGAGATCTGCGATTGGTACAAATGATTCATGATTTGGCTGTGCTTGCTGTCCACCACGTGAGTATCTGGTGAAACAACCGGTTGCTGCACATGAACCAAAAGCCACAACTAATCCTGCTTTTTCCCTCGCTTCCATTAATTCTTTGATGCTGTGTTCATCCTGCAGACATACAGACCCTTCAACTAGGGCCAGGTCCATTTCAGGCATATCCCACACATCAGCAAGTGTTTGTCCGTAAACTACATCCACCATTTCGGTTAGTAAAGGTGCTAAAATGTCGTAGTTTTCGCTTAACGACATAACGTCTCCGGTACATCCTGAAAGGTGGATGTATCCGATTCTTGGCTTAGGTTTTTCTTCCGCCACTTTTTCAACCTCCTGTTCTGAAGCTACTTCTTCTGTTGGTTTTGCTTCCATTCCTAAAAATTCTTTAATTCGGGCTAACATTGGCTTTAAACCCCTATTTCTTTTAAAATCATTTTAATGGCCTCAGGGATGGCATCTTCCACACTTTTAGTTAACCCCAACTCAACGTCGGGGGCAGAGACAGATTCTGGCTGGCATCCAATTACCATAACTTCACAGATTTCACTCAGATCATGTAAAGGCTGGGTTACGGGCCATGAATGCATGCTCTCATACGAGCCTTCAGGTAGCTCATCAACTTCGAATATTCTGAGTGTCCCTGGTTCTGCTCCGAACTGCACTATATCCACTACTATCAACTTTTTCCACGATTCCTGGGGTAAGCTGAATACGAAGTGGGGGCCACCGGTACCTGCATCTAAGATCATGGTGTTTTCTGGAAGTTCATGTTCCTTGGAATACTCTTCTAATGCTTCTATCACTGCTGGTCCAAATCCGTCGTCTTTGAATAAGATGTTTCCACAGCCTATCACTAGAATCTCTGCATCGTATGGCATGTTATTCCCTTAAATCCTGACCATTTCGTTTTTTAAGATGCTCCTGTCTTCGTCGTCTACTACTATCACGTGGGTTGCACAGGATAGACATGGATCGTAGGCTCTGATTACGTGGGGGCCAAGGTCGTGGTGGAATCCTTCAGTTGCAGGTCCCATGGTTGGTATGTTCCAGGTAGTTGGTACTAGACAGCTGTAGAACTGTGTTTTACCGTCAGCTACCTGAGCCATGTGCACGTCAAGTCCTCTTGGACCTTCAATAGCACCTATTCCCAGTTTGTTAGTTCCAGTAACGTCGAAATCAGCCATTACCGGTGCTGAGGTATCTAGTTCACCCAATATGCCTATAGCTTTGGATAAAGCTGTTCTCATCTCTAATGCCCGGGCTACGTGTTGTGCTACTACACCTTTATCTCTGAAGCCGCGGAATACCTCTGCTCTAGCTCTAGGACCCACTTCTACGTTTACACCGTCGTATAATGGTATGGTAGAGCATGCTCTTTTTCCTACTTCTGGGTCATCATACCAGCTTTCTGGCATTATTTCAGTGAACCTTTCCAGGTCGAATTTTTCCCGGTCACCGTAAAGCTGGTGAGTGGCTAATGTAGGGGCATTGGTTACACCCAAATCTGCTGGTAGGCCTTTGTCTGCAACTAATCCAATAATAAGATCAACGTGTGCATCTAATTTTGGTTTAAGTTGTTTCAATCTTGTGTATAGCCTTTTTCTTGCTATTTCACTGAGATTTTGGGCCATTCCACCGATTCTAACATCGGATGGGTGTATACCCTCTCCGCCGACCATATCTACTACGTATTGGACGTTTTTTCTGATTTCAGAAACAGAGTTTATGGCAGTAACCATCAGGTCTGCTGGTACAACGTCGGCAGCTATCAAGAACTGGTGTATAGCATGGCTGTTCACGTCGTGAGCAGCTAAAAGGAGTTCTCTAAGTTGCCTGGCTGCTGGTGGTATTTCTATATCTAACGAATCATCCATAGCCTCTACAGAAGCTAGGGTGTGAGGTATAGGACAGACCCCACAGATTCTCTGTGTAATTACTGGTGCCATTTCTGGAACCTTACCAGTAACAATCTTCTCTAAGCCTCTTACTGGAGTAATACTGAAGTATCGCCCCTTAGTTACAATTCCTTCATCATCGACTTCCATGACCAACTCTGCGTGTCCTTCCTGTCGTGATGTTGGCGATATAACTATTTTTTCGCTCAAATGTATCACCTCTTGTTTTTATAATGAACATCATTATCCATTGATTATATATAATATTATAAGCTTTTCCTTAGAAGAGAAGATGAAAAATATATATACCATGAAAGACTAACTTTATAATTTCCATGTATGACCTTCTAAAAGGTATTAGTCTTATGACCTTCTGAAAGATATTAGTCTATCATGATACTAGTAATGGATCATTAGAAATCAAAGGATTATAGGAATATTGTCTGAATAAAAATTGTGATAAATTTGAGGATAGTTTAATGAGGAAATTTATTCTTAATATCTGGCCAAGGTAAATTTTATAAGCTGTTTTAACCAAATATGAGTATATTTACAAATATTAGTATATTAGAATAAAATTTAAAAATAATAAATTAAAATACTCATTAAAAACATAAATTCATTACAAGGCACATAAAATACATAAATACAATTAATATCACTAATAAATTAATCAATGAGAGGTGTGTTGATTGATAGATACTAAAATTCTTTTATCTGTGGTAATAGTAATTTTAATAGGTGTTGCAGCTGCTGGTTATCAAATTACAACCAAAACATCTGATTTATGGCAGCCAGTTACCTCCCAAAGCCCCACTACACCTGATGAAGGGGGATCCGGAACAACCAGTCCTTATTCATCAGATCAGGGAGTATCTCAAACAGGAGGATCATCATTAGGATCATCATTATCACAAGGACAGGGAACAGGGAGTGTTAGCGTTAAAATAACAGCTACAGAAGCTAAAACACTAGCTCAAAATGCCATAAACCAGCCAGGAGCGGAAGCAGGTACGCCTAAACTGGTAACACTGAACAACACCTTAACCTATGTTGTGCCGATTATTCTTAACAACGAACAGGTGGGAGAAATCGAAATAGACCCACAGACTGGTAAAATTACTGGAGGCGCAGGGGGTGCACCAAATGGTTGAATTGTTTGAAACAGAAGTAGAATGTTGTAAAATAGTTTCAGAAGAGGTAGAAAATGCAGTGATTCTGGAAGGATCACCAGAACTGGGTTTGATAGGTAACATTTTAGGATGGCTTCTAGTGGAAGAACTTGACATGAAGCAAATAGGACATATAGATTCAAAGTACTTCCCACCCTTGGCTGTGCTCTATAAAGGAGTGGCAATACATCCCTTCAGGATATACAGCAAAGATAATATCGTTCTATTCCTATCTGACTTCATAGTGCCTCCCATAGTGGCTTATGATATGGCTAATGCCATTGTGGAGTGGGCGCAGAGGAACAATAGCAAAGAAATTATAACCTTCAACAGCATCGTGGTGAGGGAGAAAACTCAGGGAGTTGCTGGTGCAGCTAACTCTGAAGAAGGCTTAAAGAGATTGGGTGACATCAAAATCCCCATATTGCCATTTGGAAATGTCAGCGGACTTTCCGGCACCCTTTTAACCCGGAGCATCATCAAAAAGCTCCCGGCGTCCTGTCTCTTTGCTGAAGTTTTAAACCAGTACCCAGATCCCAGGGCAGCAGCCACCGTAGTGGATGTTTTAAATAAGATGGTAAATATAGAAGTCAATGCAGAGCCACTTCTCAAAGAAGCTGAAGAGATAGAAGCTCGCCTAAAAGAACTGGCCAATACAGTCCAGGGAGAGCAGGAATCCCCTGCTTATATGTAAATGGATTAAAAAAACAGATAGATAATCATAAATCATTCGGGCCCGTAGCCTAGTTGGATAGGGCGTCGGACTTCTAATCCGAAGATCCCGGGTTCAAATCCCGGCGGGTCCGTTTAAGTATATTTTTTTAGTTTCTGAGGAAAATTAGTGTACATAAGGGCCCGTAGCCTAGCCAGGATAGGGCATCAGACTCCTAATCTGAGGGTCCCGGGTTCAAATCCCGGCGGGTCCGTTTAAATTCTTTTAGTTTTAAAATCGTGCCTTAAATTTATAGTCATTTAAAGACTTATTTTAAAAAATAATGACTAAATTTAAAGAAAATAAAACTGAAAAACAGGAAAATTAAAGAAATAACTAAGAATTAAAGAAATAACAAAAAAAACAGAATAGGCATTTAGTCTATTAAAACTAAACTTTTAATCTAACTCAGCACGCCAAGAAAATGTTTTACCTAGTAACTGCATCATTATCGTAACCACTATGAATCCACCAAAAATAACCGCTGCAATTAATATTGTATTATATTCCATAAAGTCACCTGCTTTTCTTTCTATTAGGAAATTATTGCTTCTACTTAATATGGTTTGTCCTCTATTTTCAGATATAAAAATATACTTATAATCAGATCATATCTTTTTTTTTTGATCTATTTAGTTTTAGTTTCTACATCTAAAATTGAATTTAAAAAATTGGTTTATCAAAAGAAATTATTTGAAATTATTTGAAATCAAAAAAAAATTGATTAAAATAATTTAAAAATAATCATCCAGGGTGCTGTCCGGATTTCTATCTGAATTATCAGCTGATTTATTATTGGAATTATCGGCCGATTTATCAGCTGAATTATCATGGGGATCATTTTCAAATAGGATCTCTCCATATCTTCCTCCACCACCAGACTCGATTTGGAGGGTTTTATCGCGGAAGGCCTTTATAATTGGGGTTAACTTTGGTTCAACTTTTTCAAGCTCCTTCAATGGAGTGTAGATGAGGACCGATATTTCGTTGCCAAATTTATGCACCAGTTCTTCCCATATCTTCTGCACAAAAACCGTGGTAACCCCTTTATTATATCTACGGCTTATTATATCTGCCAACGGAAGTATGTGAACGTATGGAGGTCTGTGCGGTGGATGATGTGGCTCATCCCATGTGGAAAGCTCGTATATTCTGTAATCAACACCTTTTTTAATTGTCCCACCGCAGGGACATTTCATTTTTTGCTTTATAGCATCTTCAATGTCAAATATTTTGTAACACCGGGTACAGGCAGTTTTATGGTATTTACCCAGTCTTGGATCGAAACCGTAATTGGCATTTATCTTCTTTTTCAAAATGCTGTCCTTAATATTCTGGAAGTTCAGCTCATTCACCTTCATTTCATTAAATTCCCTTCCCAGACGGTGAGGCCATGGTGAATGGGCGTCAGAATTAGACAAAAATGGAATATCCTGGAGTTCCTCTATGTGGTCAGCCATATCACTGTCTGCTGAAAGCCCTAACTCCAGAAAGTCGGGTTTTTTATCATAACAATCCCATAAACTGTCATATTCCTTGTAAATACTGGTCCATGGTGTGAAAGCATGGGAAGGTCCTGCCAAACAGCCGTGTTCATGAGCTATGTCCATTATTTCTGCGCCGTTCATATGCACTTTAGGTCTGCCATCAGAATCCAGGTTTCCTTTAAAATCCTCCCTCATCCCGTAGGCTACATCAAGAGAGGGTAGAATTAAGAGGTGATGCACTCTTTTGATGTCCTCAACCTCTACGGTTAAAATAAATCGACACCCAGAGTTCTCTGAAGTAACCTGGGAGTCTTTTTTAAGGGAATAAATACCTTCATCTGTCTTCTCAGTGCTTTCTTCTATGATCTTCAACCATTTAAGGTGCAGAGCATCGCCGGTTCCCACCAAATCCAGACCCTTGAGCCTTGCCTGGGGAGCTATCACATTGGGGGTCATGTTCTTAGATGTGGCCAGGGAATATCGGCCGTGAATGTGAAGGTCAGCATTGATTATCATCTGAATACCTGATTTAATGATTTTTGGAACAGATTCTATACTAATTTTTTTAGGAAATATTTTTTTAAGAAATTTATAGGTAAAAAAATAAAAAATAATTTAATATTCATTTTTTTTCTTTAAATCATGCCCAAATTTGGGGATAACTTATCCTTGATACTCATTTATCCTGTATTTTGTTCCGGATCCATATCCTCAAATTATCCAATATACCTTAGATCTTCCTCTCCAGGAGCAACGTGCATCCTTTCAGCCATTTCTTGCTCCATCTGCTGGGCTTTGGATATCATTTTCCTTGTTTCTTCAGCTCTTTCCTCCAGCTTGGCGATGTCAATATCAATTTTGAGGATATCAATTAGTAAAGAGAGCACTGCCTTGGATGCATCGGCATCGATGAAGTATCCGGGTGTTTCACCCATTAAACATGCGCCTTCAATCCCCCGATATACTCCCAGACCAAGGAGAAGTCCTGATGCCCCAATTATTCCGCCGTCTGCTGATCTGAGTGTGACACCATGATCTTTCAGCATTTCAGCCCGTTTTTTGGTTGTTGCTGCTCCGAAAACCTTGGGTTTTTCAACATTCTGACCGGTGCCCAGACCACCCAAGGTGAACATCTCCTTAACCCCGTACTTCTCCACAAAATCAATGATTGCACCACATACATCGTACTGGCCTTCTGGACTAAGTCCCTGTGTATTTCCAACCAGTATTATATAGTCTCTTTTGTCTTCTCCTGCTGATTTAAGGTAATGGAACTCGTTTTTCATGGGTTCAATGATTCCGTCTTCATCAACAAAAACTTGGGGTGGGAAAGAGGGTGAGTAAAGTTCTGCAAATTTTTCGGCTTCAAGTTCGTGTATCATGTGTTCTGCAACCAGTTTCCCCACATGCCCTATTCCGGGGAGGGCCTCTATGAAGATGGGTTCTGTAAGATCCACATCTTTTATAAGATTTATAAAGGTCTCTTTCATCTAAACCAACTCCTCTTGAGCTTTTTTTAAAAGCTGCTTTTTAAGTATTCTTCTGTACTTCCCATATTTATCTTCTGGAGAATATTTAGGTGGATAAACCACCCCTAAGTCTCCCCCACAGTAGGGACATTTATCTTTTAATGTGTATTCACCGCAGGAACGACATTTCTTCATTTTCATCTTCATTCTAATTCACGATAAAATTCGCCTTCACCACCAGCATTGATCACAGAATCTACAGCTTTTTGAGCTGCATTTTTGAGAATATCCTCTGCTTCTATATAATCAGATGATTTAACTATCATTCTGTACCGGGGAGCACCTACACATTGTATAGAAATATGTTCATCGTTAATGGAACTCAGAGCATTTTTTATAACCTCAACACCATCGGAAGCATATGATTTTAAATCAACATAACCAGTTATATGGACTTCTGGAGGCGATATATTCTTCTTTGCCACCGCGGTTATGGCAACAGCCCATTCATCACTCATTCCCCTACTTGTGAGAGATGTTTCTCCCTCTTCAGCTGAAATTTCAAAGGCACCGTAGAGATCACCAAATTCATCCATTATTCCATATCCTACTTCTTCATATGCCGTGTCTAAATCCTTTTCTATACTTTTTGCAGCAAATTCAAGCAGTTTTTCCGCTTTCTGCTCTATTTTCCACTGTTGAATCTTCCGGGTTCTCTGATCTTCCCTGATTCTTTTCATGGAAACATCTACATGACCTTTCCGCGGGTTTACTCGCAATACTCTGGCCACTATCTTCTGGTTTTCCCGGACGTAGTCCCTGATATTTTTCACCCATCCTGAAGAAACCTCAGATATGTGTATGAAAGCTTCTTTTCCCTGGTATTCCTCCAGTTTGGCGAACGCCCCATAATTCAGAACCTTATGAACCGTTCCAACCACCAAATCTCCTTCGTCTGGCCATTCACTTCTCATTCTTACCATTAAAACACCTAAACTTTAATATGATAAATTAATCTAATACTTCCACTATCTGTGCAACTATTTTGGATTTTCCGCCCTGGGACTTTACCAGGGTTTTGCCGCAGATTATGCACTGCACAGTTGATGCTGCGTGGTCAAAAACTATCTGCTGATTTCCGCAGTCTATACATTTAACCTTTAAAAAGTTGCTCTTGGAACTCTTGAAATTTGCCATTTATGACCACCTACATTGTAAACTCTACTTTTCCAGTTCTGAAAGAAGACCGCTTTATATGTGACTTCCCACATTCTTTACATTTATATCTTAAATCAAGCTTTTTTACGGGTTTATTGCCAGATGGTAGCGGCCGGGGATAGCCTCGGTATCCGCTGGTAACTCTCCTGAACTGGCGTTGTCCCCATTTAAGTTCACTAGCCTTTCTTCTTTTTGATTCGAATACTTCGTGAAGTCTGTGTTTCTTGCAACTTGGACAATAAGTTCTCCTTTCTTTAGGAATCTTCATATAATCACCTCTTAATTGTAAAAATAAGCATAAATTAGTTAAAAAGCTTATTTAACACCAGATTATAGTATTAACTCTATACTAATAAGTTTAATAAATAATCTAATCTTAATCAATTTAAATAATCTAATTTTATCAAAATATTTTTATTTAAATCTTTATTTATACCTTTGGATAGATCTTCCCTTATGGTTTTTAATAAGGATCATGGCGTTGGGCTGAGGCATGGAGATAATATCCTGGGGTGATAACGGCCCATATACCTTTTTATCCACACCCATGATGGGTGGAAGCTCTTCTAATATCATTAAAATCTCTGTAGGAATTTTTTGGAGATTATCAACACTTTTAAAAGGTTTATGATCCGTTTTCACGTCCTTTATTTTATCAGAGTTTTCCTGCAATTTTTTATCAGAGTTTTCCTGCAGTTTATTCTGCCCTTCTAAGCTTCCAAAAGACTTAACAGATTTTTTTGTCGATTCTTTTCCTTTTAGGGGTTCTTTACCAAACTCTTTATAAATATCCTCTTCTGATTTAATTAAAGATCCTTCAGAAACCTTGAGATCTCCTTCAGAAACCTCGGGATCATCTTTATATTCCACATCTCCAGGTTGATTTTTATCTTTTTTACCCGTATCAACTATCTTTTTATCCTTATCAACCATGCCTTCTGATTTTATCACCATTTGAGAATGATTTTTTGGAGTGTAAGACTTTAAGGGCCCCATCATTTTTTCCCGGTAGTTTACCAGTGAAGCCACCAAGGCATGATATAGTTTTTCCTCTTCTGGAGTGGAATTAAGGGGAATTTTAGACTGCTCAGAAGACTTGGAATCCTTAAAAAGTTGATGAGATCTCTGTACATTCATCACCGCACTGTTGGTGATCTTATGTTCCCTTCTCTCGCAGATCTCCGCGGTAATTCTCTGGGCGTCTCTAAGCAGGTAGGATTCAAAAGAAAATGGGTTATTATCTATTTTCTTCATAAGCCTGTTTAGATAATTAAAGACGTCCTGATAAAAACTGTCTCCTACCTGGGATAGGCCACTCAGGTTACGCTCTTTTTTTTGGATTTCCCTCAGTTTCTGGAAAAATTCATCCAACCCTATTCCTCACTTTCTATCCTTGGAGCTAAAAGGAAGCTTAATTCACCCTCATCTGAAGCCATTTTCAAGGAAAGATTAAGGGGCATATCATTTCCCAGCCTCAAAAACGCTGTTTCAGAAAATTTATCCGCTTTTAACATCTCCTTAATCTTCTCCAGTGAGAATACGGATTTGGCTTTATTATCTATCTTTTCCCCGTGCAGGTACTCGATTTTAGCATCTCCGAACTCTCCTTCCGCAGAGGCTATAAACTTGTCTTCATCAACTATTAGGGATATTTTATCAGAAACTATGTCTATGTCCTGGATGGAATTTTTAAGTAAACTGAATGGTATTTCAAACTCAGTGGGATATTCGAGCTGAGGTGGGCTGGGAGCTTCATATTCAATGTCTATAAGCCTTATTTTAAAGGTACGTCGTGCTTCACCTTCAAAGGTTATGATCAGATTTCCCTCATCAACTGAAAGTTCCACCATATCATCTGATTTTGCTCTCTTCAGGACTTTCATCAGTTCTTCGGTATCCACGTTGATTTTAAGGGGTTCTTTACACGAGAATATGTCAAAAACATCAGATTTAAGTTCCAGGTGCACGAAGGTAATGTGAGATCTGTCCAGCGCATCTAGTTTCAGGCCCTCACTGTCTGCCCTCATCTGTACTTCGTCCACAATGGAAGAAATTGCATCAAAACTGGTCTTTAAAATGTTTGAATCACTTAAAACTGCCTTAAACATTTTATCCTCCTTTAATTTTTTTCTATTTAGTCAATAATCTATTTTTTATTATCATTCAATAATCTATTTTTTATTATCCAAAAAAATATCTATTTTTACACTTATCCAGAATATTTCTATACTTATCCAAAATATTCTACACTTTAAATCCAAAGATCTATTTCTATCCAAAAATCTAGTTCTCCAAAATACATTCAGTTATTTACATGTTAAGCCTTCTTATCTATCATTCGGTCCTTTTCAGTTGAAGCATCATCCCTAGATTTTTTGGATTTTTCCTCTTCAACTTCCAGTTCGGTGTGTATTTTTTTGAAAAATGTATCATTCAAGTATTTACGGGCAAATACGGCCGCTAATATCAGGACGCCAATGAGTATCAGGAAAACCGCGAACATTGCCTGTTCCCCAAATACCACATTGTCAACAACCCGGGACGTAGAATTGGAGATTAAGATTATTCCAACAATAATCAGTAAAAAGCCAATAAATGCAGCTGTAATTTGTATTATTTTGTCTTTTTTTTCTTTGAAGTATTTGAAAGCATCGTGGTCATATAACTGACTTACACCAGGAACTTCATGATGATTTTCATTATCTTTAACCGATTTTACCGGGGATTTATCGGTGCTGGGTTTTTGTTCAACGTGTTCTCCTAATGAAAATTTTTTAACTGCTTTAAATAATGGATTATCAAATAATCCTTTATTTTTTTTGGTTTTAATCTTTTTAGAAGAAGTATTATTGGATCCTGAATTTTTTGGCAACCTTAGTACCTCCATAAGTTCATGATGATTTCTAAGTAAATTTTGTGCCATATCCTAATTTTTAATGATGTACTCTTCTAATCATATTCTCGCCAGGTAAAACCGCAGGCACTGCACCTTAAAAACCTGGTTTCAGATTCATCAGCCCTTCTGGTCTGCTGCAGCCACCAGAAGGCTTCTTTGTTTTTGCATTTGGAACAAATGGCCCGGGTAGTGGGTAAAGTTTTTATCTTATCATCGGTGAATATTATGCTCTCTTTTGCCTTTACCTTTTCTGAAACCTCATATCCACTGATCAGTTCTTTAGTCATCTCTATTTCGTATCCGCATTTTTTACAATGAAAACAGTTATCCTGGGGAAACATCACAGTTCCGCATTTGGGGCAAAACTCCATTCAAATCCTCCTAATTATGTTAAAGCTCATAAATACAATTTTTTTAAACTCAGTTTTAATTCAATTTTAATTCAATTTTAATTCAATTTTAATTCAATTTTAATTCAATTTTAATTCAATTTTAATTCAATTTTAATTCAATTTTAATCATATTTCTACCCATATTCTGACTATTTAAATTTATAGGTGATATTTCTGAATTTTCTCTTTACTATTTATCATTATTGATCCATTGATATAACTTTATTCTAAGCTTTAAAGGCATCTTTCAGAATTTTTTTATGATCAAATGCCAAATCAAATTTAAATATCTCATCTAACTTAAAACAAGCTACTTCCGATGCGTCAGTGTCTGCCTTTAAATTTCCACCAATTTTATGAGCCATGAAACAGACTGAAACTACATGTCCCCGGGGATCCCTCCCAGGATCAGAATAAACCCCAAAAATCCTATTTAAACTGATTTCAAGGCCTGTTTCCTCTTTTACTTCCCTTATAACTGCTGATTCCACTGTTTCACCGTATTCCACAAATCCTCCCGGTAAAGCCCAGAAACCTTCATACGGCGGGTTTTTCCGTTTGATAAGTACTACAGAATTGTTTCCACAATTTATAACCGCATCTACAGTTAAAAGAGGGTGTTTGATCTGAACACTTCCTTATTTCTATTGATTTATTCTATTTTTATTAAATTTTTTATTAATTTTGATTTAAATTATCCTTAAAAAAATAATTTGATTATCCAAAAATTTTAGAATAAATTTACTAATGCTAATTCATCTGACAGGATCTTAAGCACTTCCTTTGGATTCTCCGGTGGTAACTCCTGCAGCTATGATGTGCGCAACCCTTACAGGCTCCGGTATGGCACTTCGGGTTGCTGAAAGCCTTACTATTTCTTCTGCATCCTCCAGGTTAATGCCCTGTATCTGGATGTATATGTTTTCTTCATTCTCAATTTCGTACACCTTTCCAGCGTCCAGAACATTGTTCCATCTTTCTTCCCAGTCTTGGAAACGTTTTAATGCTTTTTTTATTTTTTCAAAGCTGGGAAACCTCCTCATTATAACTATAACCGGTATCCCTGTTTCCTGGAAGATCTTTCGGATGTTGACAACGTTAAAACCCCCAAAAGTGATTCCATCCAACATAATAACCCCTAACTGGTCCTTTTGACGGGTATGGTTCACCATACTGCTTATTTTGCTGGTGGCATCCGTACCATCTCCAGTTATATAGGTTCTAAGCACTCCGTCAAGCCAGTTCCCCGCCCGAAAAACTGTGCCAATCAACATCACCGGACTGGTGGTGTGGATGGGGAAAGGAGCATCATCAACCCCTAAAATTCTTATTTCCTGCTTTATTTTCCTGAATTTTCTATTTTCATTTTCATTCATTTTTCATCTTTAGAAGATTCAACCAGATCCTTAAATTCATCACAGTCTGATTTCAATTTTTCTGCAGCTTTTTTAAGCGACTTCCGGGGATTCTTTGCCTTAATATAGAGCATAGGTTCTCCTATAATGGGATGTTCTACCACGTATGCCGCAGCTTCCACATCTTTATCCTCCATGAGGGTCTTTCTCAGTGCATTACAGAGTGAATGGGATTCTCCAGTTATTTCTATCTCCAGTTCCTTTTTAGTATCCTTTATGATTTTCATTTTATCCCTCATATTTCGAAGAAAGCTTTCTCCTCTCTTTCCTTCCACAATTTGGGCATATAGTTTCGTTTTTACTTAATTTTTTCATGAAATGGCGGCAGTTGGTGCACATGGCCTTTATAACACCTAATTCCTTTTCCGCGGTGGTTAAATCCACGTTGTCTAAGCCAATTATCTTGGTGACTTTGGCTTCCACCAGGTCTCCAATTCTAAATTCATCGGTTAGCTTGGACACATACCCCTTTTCCGCCTGTGAAATATGTATTCCGCCAGAAAAAGAGGTTTGAAGACTTCTGTTGGAATCTTTAGCTCCCTCAATCTTTATCAAAGCTCTCTGTCCCCTGACTTCGGATATCTGTCCAAAAACCACCATTCCCCTTTTAAGGAGTGAGGGATAATTGGTTCTGGGCAAGATGGATATTCTCTTATTTTTTTGGTCTACAGATACTGTTCCTGCTACCAGGGATCTTATTTTTCCCTCATCTTCATAGGTCCAGTCTGATGGGACAAATTCCTCAGTAACTCCCAGGGCATCACCAGGTAAGACAAATTCTCCAGATTTGGTTCTCATTCATTCACCTCGACTAAAATAAATCTCCATTAATTTTAAAAGTTCTTTTTATATCTAATTTTTCATATAATTACATTATGCACATTATAAGCTGATTAAATGACTATTAGGTAATTAAATGAATAGTAGGTATAAATCTATTTACAAAGATGTTTAGTTAGTTATAGAAAATACATTATAACCAATCATTTAGTTATGGAATACACTATAACCAATATTAATTTGCATTATAACCAATATTATCTGGTTACAACCTCTTAAATCATTTATTTTTTATGTTATTGTTTACTGCTTTATTATTTAATTCATCAATTATATTTAATTTCATCTATTTTATAGTCTTCCCATTTTTTCTTATGAAGAACTATCAAAAGTTCTTCAGGAGTTATAAGGGGCTTTTTGTACATTTTAGCATCGTCTATGGCTATTCTAGGACATGCAGTTACCAAAAAAGCGTCTAAATCTATAAAAGGCATTAAAAGTTCCGGGGAAATATCATCCAGGAGGATGATGTAAGCCTCCTTTCCACTTTTATGGATCATCTTCTTTAAACTTTTTGCCAAATCCATACGGTACTGACCCTCTTTGGAAGAAACTATGATTCCAAATCTTTCTGCTTCCCTGGCCTTAATTATCCTTGCAAACCTTATTCTCAGAATCTTATCTGCAAATTGGTCAATATCCCTCGCCTCATTCCGATATGGATCTGCTATTATAACTGGCTTGCCAGTGGAAAGTTTTATTCCCAGCGCATGGAAGTTGCCACTTCCAACGTATAAAAAAGCATCCGCTGAAAGGTCTTTTATGGCTGAAAAGTTACAGCCCAATACCTGACCTTTCCTGGTTCCCTGTCCTCCTTTTATCAGCACTTTTTTTCCATTTAGTTCCAGAAAATCTGCTACTTTATCTAAAAGATGGATGTGCTGCGTGGTGGTTACCAGTCCAATTCTTTTATAGCCATTCAACAAATTTAGGGCCGTTTTAACTGATTGCATGACATCCATGTTGGAATGGGCCTCTACAAAAAGTACCGGTACATTGTATTTAATGGGAAGGGCAGTGTGTCCAAAGTGTACCAGGAGATCCACCATTCCCCCCATATTAACATCAGATACATCGCAAGCACCGTAACAGGGATCACCTGATATCAAAACAGTTGCCTCGGTTTCATTCTCTATCTGCCGGGCAACCTCTGTTGCATGGATTTTAAGTCCTTCTGGAAATTGTAATCCCACCACTTCTGCCTGGGTTTCCTTTATCTTTTCTATAATTTCAGGAATCTGGAGATTATAATTCAACATTCTATCCTCTGATAAACAACTTCTCCTCTTATAAAAAAATTCAAACTTGATTACTATCTAATAAAAACTTAATTTAATCACCCAAAAAACTTAATTCATTACCTAATGTGTGGTATTCAAAAATATATTTTCTAACTAAAGGGCTGTATTACTATCTAACTAAAGGGCTGTATTACTATCTAACTAAAGGGCTGTATTATTAAATTAGAGCTTTTATTCAACATTCATCCTTCTATTACAACTTTACCATCTTTTACATTCACTTTCAGTAATGTTTTAACCCTTACGCCAGTTTCCTTTTCCACCAACAGTTTTCCCTCACCCTTTTCCATAACGGCTATTACATCCACTAACTCCGTCCCCATACTTTTAAGAGCATTTAAAACAGCAGTCATAGTACCTCCAGTGCTGACCACGTCATCCACCAGTATAATTCGCTCCCCCTTTTTCACGCCGTTTATATAAAGCTCCCCCTGACTGTAACCTGTGGTCTGATGAACCGCTACTTCCCCTTCCAATCCATAGTGACGTTTTCTCACGACCACAAAAGGGATGCCTGTCTCTAAAGATAATGCAGTAGCTATGTGGATTCCCATTGCCTCTATACATACTATTTTATCCACTTCCAGGTCAGCAAGTTGGGCAATTGCCCCTGCAACTTCCCTCATAAGTTCTGGTTCTACCACCGGAATACCATCGGTTATGGGATGCACAAAATAATCATAATCCCCTTTTTTTATTACCGGAGCTTTTAACAAACTATTTTTAAGTTTTTCAAGCAAATTATCACCTTATACAGATATTAAATAAATAAGATTAAAATAATCAAATAGGAGAAACTATTTTATGTTAGATTTATATTGAATTAAATTTCTATAATATATAATATTGTGCAAATTCTATTAATATGTTGCAGTAGTTACTAATTAACCTATGTTACTATTAACTATTCCATTAACTCAATTTAATAATTCCTGTAACTAAAACAAGTGATACTATGCTGGGAAATTTAGGTAAAAATTTAACCAACACCATGAAAAAGCTGGCCGGGATGGCCATAATTGATGAAGAAGTGGTTAAAGAAGTTATAAAAGACATTCAAAGGGCACTTATACAGTCTGATGTTAACATAAAGATGGTTCTTAAACTTTCCAAAACCATAGAAGATAGATCCCTCAAAGAAGAACCTCCTAAGGGTGTCACTCCTAAAGAACATGTTATAAAGATTGTTTATGAAGAACTGGTAAATCTTCTGGGGGAGAAACCAGTTGAAATTGAAATTAAGGAAAAACCGTATAAAATACTGTTTGTAGGTCTCCAGGGAAGTGGTAAGACAACCACAATTGCAAAGCTGGCAAAATATCTGCAAAAAAAAGGTTTCAATCCTGCTGTGGTATGTACAGACACCTGGAGGCCAGCTGCCTATGAACAGCTGCGTCAGCTCATAGAGAATATGAACGTCCCCCTTTACGGCGATCCTGACAATCAAAATGCTTTAGACCTGGCAGAGAAGGGTTTAAAGGAGTTTAAAAAACAGGACATCATAATAGTGGACACCGCCGGTCGCCATAAGGAAGAAAAAGATTTACTCGACGAAATGGAGCAAATCTCAAATGTAGTAAAACCGGAGGAGGTTATACTTGTTATCGATGGGACAATCGGACAGCAAGCCCGTGATCAGGCCCTTGCATTTAGTAAAACTACTGAAATCGGTTCCATCATCATAACCAAACTGGACGGTTCTGCAAAAGGAGGCGGAGCCTTATCAGCTGTGGGTGAGACCGGTGCACCTATTAAATTTATTGGAACTGGAGAAAAGGTGGATGACTTCGAAGCCTTTGATCCAGAACGTTTTATATCAAGGCTTTTAGGTATGGGCGACATTAAAGCCCTTATAGAGAAAGCTGAAGAAATAGCTGAGGAAGATATAGATGTGGAATCAGTGGATGCCATGCTCAGCGGTAAGTTCACCCTTAAAGACATGTACTCCCAATTCGACATGATGAATAAGATGGGCCCCATGCAGCAGGTCATGAGCATGCTGCCGGGTGTAGGAGGTAAACTGCCCAAAAACGCCTCTCAGATGACTGAAGAAAAACTCAAAAAGTACCGCATACTGATGGACTCCATGACTGAACATGAACTAACCCACCCCGAAGTGATCAAACAGTCCCGGGTTAAAAGAATAGCAAGAGGCTCCGGAATGAGAAATGAAGACGTTAAAGAGCTTTTAAAATATTACAACGTCACCAAAAAGGCAATGAAAGGTTTTGGAAAGAGGAAGATGGGCGGACCCATGGGGCAGATGATGAGGCAGTTAATGCGCTGATTTAACCTTAGGTAAGCTTTAAGCTAAAATTCCTGCGACGGTATATGTTATTAACTAATTCTGGTTTCGTTATAAAATTTGTTTATTTATTACTAATTTAAATTATAAATTAAAAGATAGTCCTGTTTATGGAAAAATTAGATTTATGGAAAAAATTAGTCTTAGTTATAGATGATTGTTATGAACGATGCAAAATTAGATTCTAAAATTAAAGATAAAGCATTTAAAATCATTAAAATTACAGATGGTAAAATTTGTAATCGATGTTTGGGAAGAAATTTCTTCAAAGAGATAGAAGCTGCCGATAACAATGAAAGAGGTGAATATATAAAAGATTTTCTATTTCAAGGCGTTTATGAATCTTATAATACTCAAAAAAAGGGTTATGAATCTCAGAAAACTGAAAAAAGAGTTGAGGAATTTCAATATACTCAAAAAGGAGCCGGTACCTCCCAAGAGACTGAAGAATATAATCTTGAAACAAAAGCGCCCTGTTATGTATGTGGAGATCTATTCGAATCTGTTGAAAACAGTCTCATTGATAAGATAATCCAAATTATAAAAGAGATGGAAGTGGAATTTTCCACCTTTCTGGTTGGATGCCGTGTCCAGCCCGAGATAGTCCAAAAAGAAGAAAATATCCATAAAGAAGTTAAATTCAGCGTTGAAGAGGTTAAAGAGGAAGAAGCTAAAGAGAGTGTTAAAAAAGAGTTGAACCGAGAGATCGGTAAAAGACTGGCACTTGAAATGGGAAAAGAAGTTGATTTTGATAATCCCAACCTGGTGATAGTGGTTGACTTCGTCCAAAAAAATGTGGAGATACAGATCAACCCCATATTCATAGAAGGGCGTTACAGAAAGTTAGTAAGGGGGATTCCCCAAACCAAATGGCCCTGTAGAAAGTGTAAGGGTAAAGGGTGTGAAAACTGTAATTACACCGGTAAAATGTACCCGGAATCAGTTGAAGAATTAATATCCCCCGAAGCCGTCAATTTAACTGATGGTAAAGAGTCTAAATTCCATGGAGCTGGTAGAGAAGACATTGATGTAAGAATGCTTGGTAGGGGTCGGCCCTTTGTACTGGAGATTAAGGAACCGCTGCAAAGGAACCTGGATCTGGAAAAACTGCAGGTAATGATAAACCACTATGCTGAAGGTAAAGTTGAAGTTTTAGATTTAAAAATGGTGGGTAAAAAAAGGCGTAGCCAGATAAAAGCCTCTTCTACAGATACCTACAAAACATATCATGCTATTGTAGAACTTGAAACAGAGGTTTCTCCTGATGATCTTAAGTCCCTGAATTCTCTGAAAGCCATTGATCAACGCACCCCCCTGCGGGTGTCCCATAGAAGGGCGGATAAAATAAGAAATCGCAATATAAGGGGCATAAATGTTAAAAAATTGGATCAGCGGTTGATAGAGCTGATAATTGAATGTGAAGGTGGGCTGTACATCAAAGAACTCATATCTAGCGATGAAAATAGAACAAATCCCAGCGTATCTTCCATATTACACACCAATGCCCGGTGTGTGCAGCTGGATGTCCTGGAAGTTAATATTTAAATCTTTATTAATAATATGAAGGGTTTAAAATAGTTTTTAAATTAAGGTTTAAAGTATATCAGACAATTTTTATAGGTAGTTTTATAGATAATGTTGATAAAGTAAAGAAGAGTATTTGAAAGAAGATTACTTAATATAAAACACAGTATTAAGAGTATTGATAATTAATGAAGAGAATATTAAGAGTTGATGTAAAGTATAATAACAGGTGATGTAATACTTGGTCAAAGTTATAAATTAATCCAGTAAGAGAAATTGACTAGAGTTTAGAAGAAATTTATAGCACAGCTGGCTTCATATCTGGGTCATTAATGCCTTATCTCAATCGGATTTTATCAAATATTCTTGAATCAGTTTTTGATTAACTGAAATTAAATAATAAAAAAAAATTATAACTTAAAAAACCGGTTAAAGGCTAATTTAGCCCTTTCAGCCCAATATATCAATAATTGTTATGAAGAAATAATTAGTAAAAATATTTTGATCAACCTTTTTTAAAGGTTGATGTGGAGGTTTAAAAATGAGAAGATCAAGAGGTTTTAGAAGCAAAACACGTTACAAGCTCAAAAAAAGCATAAGAGTCGGTAGAACAAACCCTATAACCAAAAGAATACAGACCTTTAATGAAAATGATCTGGTTCACATCATAATCGACCCCAGCATACAGAAAGGTCAGCCCCATCCCCGATTCCACGGTAAAACTGGGAAAGTATCGGATAAGAGAGGTAGAGCTTACATAGTTGCGATTAATGACGGTAACAAGGCTAAAAAGTTGATTATAAGACCAGACCATCTTAAAATGCAAGAGTGATTGGAATGATTGGGAAAAAAATAGTTGAAACCAACCCCATCACCATTCCGGAAGTTAAGGAGATGCTAGAGGAGCGGTCCCAGTTCCATGAGCTTACCTACGAGCAAAATCTGGCTCTGGATCATGTAACCAAATTTGCAAATCTGGATGCTGAAAACGCCCAAAAGCTGGTGGAGGAACTGGAAGAGATCGTTAAAAAAAATCAGGCAATTAAACTAGAAGACATAATGCCTGAAGATATGGCCGATATGAGACTTATGTTCGCAAAAGAGAGGGGATCTCATAAAAAAGAAGAGCTGGAGAAGTTGCTAAATATTATAAACAAATACAGGGAATAGGACAAGTTTCTAACAGCTAATAAAAAATTAATAACTAAAAGAACAGTTATTACTGGTTTATAGCTGATAATAACTAATTAATAATAAATAAACTATATATCAAGTTTATTAATGGATCTGGTGGTTAGATGGAAGATTACGCGATTATTCTGGATTATCTTCCTTTAGGCTATGTAAAGGAAGGTGCACCTTCATTCAAAAGAAAACCCGTAGCTCAGGCTATGGGTGTAGATGAATTCACACTCCTGGAACTTACCCCAAAGGAAAAAATCAACCTAGACATACACGAAAAAGTATACATAGGCGCAGATAAACGAGATAAAATAGCCCGGGTAAGCCGCAGGCTTGAATATGATAAACTCACATCCACCGCCAAAATTGAACTTAACTACGCTGTAGAAGAGATTATAAAGGAAAATGAAGACAAATTCGTTCAATTTTTCAACCAGGCGAGATCAATTTCAACCAGACTACACCAAATAGAGCTTCTGCCAGGTATTGGGAAAAAACACATGTGGGATATTTTAAACGCCCGCAAAGAAAAAGAATTTGAAAGCTTTCAGGACATTAAAAAACGAGTACCCATGTTAGCTGATCCGGTTAAACTGCTCTCTAAACGGGTGTTGATGGAATTAGAAGCAACCGGCGATAGAAAGGGAAAACGTAAGTACATATTATTCACCAGACCTCCCAAAAAAAGATTTGAAAGAATTTAACTTAACAAATTTTATACTTAAAACAATTAATATAACTTAAATCGATTAATAATTTAAATTATAACAGATTTTAAGCCAAAAAAATCTATTTAGGGAGTATAATAGGATAAATGTTGGCTGATACCCTTAAAATATTGAAATTGTATGATATTAGGCTGGATAAGAGGAAAGGTCAGAATTATCTTATTAATCCCGGTGTACTGTCCAGAATCTTAGAGTATGCCCATATTTCCCCTAAAGACCGGGTACTGGAAATTGGTGCAGGTATAGGAACCCTAACCATCCCCCTGGCAGAGCGGGCTGGAAAGGTATTTGCGGTGGAACAGGACCGAAAAATTGCTGAAATACTGATAAAAAGACTTAAAGATGCTGGAATATATAATGTAGAGGTAATTATAGGGGATGCAACTAAAATAAAGCTTCCAACATTTAACAAGGTGATATCCAACCTTCCCTACCAGATATCTTCCCCCATTACATTCAAATTGCTCAAAAAAGATTTTGATTTTGGAATACTGATGTATCAGCTGGAATTTGCTGAAAGGATGGTTGCCAAGGCCGGTGCATCAAATTATTCAAGACTTTCCGTTATGTTGCACTTCTGCGCCCATGCTGAGATGCTTTTTAAGGTTCCATCCAACGCATTTTTTCCAGAACCTAAAATTTCATCTGCAGTTATTAAGCTAAAACCCAATAAACAATCATATGTTGATGAATTCTTTTTAAAAACCTTAAGAGCCCTTTTTCAACATAAAAGAAAAAAAGTCCGAAATGCGCTTATTGATTCATTCCATGAAATAACCCCCATGGATAAAACAACTGTAAAAAGTACTGTTTCCAAATTAGAACCTGAATTAATGAACAGCAGGGTTTTCAAACTGGAACCTGAAGAAATAATGAAAATATCCAGAGAATTAAAAGAAGTATTAGAAACAAATTCATCCATTGGAAATAAATAATCAATGATTTTCATTGGAAAAACAAATCCTATTGGAAAAACAAATAATTCAATATATTTCATTGGAAATAAATTTTATTGGAAATAACAAATTCTCTATAATAAAATTCAAATATCTAAAGGAGTTGATTTAAATGGACGAAAACCCCTACCAGGTTTTCCAGAGGGAATGTCCAGAACTGGCAGCCAGATTCAACGACCTGGTGGAAGCCCAACGATCTCTCAAGGGAATAAATCCTAAAACTAAACAGCTAATCAACATCGCCATCCAAACTGCCAACAGAAATCCCCCTGGCGTAGAAATGCACGCCCTGATGGCTAAAAACGAAGGCGCAACTAGAGATGAGATTGTGGGTGCAGTGGTAATGAACCTCCATCTTTCAGGTTTAGCCTGTGTCTTGGATTGTCTTCCAGCAGCCCTGGAGGGATTTGAAGCAAATTTTAAGGACAAATCAAATTTTAAGGACAAATAATATGACCAGAGATAGATGATATAAATTCAGGAATAAATAATGAAAGCAGAAAATATTTATTCACGAAAAATAACATCGACAGAAGCTCGAAAAGGCTTTATTATGATTTTAAAAAATAACCTTTCATTTTTTCCTCCCCTGGGAAGTTCCTTTGAACTTTTAAATAAAGGTTCACCCAAAACCGTGGCGGTCGAGTCTTATCCCTGCACTTGTAGAGGCCCTGAATTGCCACATGAACATTATTTTATCCGTTGGAACGGATTAATAGCTGGAAATAAGGTAGAAATAGTAAAATATCCTGAAGAGGATAACTTATATAATCTGAAAATTATATAGCTGAATTATCTGAGAGGATAACTTATAAATCTGAAATTTTATAGTTTGAATTGTATGGAAATTAGTCGTGACACTGCCCGGGATATCTATTTCAGCTAATTTCTCTATGATATTTGGTAGCAGTTCATATGTGATAACTAGTTTATAAGAAGAATTATAAGAAGAATTTAATTATTGGGTGGATGATTGAAATGTTAGAATACAACGGAATACACTATTACACTAACCCCCAGGTATACGAACCCGCAGAAGACACCTTTCTCCTGGCAGATAACCTCCAGGTGAAAAGAAGATCTAATGTGCTGGAAATTGGTACCGGAACGGGGATCATAGCTATAACCGCCGCTAGAAAAGCTCGCATGGTAATTGCCACGGACATAAATCCCTCTGCCATACAATGTGCCACCAAAAATATCGTGGCCAACAAGGTTTTTAACATTGAATTAAGAAAAGGAGATCTTTTTGATCCTGTAAAAGGAGAAAAATTCGATCTAATCATCTTTAACACCCCATATCTCCCTACTTCTGAGGATGAACTGACCGATGATGATCTTAACGCTGCCTGGTATGGTGGATCCGACGGTAGAGAGGTTATAGAGAGATTTATCACAGATCTGCCCCACCATCTTAATGCCGGTGGGAAGGTGCAGATGTTGCAGTCTTCCCTATCAGATATAGACAAAACAATTAAAAAATTAGAGGAACTTGGACTGGAGGCCTCTGTAACTGCAAAAGAAAAGTTATTCTTTGAAGAAACGGTGGTAATTACTGGAATCTTAAAAAAAGTTTAATTAATACAGTTTTCATGCGTCTAAGTTTAAAATAAAGTACTTAAACAATCTAAAAATAAAGTCTTTAGTATTAGCCTAAATTTGTGTATTCTGGCTTTATACTCGTTTAAATTACCTCCAAACTTTCAAAACAAAAAAACACGGCCTGGGATTTACATATTCCATTTTAACATTTTCAATAGGTGTTCCT
>JADGNH010000150.1 GCA_017883605.1 Methanobacteriaceae archaeon
TTTGCCATGGGCATATTCATCTTAATCTATGCGTTCCTCTTTGCAGATAAAATAATTATTATAATCTATGGAACAGGTTACATCCCTTCCATAGCTGCTCTCCAGGCCCTGGTATTTGTGGTTCCATTAATGTTCATCAACGTTCTCTTCGTGAACCTGTTATGGGCCATTAATAAGCATAGATTCGTAACCATAGTGGTGGTTGCCAATACAGTATTAAACGTGACTTTAAACCTGCTTTTAATCCCTAAATTCAGCTATGTCGGCGCTGGGCTGGCCACGGTTTTCACTGAGTTCCTGGGATTCATCCTGATGTTCACCTATATCTCTCGATACTTCTTCCAAATTTCCATAAAACAGAACATATTAAAAACTGTTTTGAGCGGAGTTTTGGTGGCCTTAATCGTTTATTATTTAATAAGGGTAAACTGGATATTGGCCGGTGTTGTGGGACTATTTGCTTATCCAGCATTGTTATATGGGCTGCGCATGATTAACAAGGAGGATGTAGAACTGTTCAAGAAGATTGTCAAATTGTGAGTGATAGGAATAAACAACAGTCTCATGGGGCCCATATCATCTTTGGACCCTCCGAGATTGGTGTGGATGGCACGGTACACAGCAAAAACTTTGCCGGTTCTCTCCAAAAAGGATTTAATACTCTTCATAGATTTGCTGATAAATTTGCCGACTGGAATTACTGAAAAGTTTTTGATGAAAAAGAAATAGGGATAGGAGAGCTAAATTTAAGGAATTAAGAGCATAAATTTTATGATAAAAGTTAGAGTACTGTTTATTAATATTATTCCAGGTTTCTGTGGGGTTTTAAAGTTGTTGCTTTTGGGAGTTTTCCCGTTTTTTCTTAGCAACAAATATTACCTGCCCTCCTTTTTTAATTAAAGCGAATTTTCTTAATTTAAAATAACTATCCAAACTCAAAAAATTTTTTTTCCCCAAGCTATCATCTTGGGGTTTTGTTTCTTCATTATCGGGTTTTGTTTCTTCATTTTCAGGTTTTTTTTCTTCATTATAAGGATAAGTTTTACAATGTATAATTTCAAATCCACAGTCTTCTAATTCTGATCTCAGCTCGTCTCGAGTATAAAAATAAGCCTCTAAACCTAAAATAAAACCATCAACAGGGACTTTAACATTTAATTTATTTTGAATTGAAAGTAAATAAAAAATTAAAGAGCGAGGTAATGTGGGTATCAAATAACCTTCATAAAAATTTTCTTGCAGCAGTAGAAATCCGTCTTCATTTAACAGATCTTTTATGGAACTCAATGATTTTTTTAATAATAATTTTGTTCCTCCACCTGTTTTTCCAGTAATATGGTGAAGTACATTGCTGATCTGTATGAAATCAAAAGTTGAATTTATCGGAACTTCATCAGGTAAACTTCCAACAACCTTTTTTATATGTAAATTATCATCAATTTTACTCAACAGCTTCGCTGATGGGTCTAAAATGGTCACATTATTAATTCCGGGACAATTTTGAATTACTAATTTAGAAAAACTCCCGCTTCCACCACCAATGTCCAGTAAACTGGATTTATTCTTTTTATTATCGTTAACAAAATTAATGAAAAAATAATCGAACTCCGTTACACCCCTATGATAAAAATCAGCGTGTTTTTCGAAAAAATCTGTAGATTCGGCCATGATTACAATTTTGTAACAAATATTATATATATTTCCGGGTTAGATTTCAGGCCTGGCGCGGTGTGGTATAGAAACTGTTCAAGAAAATGGTTAATTTTGGAGTGATTATGAGTAACCAAAAAAAAAAATTTAATGGACGTGGGAGACTTTATAGGCATTTTATTGAAGTTTTAGATGTCTTGTTTTAATGGGGATGTCTTGTTAGGAGGTTATATATTTTTGTTTGGAGATTTATTGGATATTTCACAACGAATTTAAGATAAACTATCATAATATGATTTAATAATCTTTTTACCCGATTTAAAATCTCTCCTCAAAAAAAGGATCCCCATGAAAATGAACATCCTCAGGGATATGTTAAAAAGGTAAATGTATTTCTTAAATCCATCCATATTCTTTTTTGTAAAGATTAACCTATTCCGGTAGCTGTAATATAAATTGTCAGTACCATTTCCCGTGGAAAATCCCTTTTTATGATATATTTTTGACTGGGGGATATAGATAACCTTGTAACCTGCTTTTTTAGCTCTGACACAGAAGTCGCAGTCTTCAAACAGTAAAAAAAATCTTTTATCCAGGGTCCCTATCTCTTCCAGCAGTGATTTTCTTATGAGTATAGCGGCCCCCACTGCATAGTCTATTTCAGAAATTGAATGGTACTGTCCTTCATCAATTTTTTCATATCCAATCTTTTCCCCCCCACCCAGAGACCATATAATTCTTCCTCCCACTGAATGAATTTTCTGGGGCTGGTCATAATCTAAAATCTTAGGATTAAGGACACCGGCCAGTGGGTCGTTCTGGGCGATTTCTACCAGTCTTTTGAGAAAATTTTCATCAACCACAGTATCGTTATTTAAAAGGAGAATGTACTCCGGGTCAAAGATTTTCAGGGCCTCTCTGATTCCCACGTTGTTTCCCTCAGCATAGCCATAATTTTCCCTATTTTCTATTAAAAAAAGCTTCCGGTCTGAGGGTAAATCTAAAATTTCTTCGTTGATATTAAATTGAGGCGAATCTAGATTTTCTTCATTAATATTAAATTCAGAGCTATCTTCAGGAATTTTAATAATTTCTATTGGTTTATTATCAGATTTAAAGTTAAAAAAGTTTGATTGAACCTCTATCTCCCCTTTACAATACTCTTCTATCTTTTCAACGGACCCGTCCTGGGAGGCGTTGTCCACCACTATAAGGTTGTAATTTGAATAATTGATCTGATACACTGACTCCAGACATTCCAGGGTGTCTTCCCAACTATTCCAACTCAGGATAATTATGGAAACCACTGGTTCGACTTCAGTTTTGGTACTCATATCGTTCATATCGTGAAATTAATTTTTAGTTAATCTTAGGATTTTAAATACTAAATAGAATCAGAAAAATAGTACTTCTTTTATGTTCTATCCCTAAAGTTTTAGTTTTTATATGTTGTCTCCCTAAAGTTTTAGTTTTTATATGTTGTCTCCCTAAAGTTTAGTTTTTATATTATAATTGGTTTAAAGCTAATTTATATTTGTCCATACCCCTCATCTATCAACTCTTTTTTTTAGCTCTCCTTCAAAAATTTTCTCCAACTCCTCTGCCGAATTTTCCCAAGTAAATCTTTTTATATAATTATGGCCATTTTCAGCTATTCTCTTCCTTTTATCTTCATTTTCTATCAATTTAATCACATTTCCTGCCAGAGCATCAGGATCTCCCGGGGAAGAAGTTAAAATAGTATCACCATCCACAGAATAATCAGGAATTGCCCCTACATTTGTGGATACAACCGCACTTCCACAGGCCATAGCTTCCAGGGGAGGGTTACCATACCCCTCCGAGCAGCTGGGGAAAAGCAGGATATCCAGGGAGTTATAAATTTTCAGCAAATCCTTTTTGAAGGGCATTAAATAGAATTCATAATCACCCAGATCTTCTAACAATTCAATTTCACCAGTTTCAGGCTGTTCTCCAAATATGATCAATTCTACCTGGGGATGAAGTTCTTTAACCATTTTCAAAGCTTTTATTCCATCTTTAGAACATTTAAATTCGTTAGATCTGTAGAGCATGCCAATTTTGAGGGGTTCATGCCGGTTGAAGGTTTTCCTTTCCATGTGGAACAGATCAAAATTCACGCCGTTGGGCACCGGCCCGTAAACCGGGGTATGAAACTTTTCTTCCATAATATTTTTTAACCAGTTAGAGGTAACTATCTTGTTAAGAGGCAGGTTATAGGTCTTTTTAACCTGATCCGGGGGGCCTCCCCAAATTTCATAGTGCCGTACAAAATAAAACTTTTCTCCCTTGTCCTCTTTGAATTTATGGACCTGATAAGCGTTTTCCCACCAGGTAGCCACCATCACATCTGCCTTCGGTATCCAGCGCTCATTTAAAGTGGGAACTCGTATTAAATCTGCTTTTAAGTCGAACCATTCAATTCCAGGGCCTTTTATAATATTTCGAATGGCTTCAATAACCCTATTTCCCAAACTTCG
>JADGNH010000151.1 GCA_017883605.1 Methanobacteriaceae archaeon
TTTGAATAAAAAAATTTGATTCAATTTTTTATCAAATTTTAAATACCTTAAATCATCTCTAAATATCTTCTTTATCCGATTAAAGCTTATTACCCCTTACAAACAGTTTTATATCAAATTTATCTATTTCAAATAAAATAAAATTAAGAGCTGCAAATTAATGATATGAACATACATTTAGCTTGCAGTGAATGATTTCCATGTACGGCTATTTTGAAATACAGTCAAAAATTGGTATAACCAAACATCTGGGCGGGTTGGAAGCCACCAGAGAACTGCTAAAACTGTGTAAAGTTGATGATTCAGATTACGTGCTGGTTGTGGGGTGTGGTAACGGTGTTTCTGCCATCAAAATTCACCGGTTCACCGGATGCAGGCTGGCGGGTATTGATATATCCCCAGAAATGGTGGAAAGAGCCCGGGAAAAAGAGGAACCAGGAGTCCAATTTGTAGTGGGCGATGCAGAGGATATTGACTTCCCGGATAACACATTTGACGTGGTTATATCTGAATCTGTGACTGGATTCACCGATAAGATGAGATCAATCTCTGAATATCATAGAGTGCTTAAAAGTGGGGGTTATGTAGGTCTTAACGAGGTGACCTGGCTGGTAGATCCGTCTCCGGAGATGGATGAATACTGTCGGAGAGTTATGGGACTGGAAGCTGAGACCAGAGAGGGTTGGTTATCTTTCCTGGAGGAAGCTGGTTTTAAAGATATCAAAAGTTCAGTAGGTGCCATGAATCAGTGGAAACAGGTGATAGGAGATTTGGAACTGCAGAGAATGGACTTTTTCAGGATATGGGGCAGATTTTTCCATCTTTACCTCCATGAACGTGAATACCGGAAATCAGTCCACCAGCTTGCCGGGGAAGCTCTGCATATCCCCCGAGGATTCAGCCGCTATTTTGGATATGGGCTTTACGTGGGGAGGAAATGAATTTTTGATAAATTTTATTTTATTTTTACAATCTCTTTTCATATAAGTACTCCTTTGTGGATTTGACGTTCATAAAATATAGTTTGGCCAAATATAATCTGAATCAAACATTTAAGTAGGAATCATGGAATATAAGGTGTGATGAGCGTTTTAAATCTAAAATAATCAACTTCATATCCACCTCAACTCCATGTGTCCTGGCCCTACCTTCCCACCAGAAATTCATAGACAAAAACGCCTATAGTCACGAACAGCACGTCCATCCTGTTCTGTTATTGAGTAAACCTATTTTTTATTGATTTTAACCTTTATTAAAACGATTTAACCTGTTCTACTGCAGCAGTGTGTTTACAAAATTGGCCAACTTCTGATTATCGTCTGTTCCATATACTTTGACCACCGCATTTATTTGGAGAGTGCTGTTGTCCGGGATTGGAGCGGCTTCTTTCATAAGCAGCACAGTGTCATTGGCCGTGTCAGGGTTCTGGCCCGTAGCAAACACACCCACCTTGGTGCCTTGTGCCGGGTTCAGTGTTTTCAGGTATGCCTGAACCGAAGTACTGGCGTTTCCAGCGTATATGGGTCCCCCGACGACGATAACATTATAGCCCGATATGTTAGCAGCTTTTGAACTCCGTATACCGGCCAGATCAACCGTGTATCCTTTAGCCTGTAGATCACCGGAAATTGTGCCTGCCGCGTTTCTCGCAGCTCCGCTGATGCCGGGATCATAAACCACCAGTGCTTTCCCTACTTCTGTCCCGTTAGGATGTAGCGTCTCAGAGCCTATAGCTGTGTAACTCACAACATCATAGAATATGGCACCTACAAACGCAAAAATCACCACTATAACTAAAGTTGCGCCTATTCCCAAAGTCTTTCCTATTTTCATATCCATTTAAACACTTCCCTATCAATGAAATACATTTCTGTCTTAATTTACGTTCTTTAATAGTCTAGGTTCTTTAATAGTCTAGGTTCTTTAATAATTCAGGTACTTTTTAAGTGTTATAAATTTGTAGTATATTACTTATTTAAATTCATTGATTCAACGTATCAGCCAGACTACACGCCCAGGCCCTTATTTCATCCCAATCCCGGTAATCAATAGGTTTACTGGTATCGATTCCCTTTTTTTCCAAATCTTTTTTAATGAATCTCATGGTGAATTTGTACATCATCCCGTGCTTGGCGTTGGGATCATATTTGCTCCCGAAAAGTCCCATGGCCACTGGTTCATTGACCAGGTTTTCCTTGGCCACGTTGTCCAGGTATTTCTCCTGCCCCTCAGCCCTGGTTTTCTCGTCGTTGGCCGCGCCGCAGGTGACAAACAGGGCTACATTTTTTGCTACAAGAGCTGACTTATTGTTCTGAAGGAATTTAAGAGATCCTTTAGTCCATTTTCCTATTTTGATCCCGCTTCCCACCACCACCAGGTCGTAGGGGGAGACATCACAGTCCTTAAGACCCCTGGCATCTACTAAATCCACTTCAATTCCTTCATCTTTTATAACACGAGCTATTTCTTCTGCTATTTCGGCGGCAGTTCCGTATCTTGTTCCATATGCCACTAATGCTTTCATTTTAATCATTTCCTTAATAATTTTTAACAATATCTTAGAATTTTAATTAACAAACATATTTTTTAGCAAATTTTTAAAAAAGAGTATTAATTATGTTATATTTTCCAGTCGTGCCTAAAATTCCTGCGATTAACATCAAAACACCCAATACAACAAATGGCATAACCCGGGCAGTTTAATGGTTAGAGAACCCATGCTGTCTCCCCCTACTAATTGTCTTATTATGCCCAAATTATTACCATAATGCCTATTCCGACCAATCCTCTAATCATGATATCAGACAATCTTACCTAGTTTAATCCTTCTCTAAACGGGAGGCTGGAGATGTTTTTCTTCTATTCGAAAAAAAGAAGGATTCCAAGAACTTTTCTATCCATGATGGCCTCCCTTGGCCTGCTGACCTTATGGAATTTAAAGTTAATTGCCAGTACTTTCATCCTTCAGTAGTTTTTTTCCATGACTATGCTTCTTATTTTTTTAACTCAACAGCATATTCACAGTATTCATCACCTGCGCACATTCTTTTACTGAACTTCTGGGTGTATTTAGGGTTTAGTTCCTCTACAGCAATGGTTGAATACACTTGGCAGATATGAGACGTGCTTACAATGGGGGCATTCATCTCTTTAAGGGCGTTTAAGTTGGGACAGCTGGTTACGCGCTGGACAACCCTCTCATTGGTTGCTTCTAAAGTTTCGTACTCAAATTTCCCCAGAAGGATCATCCCCACAAATCCAAAGGCATCATCGACTTCTATGGCGTTCCCAGCAGGTAATCCCAGGGAATCGGCAATGTTTTTTATTTCTTTTCCACCCTCGGCCCAGATGGCCTCTTCTACCTGTGCAACGGTTTCCTCACCCAGTATTTGCCTGAAAGCCATGCCGTAGCCTATAGACAAACTCTGGGCTGATTTGGTTGCAATTTCCCACCGTACCTCGGCAGGAATATCCTCTAATTCCATTTATATCACCTCGTTTTATTCAGGAGCATTATTTTTATTATGAAGTGAGTTTTTTTCATGTCATCCATAGAATAATGTTAGTATGTTTATAATTACCTAAATTTATGATTTTCTAAATTTAATCAGATGGAAAAATCTTTATCCAGAAAGAGTTAGGAGACAGGTTATTCAACAAAATTAAAAAAAAGGATTTGATAAAAAAAAAGTTTAATGAATTAAACCAGAAGTTTCTTTACCTCTAACGGTGGTTTCTGGTTGGTGCAGTATTCAAATACGTGTCCGCATTCATCGCAGCGGATAACTCCCACATGACCCTGGGGTACATGGGGTATGTAAAACGCGTCTTCGTTACCTTTACCATATCTCCTTCTACATACCCTTTTATCCTTAGTACCGCATATCGGACATTCTTGACCCAGCTCTTCTGCTTTCATGTATCAACACCTTCCCCATTTTTTTTAAATTTATAATATTTTTGATCTTATTGGTTCGTACTTTCCCGAACCGTATGTTATTATACGAACTAATTATATATAAAGTTTACCATAGGATAAATTTACCCGGATCAAAAAGGCTTTATATAACTCAATTCTATAAAATAATTTAAAAAATTTAATTTAAAAGGAATATTCCCTGAGATTTAATTTAAAAAGAGTATTT
>JADGNH010000152.1 GCA_017883605.1 Methanobacteriaceae archaeon
AACACCTTCATCCTGCAGTTCCTTTTTTATGGAATTTATAATGGCCGGGGTTTTATCAGAACCCATGTGCCTCTGGATTATGGGGATGAATTTTATTCCAGAAGCAGCTGATTCTCTTAAAACAGGGGATAGTGCCTCTTCATCAGGGTCGTAGAGTTCATCTGGTGCCCCGTGTTCTAAGAAGAACTGGTCGATTTTGCGGATAATAGCCCAGGCCTCCTCCCGGCTGACGAATTCTTCCAGGTCACCACCAATATCAGGTTTCAAGTTTAATTTACCGTCTGAAAGCCCTCCAGCTCCACCCAACCCGCCAGTTATATTGCAGGGTAAGCATTTCCGGCAAGTTCCATTTTTCAAAGCTAAACAACTCCTTTCATCCATATCCCTACCCTTATCAACCACCACCACCTTCAGGTGATCAGCTAATTCACTGGCTGCAAACAGCCCCGCCGGTCCTGCTCCAATTATTAAAACATCACATTCCATCAAACTATCATCCATATTGATAACTCCCTGCACTCTTTAACGTCTTTAACAAAAAAAATTTCAACCTTTAAATTCTATAATCTATTATTTATTTTAGAACTTCTATAGTTATTTAGAAGATCTGTAAAACTGTAATATTCCCTCATCCGGTAATCATTTCCACCTCAGAGAGAGGTACATTTCAAGTGTAAAAAAATGAAGATCTACAAACTCCCTCCAGAGGACGTTTACGAGGATTTAAAAACCTCAAATGAAGGTTTAAGCCATGAAGAGGCTGAAAAACGGCTTCAAGAATTTGGACTTAATCAGATAGAGGAAGTTAAGAAAAAACCTATTTATTATAAATTTCTAGCCAATTTATACCAGCTTTTAGCACTGCTTCTTTGGGGTGCCAGCATATTGGCCTTTATAAGTGGAACGCCACAGTTAGGATTGGCCATAATTGCTGTAATTATAATTAATGCTATTTTCAGTTTCTGGCAGGAATACCAGGCAGAAAAAGCCATAGAAGCCCTGAAAAGAATTTTACCCTCTACTGCCAAAGTAATTCGGGAGAGCCAAAAAGAGGAGATACCCACCGCAAAACTGGTCCCGGGAGATATAATCATCTTCGACGAGGGCGACAACATCTCCGCTGATGCCCGGCTGGTGGAAGCTTCCCAGATGAAAGTGGACTCCTCCACCCTTACCGGCGAGTCAAAACCGGTGCGCAAAGTGGCAGACCCCCAGGAGGGAGATGAAGAAACCATGGTGGGAATGCCCAACCTGGTTTTAGCCGGTACCAGTATTGTATCTGGTTCTGGAAAAGCTGTGGTCTTCGCAACCGGGTCGAAGACAGAGTTTAACAAGATCGCCGCCCTCACCCAGGAGGTTAAAGAAGAGCCCAGTCCACTGCAGAAAGAATTGAGGAGAGTAACCCAGATAATAGCATTGTTAGCCATTTTAATGGGTGTAACTCTTTTTTTTGTGAATATTTATCTGGTTAACCTGCCTCTATCGGTGGCCTTCCTTTTTGCCATTGGTTTGACCGTGGCCAACGTACCGGAGGGCCTGCTCCCCACGGTTACCCTGGCTCTGGCAGCTTCCGTCCAGAAAATGGCCCAAAAAAATGCCCTTATAAAGCGTCTTTCCAGTGTGGAGACTTTGGGTTCCACCAACATAATCTGCACCGATAAAACCGGTACCATAACCAAAAATGAGATGACTGTACGCAAGATCTGGGTACCCCACGAGACCCTTGATGTTACCGGGGCAGGGTACCAGCCTGAGGGTAAATTCCTGCATAATGGAGAAGAGGTATCCCATGAGGAGATAAGGGAATTAAGACTTCTGATGCGTTCCGCCACCTTTGCCAACGACGCCCAGCTTATAGAACCTTCAAAGCCCGGTGAAAAATGGAAGATACTGGGAGATCCCACTGAAGCCGCCCTGCTGGTGGCGGCACGTAAAAATGGATTTGACTGGGAAGAAAGGATAAAAAAACAGCCACGAATTGTAGAACTTCCCTTTGACTCTAAACGTAAGTCCATGAGTTCCATACACCAGAAAGACGGCAAAAAAATGGCCTATATCAAAGGGGCTCCCAAAAAGATCATAGCTCTTTCCCAGGAGATATCAATTAATGGGGAGCCTAAACCCTTTTCTGAAGAAGAAAAAGATCAAATAATTAAGATCCATGATGAACTTGCTGTTTCCGGTCTCAGAATACTGGGCATGGCCTACCGGGAACTTCCCCCTGATTTTGAAGATTACCGTCCAGAGGCTGTGGAAAAAGACCTGGTTTTCGTGGGGATGATGGCCATGCAAGACCCTCCCCGCCCAGAGGTCAAACCGGCGGTGGAAGATTGTCACCGGGCCGGCATCAGGATCATCATGATCACCGGTGATTATGGTTTAACTGCCCAGTCCATAGCCCAGGAAGTGGGAATTGTTAGCGGTGAGTGCCGGATAGTGAAGGGCAAAGAACTGAACGCTTTGTCTGATGAACAGGTAAAAGAAATCTTAAGGGGCAGTTGTAATGTGATTTTTGCCAGGGCAGTCCCGGAACACAAAATGAGAATAGCTTCTATCCTGGAAAGTGAGAATGAAATCGTGGCCATGACCGGTGATGGTGTTAACGACGCCCCCGCCCTACGTAAAGCTGATATTGGGGTGGCGATGGGCATCAGTGGAACTGATGTAGCTAAAGAAGCCTCTGATATGGTGTTAACCGATGATAACTTCGCCACCATAGTGACTGCCATCAAAGAAGGAAGGACTATCTATGAGAACATCCGGAAGTTCATCACCTACATCTTCACCCACGAAACCGCAGAGATAATACCTTTCGTCCTCCTGGTGCTCTTTAAAATTCCATTACCCATCACCGTGATGCAGATACTGGCCATTGACCTGGGAACCGACACCCTCCCTGCTCTGGCTCTGGGAGTGGGACCCTCCGAATCTGATGTAATGGACCGGGCCCCGCGCTCCAGAAAGGAGGGGCTGCTTAATCGTTTTGTTATTATGAGAGGATACGTATTCTTAGGCCTCATAGAAGCTGCACTGGTGATGTCAGGATATTTCTGGGTACTTTACAGCGGTGGATGGAGTTTAGGAGTTAATCTACCCACTACAGAACCTCTTTATCTGAAGGCCACCACCATGGTATTCGCCGGGATAGTGATGGCCCAGATCGGGAACCTTCTGGGATGCCAGACCACCAGGACATCCGCATTCACAGTGGGATTATTTAAAAACAAATGGATAATAAGGGGTATCCTGTTTGAAGTGGCAGTGCTGCTATCCATAATATATTTACCCTTCATGCAGAGTATCTTCACCACCACAGCGCTGGGAATAAGCGAATGGATTTACTTAATCACCTTCATCCCCATAATGTTCTTTGCAGAGGAATTAAGGAAATATTTTGCCAGAAGAAGAAGTTAGTTTAAAGAGCTATTATTAAAAAAGTTTAAGGTTTCATTGATTCTTAATTTTATAGATTTAAAAATTAAAATAAAAGTTTTATAGATTTAAAAATTAAAATAAAAGTTATAAAATAAAAATAAAACTTACAAATTAAATAAATTATAAATTTGAAGTTTTATAATCCTTTAATAGTTCTATAAATGAGTTTTAAGTCTTAAAAAGCCCATAATTATCTATTTTATGCCTTTATAACCTTATTTATAAACTTCTATCCTTAATTCAGTAAAACATATTAATAAGAATCCTATAAATAAAAAATTAATTAAAATAAATTAAATGGTGGTTTGGATATGAAGGTAATAAACGTATTATTAACAATATTTTTGGTTTTTGGTTTTTTACTGGTCCCTACAGGAGTTTTTGCACAGGAAAATTCTCAGGGAGGTTCTGATTCTATTTCGAAATACATTTCTCCCACCATGGTCCTGGGAAGCGGTCTCACCCCCCAGATTAAAGGAAGCAGTGGTGGAAAAAGTTCCAGCTCCAGTTCCAAAATAAAAACCGGCGATAGTGATGACAGTACCGGTTCAGATGATGGCTCATTTGGCGATTACTGGTGGATAATCCCCCTGATCCTACTTGGAGTTATTGCAATAATTCTCCTGTGGTACTTCTTCCTTAGAAAATAGTAACAAAAATGTCACAAAGGATCGTATTAAATCAATTCAACTATTAATCAATTCAAC
>JADGNH010000045.1 GCA_017883605.1 Methanobacteriaceae archaeon
CAAAACACCGCCTATACCTTAAAATCAGTTTATAATTTTTAAATTGAAATTTACTAATAGCCTAAATCAAAGTCACAACTGTTATATTGTATAATCAATTAACTTTCATATTAGACTAAAACATTTCATTTTTATATCTATAAATTATATATACAGTTTTACATAAATCTGTGAAGTTTAAAAACATAAAAAAAGGGAAGTTTTTCTATGAAAATAGCAATAATTGGCGGGACAGGCGACCAGGGGCTGGGATTGGCCCTCAGGTTTGCAGAAGCGGGTGAAGAGGTAATAATAGGCTCTAGAGATGTTAAAAAAGCTGAGAATGCGGTGAGTCTGGTGAAGAATATGTTAAAGGATGATGAAATCCAGAATATATCAGCCATGACCAATGAGGACTGTGCAAAGGAGGGCCACATGGCCATCTTGACCGTGCCCCTGCAGGCCCAGATGATTACCTTAAAAAGTGTGACGAAACATTTATCTGATAAAATATTGATTGATGCCACGGTTCCGCTGGAAAGCTGTATAGGTGGGAGGCCGGTGCGTTATGTGAACCTTTGGAACGGATCTGCCGCTGAAAGATCCGCAGAATTCTTAAAGGATAAAAATGTTACCGTAATATCGGCCTTCAACAACATCAGCGCGGCCAGCCTGACCAACGCAGGGGCAGATGTGGAATGCGACTGCCTGATATCTGGAGACGATGCTGAAGCGAAAAAAGAGGTTATGAAACTGGCAGAGAAGATACCTGGCGTAAGGGCTATAGACTGCGGTTCCCTGGAGAATGCCCGGATCGTGGAAAAGATCACACCTCTACTTATAAATCTCAACATTCAGAATAAAATTAAACTGGCCGGTATCAGGATAACCGGACTTAACCATTAGTTGGGGATAAAAACAGAAATCCCCGAAAGGTCATAATATGGCAAAGGAAACTGCACAAAGAATATTAGAAGACGTTTCAAATGTTATAGAACAGATTGAAGAAGAACAAGTAGATGGAATGATAAAACAAATCATCGACTCTGATTCTGTTTTTATAGTGGGTAGTGGAAGGTCCGAGTTGGTGGGAAAGGCCTTTGCCATGCGCCTCATGCATCTGGGCTTAAATGTGCAAGTGGTAGGGGATGTTACCACCCCTGCCATAAAGCGTGGTGATTGCCTCATCGCCATATCCGGCTCTGGTGAGACGAGAATAGTTACTATAGCCACCAAAATAGCAAAAGAAGTAGGGGCTCGAGTGGTGGGTATCACCACCAAAACCTCCTCCACCCTTGGTAAACATTTGGACCTAACTGTAGAAATAAAAAGTAAGTCAAAAAAACCATGGAAACATCCTGACTCTGAGGTTTTAAAGGGCAAATATGATGATCTCGAGCCCATGGGAACTCTTTTTGAAGACAGCACCCATATACTTCTCGATGGAGTCATAGCACAGCTCATGATTGAAATGAAGAAAACATAGGCAGATCTCAAAGAAAAACATAACTTAATCGAATAAAGATGGATAAGTAAATCAAGATATATGTCCTTAAAAGTCAAGATATATCCTTAAAAAGTCAGTTATACCTATCAAGATATTTCTCTAACCTATCAAAGGTATTCTCTAAAGTTATTTATACCCTATTTAATATCTTCAGATTGAGATTTTGTTGAGGTAGACGCAGGACACGGGTGCAAAATGAATTCAAAGCTTCTGGGAGATATAGTAACTCTCAAAGATATCAAAGCTGAAAAACTGCATAATAAAAGCCATTACGGTAAAATGACAGACGAAGGGCTGCAGCTCTCCCTTATCGAGGCACTTTTTCTCCTGGAGAAAGAAAAGATCACCATCTCCGAGAACAGTGAAGAAGTCTCCGTTGATGATATGATTCACATAATCCAGAAAAAAGGTTTATTTAACAAGTATATCGTTTTCAAAGATTTAAGGAACCGAGGATATATTGTGAAGACTGGTTTTAAATACGGATCCGAATTCAGGCTTTATGAACGGGGAAAATCTCCCGGAAATGGCCACTCTGACTATCTGGTTAAAGTGGCCGATGAAGATGACCACATACCCCTATCTGACCTTTCAAGCTATGTGCGGGTTGCACACGGAGTGAACAAATACCTTCTTTTTGCTGTGGTGGACAATGAGAACGATATAACCTATTATAACGTGGAATGGACTAGACTATAAATGTGGAATGGACCGAATTTTAGGAATTAAATTAACTAAACGAACAAAATAAATTTAGGAATTTTGAATTTACTAAATAAATTTTTAGAAATTAATTACTTAATGACAATAAAATTTAATAACGATTTTAGGTGATTTTTTTGATAGATCCATGGAGTTCAGCTATTTTAGATTACGAAAAACTCATAGAACAGTTTGGGATCAAACCATTCGCCGATGTCATGGGAGATATAAAAGATCCCAATCCCCTTATGAAGAGGGGTATCATCTTTGGTCAGAGGGATTACGGCAAAATTGTAAAGGCCATGAGGGACGGTAGCAGTTTTGCGGTGGTTAGTGGGATGATGCCCAGCGGAAAGATGCATATAGGCCATAAAATGATTGTGGACCAGCTTATCTGGTATCAGCAGAACGGGGCAGACATATACATCCCCATAGCTGATATGGAATCCTACTCCGCCCGGGGAGTGGACTTTGAAACTTCCAGAAAACTTGCCATCTCAGAATACATCACCAACTACATAGCCCTAGGCCTGGACTTCCAGAAAAAGAATATACACACCTATTTACAATCAGAAAACAAGATAGTTGGAGATTTAGCATACTTACTGGCTCGAAAAGTCAATTTAAGCGAGATGAAAGCCATATACGGGTTTTCCAGTTCCACTAACATAGCCCATCTCTATGTGCCCCTGATCCAGGTTGCAGACATCTTACACCCCCAGCTTGAAGAATTGGGTGGGCCTAAACCCACTGTTGTACCGGTAGGACCTGATCAGGACCCTCACATACGTCTTACCAGAGATATTGCCGAGAGATTTAAATCTCAATTAAACTTTATCACCCCCTCTTCCACCTACCACCGATTTATAACCGGCCTGACCGGAGGCAAAATGTCAAGCAGCAAACCCAAAACCGCCATATTTTTAAGCGACCCTCCAGAGGTTGCAGAAAAAAAGATCAAATCTGCAAAAACCGGGGGTAAAGAGAGTTTAGATGAACAGAGGAAATTTGGAGGTGTTCCAGAAGATTGTGTGGTCTATGAGATGCTTCTCTATCACCTGCTTCCCTCCCATGACCAGCTGAGACAGCTGTATCATGAATGTAAAAATGGGACCATTATGTGTGGTGAATGTAAGAATCGCGCTTCACAGCTCATTAGAGAATTCTTTGAGGACCTATCTCGAAAGAGAGTAGAGGCGGAGCATATGGCTGAAAAGATCTTGAATAAAACCCAAAATGAAGATTAATGATGATTAAATAGATTAATGATTAAGTAAAATAAAAAGACTACATAATAAAAATCTGAATAAAATAACGATGAATGAATTTTAAAATGTGGTTAGGGATGGAAAATAATGGAAAATAAAAAATATGACCGATTTTTTGGCGGTCTTTACCGGAGAAACGAAAAGCTTCTACTGCTTTCGGCGGGGATATTCTTTGGATCAGTTTTTATAGGATATATTTTCTCCGGAGCTCTGGACCAAATCCTGGGCAGTGTGCTTAGTGGACTTAAAAAAAAGGTTACAGAAGGCGAAATAAAACTCACCACCGTTTCCATTTTTACCAATAATTTTTTAGTTGCTTTGTCCATTTATGCCGGGGGTGTTACGGTAGGTCTCGGTACCATCTTTCTTTTAATCAGCCAAGGAACATTTTTAGGATACGCGGCTTCTCAATATCCCCTGAGCAACTTTTTAATATTAACAGTGCCCCACGGTATTTTTGAGATCACCGGCATCATAATTGCTGGTGCAGCAGGCTTCAGACTGGCTAGTTCTGTGATTCACATCCTAATTAATATTACCAAAATAAAAAGCGACATATCTGTTAGAAATCAACTCAATTATATTTTAGAATTGAATTCAGACGAGCTAAAAGAATCTCTGGTTCTTTTTGCCATAGCAACTGTTTTAATACTTTTAGCTGCCATTATAGAGGCAAACTTTACCATTGCCTGGGCAAATTACATTAGAGGTACACTTTAAAACCAAACTATAAAAACCAGTAAAGAAGATTTAATAATATCCAAATAAACCTTTAACTAAAAAAAAAGACCATAGATTTCTTAAAATTTTTTACTTGAATAAAAATTTCCTTAAATTAATTAAAAATTGAATAATTTCTTTAAATTAAAACTTTAAAAATAAAAATCAGAGTGAGATCATGATAAAATGTATAGATTGTGGTGCAGAGTACGGCCTCCGGGATATTATTTACACCTGCAGAGAGTGTGGATCTGTACTGGAGGTTTTGTGTAGTCCCCATGTTTCAAAGGACATCTTTGAGTGCAGAAAATCAACCATGTGGAAGTACAAAGAATTCATGCCTGTTGATGAATCAAGGATCGTGACCTTAGAAGAGGGCGGGACACCGTTCTGCAAGTGTAAAAAGCTGGGAGATGAATTAGGAGTTAAATTGCATGTGAAAGTAGAGGGTTCTAACCCCACAGGTAGTTTTAAGGATAGGGGTATGAGTGTGGGGATAACCAAAGCCCTTGAACTGGGAGTGGACACCGTGGGGTGTGCGTCCACCGGTAACACTTCAGCTTCCCTGGCGGCCTACGCGGCTCGAGCAGGGTTAAAGTGCATTGTACTTTTACCCGCTGGAAAGGTGGCCCTGGGAAAGTTGGCCCAGGCCATGTTCCATGGGGCAGAGGTTATATCTATAAAGGGTAATTTTGATGAGGCCCTTGAGGCTGTAACCGCCCTGGCATTAGAAGGTAAGCTTTATCTTTTAAATTCTGTGAACCCCTTCCGATTGGAGGGTCAAAAATCCATTGGCTTTGAGATAGTAGATGATCTGGGATGGAGATCTCCGGACCGGATCATACTGCCGGTGGGCAATGCCGGTAACATCTCTGCCATATGGAAGGGTGTAACCGAATTTTATGAAGCAGGTTTTATCCAGGATCTGCCCCGCATGACCGGTATTCAGGCTGAAGGAGCAGCTCCTATAACCAGAGCAGTCAGGAAAGGTTTAGATGATATTGTGCCGGTGGAAAACCCGGAAACTGTGGCTACGGCCATAAGGATCGGGGCTCCGGTAAGTGCTAAGAAAGCCTTGCGGGCCATCTATGATTCTGATGGTCTGGCAGAAACCGTGACTGATGATGAGATCCTGTCAGCCCAAAAACTCCTGGCCCGGAAGGAGGGAATAGGAGTTGAACCAGCGTCTGCAGCATCTATTGCCGGGCTTAAAAAGCTGGTTGAAATGGGTGAAATTGATAAGGGCGAAGAAATAGTCTGCGTGGTAACTGGCCATCTTTTAAAAGACCCCAATACAGCCATAAACGCGTGTAAAGAGCCAATTGAAGTTGATGCAAATCTTGAATCTCTTTCTCGTGTTTTAAACCACTTATAATCGATTTTATCACAGAATTTTTCTTTGTTAAATTTGAACAATTTCTATATTCTAATTTTTTTAGCATGACTCATTATGATATGATTTTTGATGAGGTCTCCAAAAAGAATATGGATCATCATGAGGTGTCCAAAGACAATACAGATCACCGAATAATCACATGAATAAACGATAAATATATATAGGAGTAAGACAACAGTGTATAATAACCATTATACAAAAATGAGGTGATTAAATATGGAATTACCAATTGCTCCAATAGGAAGAATAATAAAGAATGCAGGTGCAGAAAGAGTCAGTGATGACGCTAGGGAAGCTCTAGCAAAAGCTTTAGAAGAAACTGGTGAAACCATAGCATCAGAAGCTGTTAAACTAGCAAAACACGCAGGAAGAAAAACTGTAAAAGCATCAGACGTCGAGTTAGCCGTTAAGAGGATGTAAAGAGTTTTTCCTCTTATTTTTCTTTTTTTAAATTCTTTATAACAACTTTTATTTTTTATAAATTCTTGTTTTAGATTTTTTGCCACACCCCCTTTAATATCAATATAATAACCTGAAAAAGTGGTCGGCAAGGTCAATATCCCTCAATGCATATATCTATTAAAGTTTTATTACATTATATTAAAAAGTTTTATTACAAATCCAGAAATTATAAACAAACTTTCTTCAAAAAATAAAATAAAATAATCTTGAGAGTTTGCAAGGAAAAACTTCAGAAATCCTGCAAGAAAAGTATATATAGAATAATACGTAACAGTTTATATGCTAATTTTGGACTTATACTAGACTGTGATAAAGTATTTTTACGAGTTTTAAAATTAGAATAACTTAATATTGGATATAATTTATCTATTTAGAGTCATTTAACTGATCTGGCAACAAACTTTTATATGTATTTAATGTAAAAGTAAGATCTGCCGATGGATGGTTAAAACCAGATGAAAAAGGAGGTAACTAAATGGCAAAAGCAATGTATGTAAAATTTGATGTACCAAAGGAGATAGCAGATAAAGCTTATGAGGCTTTAGAAATCGCAAGAGACACAGGTAAAATTGGTAAAGGAACCAATGAGGTAACCAAAGCCATGGAAAGAGGCAACACCAAACTTGTGTTAATAGCAGAGGATATAGATCCACCTGAGATAGCCGCCCATATGCCTGTTCTCGCCGAAGAAAAGGAAATACCTTATGTTTACATTCCAACCAAGGATGAGTTAGGAGAAGCAGCCGGTTTGAATGTTGGTACCGCATCTGCATGTATAATAGATGCAGGTGAAGCAGAAGATTTAATCAACGAAATAGTTGAGAAAGTCGAAGAACTCAAGAAATAGAAGGATAAAAAAAACTATTTTTACAAAAAGAAAGAGATCAGACTTTCTATTTTATTTAGGTGAAGGTGATTTTTATGGAAGACGGAACTCCTGCTGAAGTAATTGAAGTCTTAAAAAGGACCGGGATGACTGGAGAAGTCATGCAGGTAAAATGCAGGATACTGGATGGAAGAGACAAGGGTAGGATATTAACCAGGAACGTTATGGGGGCCATAAGGGAAGGCGATGTTTTAATGTTGCTGGACACCATAAGGGAAGCCAAGGAAATCCGTACACCCTAACTGAAAGGTGTTTTATATGAGAACATGTACATTCTGTGGAGAAGAAATGCAGGAAGGCACCGGGAAGATGTACGTCAAAAAAGACGGTGCAGTCTATTTTTTCTGTAGCAGCAAATGTGAAAAAAATAAGATAAATCTTAATAGAGTTCCAAGAAAAGTGAAATGGGTTAAAAAATGAAGCAAAAAAGTTTTGTAATGCTGAAACCCGATGCGGTGCTTAGAAGACTGGCAGGTAGAATTATAAACAAATTCGAAGAAAGGGGACTCAAGATCATAGCGGCTAAAATGCTTATAATCCAGAGAGATCTGGCAGAACAACACTATGGAGAACACTCTGAAAAACCTTTTTTCAAGGATCTGGTAGATTATATAACATCCGGACCAGTTCTGGCCCTGGTGATTGAAGGTGAGGAATGCGTAAGCCTTATAAGGAAAATGGTAGGATCCACCAATCCCAAAGAATCAGAACCAGGAACTATAAGGGGTGATTACGCCATCGACACTGGAAGGAACGTAATACACGCCTCAGATTCACTAAAATCTGCAAAAAGGGAAATATCACTATTTTTCAGCGATCCAGAAATTTGCAGTTACATTTTACCTGACGAAGAACTCATATACGAAGAGCCTTAATTTTTTACGGCTCTATTACCTTTTCTGAGGGATAAAATTTGAAAATCAGATCGCCCATAGTATCTGTTTTAGGTCACGTGGACCACGGAAAAACCACCCTTCTGGACTTTATCCGAGGCAGTGCCATAGCTCAGAAAGAGGCAGGGGGGATAACCCAACACATCGGCGCCACTGAAATACCCATGGAAGTCATTGAAAACATATGCGGCGATTTCCTCAAAAAACTGGATATAAGAAATAAAATTCCCGGGCTTTTCTTTGTGGACACCCCAGGCCATGAGGCTTTTACCACCCTCCGCAAGCGTGGAGGTGCCCTGGCAGATATGGCTATCCTTATTGTGGATGTGAACGAGGGGTTCAAACCCCAAACATACGAAGCATTAAATATCCTTAAAATGTATAAAACCCCTTTCATAGTAGCTGCAAACAAGATTGATAAAGTATATGGATGGGAATCCCATGGAAAAGTTACTTTCATGGAAAGTTACTTAAAACAGCCATCTAACGTTCAAGAAAAATTGGACAATGCCCTCTATGAACTTTTGGGGATCCTGCATGATGAGGGATTTGAATCAGAAAGATTTGACCGGGTGCGTAACTTCGCAAAACAGATAAGCATTATCCCTATAAGTGCCAAGACCGGTGAAGGTATAGCCGAACTTTTAACCATGCTCATGGGACTTGCCCAGCAGTACCTTCAGGAGCAGCTGCAGATAGAAACCAACTCCCCTGCTAAAGGAACCATACTGGAAGTTAAAGAAGAAGTAGGCCTGGGGATAACCATAGACGCCATAATATACGATGGAATCATCCGAAAAAATGATATAATAGCCTTAACCACCCTTGATGATGTTATAACCACCAAGATAAGATCATTACTTAAACCCAGGCCTCTGGAAGAGATAAGGGAATCCAAAAAGAGGTTCCGAAATGTGGATGAAGTGGTTGCAGCCGCCGGTATCAAAATCGTCGCCCCTAACATAGAAAACGTTGTCTCTGGATCTCCCCTTCGGGTGGTCAAAAAAGACCTGGAAGGGGTTAAAGAGGAAATACTGCGTGAAATCGAGAACATAAAAATAGACACCCATGAACTGGGAGTGGTGGTGAAAGCAGACACCCTGGGATCACTTGAAGCTCTGGTAAACATGCTTAAAGAGATGAAAATCCCTATAAGGGTGGCTGATATTGGCGATGTGTCCCGAAGAGATGTGGTAGATGCTTCAATAGTGAAAAAAGAAGACGCCCGATACGGGGTGATCATCGCCTTCAACATTAAAGTGCTGCCCTCAGCAGCGACAGAAATAAGTACATCCCAGGTAAAACTTTTCTCTGCAGACGTTATATATCAGCTTACAGAAGATTACTCTCAGTGGTTGGAAGAAGCAGAGGAACGTAAAAAGAAAGAATGGTTTGATGCCATAATAAGACCTGGAAAGATAAGAATAATTCCAAAACTTGTGTTCAGATACAACAAACCCGCAATAGCGGGTATAGAAGTTTTGGGAGGCACCGTGAAAAAGGATTACATTTTAATCCAGGAAAACGGATCCCGGGTGGGAAAAGTGGAAAGCATGCAGGATAAGGGTAAAAACCTGAAATCAGCTTCCAAAGGTCAACAGGTGGCTATGGCCATTAAAGACGCCACCTTTGGACGTGACTTTGAAGAAGGAGATATTATATACGTAGATATACCTGAAAATCATTATAAAATACTTGAATCAGAGTTTAAAAGAAAATTAAGCGAAGATGAGTTACAAATACTCGAAGAGATAGTTAATATAAAAAGAAAAGCAGATCCCAACTGGGGATTAAATAATATTCTTAGATGAGGAATATTTAAATAAAAAATATATTTAGATGTTTATGATTGATTTCAAATGAATCTCCAGATCCTAATGATTGATTCAAATTATATCAAACAAATTAATATCCAATAAATATCAAATAAATTAATATCCAATAATAACATCACCAATGGAAAACAATAAATAATATAGAGTATAAAAGACAGGATAAGATGGAGGAGATAGATTGGCATTTAAATTAGTTATTTCAGAAGGCAAGATTAGTCATCAAGTTGAAGTTGAAGCTGCAGAGTCAAAAAAGCTCATAGGACTAAAGATTGGTGATGAATTCGACGCCTCTGTTGTTGGTTTAAAAGGATACACCCTAAAAATTACCGGGGGAAGCGATAAAAATGGTTTTCCCATGAAAAGAGATGTGAACGGACCTCGGAGAATTAGAAGTCTCCTATCTGGCGGTACAGGTTTTAAACCTAAAAGAGACGGACAGAGAAGAAGAAAAACCATTCGTGGTAATACCTTGTCCGATGATATCGTTCAGATCAACACTTCCGTTGCCGTAAAGGGTGAAAAAAGTATTGATGAACTTCTAAAGAGTGAAGAGTAGAACTTTTCGGGTGTAATTTGTGAAAGTACAGTCTGAAATTAATATAGGTCTAGTGGGACACGTTGACCATGGAAAAACAACACTTACAAAGGCCCTATCAGGTATATGGACAGATACTCATAGTGAGGAGACCAAAAGAGGTATATCCATAAGATTAGGTTATGCAGATATAACCTTCCGCAGGTGTACCACCTGTCCCGCCCCCCAGTGTTACACCACTGCCATGGTATGCGAACATTGCGGATCCGAGACCCAAACCCTCCGAAAAGTATCTTTTGTGGACTCACCAGGTCATGAAACCCTTATGGCCACCATGTTATCCGGCGCAGCCATAATGGACGGAGCCGTGCTGGTAATAGCTGCCAATGAACCATGTCCCCAGCCCCAAACCAAGGAACATCTCATGGCCCTGGATGTGATAGGAGTCACCGATGTGATAGTGGTTCAAAACAAGATAGATATCGTGTCAAAAGAAAGGGCCCTGGAAAGCTACCAGGAAATAAAAGATTTTGTACAGGGAACCTGTGCAGAGGACGCTCCCATAATACCAGTATCTGCACAACAGGGTGCCAACATAGATATATTGATTGATGTGATTCAGGACAGGATGAAAACTCCCAGAAGATCCCTCAGAAAAGCACCGCGAATGTATGTGGCCCGATCCTTCGATATTAACAAACCAGGATGCTCCCCAGGAAATATTCAGGGAGGAGTAATAGGAGGTTCCCTTGTCCAGGGGAAACTCAAAGTGGGAGATGAAATAGAGATAAAACCAGGTGTACAGGTTAAAAAGAAAGGTAAACCAGAATGGATTAGCTTGTACTCAGAAATTGTGGGATTAATTGCTGCTGGAGAAGCTGTAGATGAAATAGGACCGGGCGGGCTCATCGGCGTAGGAACCAAACTGGATCCATCCTTAACTAAAGCTGATTCACTTTCAGGTTCAATAGCCGGTAAACCCGAAACATTACCTCCCATTCTATACGAATTCACCATGAAAACCCACCTTCTGGATAGAGTAGTTGGTACCAGAGAAGAAAAGGAAGTTGAACCTATAAAATCCTCAGAACCCCTGATGATCAACATCGGAACCTCAACCACCATTGGAATGGTAACCAGCGCCAGGGGTGACGTGGTGGATGTGCAGCTCAAACTACCTGTTTGTGCTGATAAAGGTCAGAGAGTTGCCTTGAGTAGACGTGTGGGGGCTAGATGGAGGTTAATTGGATATGGAATTATCGAATAGACCTGAAGCCATTTTAGATGCAAATTTTTTATGATGGCAGCTCAATTTAACCTGGATGTGGTAAGTGAGCTGAAAAAAATTTTACCATCCTTTAGATTGTCAGTACCCTCCTTTGTGGTCCGTGAACTGGAAAATATTAAAAAAAGATCTAAAGGTAGAACTAAAGCTGTAGCTGCAGTGGCCATCAAAATCGCCAGTTCAAGTCCGCTGGAGATTAAAGATATACCACTCCTGGAGGGAGAATACGTAGATGATGCCCTGCTCCGAATATCCCATGTCTTAGGTACCAATGACCGGGAACTGAGAAGAAAGGCAAGAAAACGGGAAATAACAGTAATATATCTGCGCCAGAAAAGATATCTGGCTGTTGATGGACATCTAAAACATTAAGCTGTTGATGAACATCTAAAACATTAAATATTTGTAACATTTGATGTATACCAGTTTAAAGCTCATATATTGATAGATTTTTTGATATAAAGTTTGATTAACCTGTTAAAAGGTTGAAAAGGAGGAATCGAATATGAATCTCTGGAAAGACATACCATCTGGACCTTCGGCACCAGAAGTATTATACGCTGTTGTGGAAATCCCAAAAGGATCAAGAAACAAATACGAATATGATAAAGATAAAGAAGCATTTGCACTGGACAGAGTCCTTTACTCCCCATTCCATTATCCTGCAGAGTACGGTATAATACCCCAAACCTTATGGGATGATGGCGACCCCATGGACATTCTGGTTCTGATGGACGAGCCCACCTTCCCTGGATGCATCATTGAAACCAGGCCCATTGGAGTAATGAGAATGATAGATGGAGGGGAAAGCGACGACAAAATAATAGGCGTACCAGTGAACGACCCCCGATTCAAAGATATCCAAGATGTTCAGGATGTGCCCCAGGCATTTCAAGATGAAATCGTCCACTTCTTCCAGGACTATAAAAAACTGGAAGGAAAGGTAACCGAAGTCATTGGTTGGGAAAACTCCCAAAAAGCATTGGAATCCATCAAACATTCCATGGAATTATTCAAAGAACTTTAATGACTTAAATTTATTTATATTAATTTTAAGAAATCCTAGAATTAACATTATTAGATTAAATATCAAGTAAATCCATATTTAAATTAAGAATAGATGTTAAATATATTTAATATTTCAAATTAATTTAGATATTGAACAAAATTAATATTTAAAAATTTAGATCAAATATTAAATTTAACATCCTCATTGATGAAAAATAAAGATCATAAATTGATGAGAAATAAAATTGCTTAAAAAAATTGCTTACAACTATAAAAGCAGTGAGGGATTTGATTGTATTTAGTATCCAAAATCGAAGACACGGTGAGAATTCCACCCAGTCGGTTTGAAGAACCCCTAAATGAGGTTGCCACCGAAGTTTTAAACGAAAAATACGTTGGGAAAATCGATAAAAAACTGGGATTGATGGTAACCGTCAAAGAAATAGAAGAAATTGGCGTGGGAAAAGTGATAATGGGCGACGGAGCTGCTTATCACGATGTTGTATTCACTGCACTGTTCTTCAAACCAGGTCTGCATGAGATCATGGAAGGAGAGGTCATAGAAATAACCGAATTCGGAGCTTTTGTACGCATCGGACCCATGGACGGACTGGTGCACGTATCACAGGTAACTGATGACTACATAAA
>JADGNH010000046.1 GCA_017883605.1 Methanobacteriaceae archaeon
TATCTCCACCACTTCAAACAAAAGCTTAAGCACGCCGGCCATGATCCGGGATAAAACACCAAAATCTGTAAAGAGGTCGTATTTCACTCCCTTTATACGGACCGTCCAGGCCGTCTGTATAATAATATTTACCTTTTTTAAATCCTTTCTATGCTTCACATATTCAATGATACACAGTAAATAGAATGGGAGCGATTTAACGCTTTTATAATCGGTCCACATGCTTAGGCCTACTTTGCTTTCATCTAAAAATTGGGAATCATGAAATTTATCTGCGAATAAAACAGCATCGTACTGTGAGACTTTCCGGTAAACTTCTTCATCTGATTCAACGCCAAGATCGTTTTTCATGGTGGTAAAAAATTCTCTAAAAACTTCTCTTGAACTTTTTTCCACACCATCCATTAACAAAATCGCGTCGTAAATGTCTAAATCAAGATGATTTAGTGCAGAATATATATTGGCTGATTTCCCTGTTCCAGGAGACCCTATTACATGTACAATTCGCCCTTTCTCTTTTTTTAAACTTCTGAATTTCTGGTAAAGTCTCTGATAGGCACGGGTTACTACAAAAACTTGGCCATCTTCTGGAGACTTTACCTTATACTTTTCCATGGCAATAGTATTGTATTTAGAATTAAATCATTATTGGTTAGTAAGTGGATCTGGTAGTTCAAAATTGGATACATCTTACAAATTATGGTATATCTCAAAATAACAAAATCTCTTTTATTCAGAAATAAGAAAATCTCTGTAGTATTCAGAAATAACAAAATTCTGTAGTATTCAGAAATAGCAATTCTTTAGATCATAAATGGTAAATTTATTTAGAGAAGATTTATAAAATAACTATATGAAAGAAATTTACACCGAAATTGAGATTAATGCTTCTGCTTTGGTGGTGTGGAACATAGTTACTGATTTTGATAATTTTCCAAAATGGAACCCTTTTATTAGGGAGATATCTGGGACACCGCAGAAGGGATCTATGATTCAGGTTGTCATGAAACCACCAAATTCTAGTGCTATGACCTTTAAACCGACTATATTAGAATATAAACCAGAAGAAAAATTAAGGTGGTTAGGGAAATTATGGATTCCAAAATTATTTGATGGCGAACATAACTTCATCATCAAGAAAATAGATGAAAATAAGGTCATTTTTATCCAGAAAGAGAATTTCAGTGGAGTTCTTGTTCCAATTTTATCAGGTTTACTAAAAAACACAGAAAAAGGGTTTGAAATGATGAACAGGGCCTTAAAAGAAGAAGCCGAGAAGTTATGAAACTTAAATTCTATTCTTCAAAATCTTCTTAAATTTTGTTCTTTTTAAATTCTTTTTAAGATTTATTCTTCAAATTCTTTCTTAGAATTTGTTTTTCAATTCCTCTTAAAAAAAATATCTAAATTATCCTTCACCTATCACCATTCAAAATCTCTTAATAAGAGGGATCGAGTTTTAGCTGGACTTTTTCTCTATGTTATAACCTTTTTTATGCTGCAGATATTTGCGGTAAAGGAAAATTCTCCTGGAGATTATAGCCCCCAGGGTCATCATCAGGAATATGGAGGTTAAGATATTAAGATCAATTAATCCGGCTCCCTCCAGTAAATCCTGTCCGTAAACCTTCAGGGCAATTATAGCTATCCATAAAATCACAGCTATAATTGATCCCTTAATCACCATAGATCCATCTTTTTCATCAATTTTTACCTTCATCAACGAGCCAATGGCAATTCCAATCACCACTCCCAGGATAAAACCGGCAGTTATCAGGCTAAAATTAAGAACACTGGAAAACAGAACATTATAGACCACAAGGGTCGTGATTAAAAGCATAAAAAGAGGTAATACAATTAATCGCCACGATTTTACCTTCCGCTCTCGTAACTGCAATATTATAACTATTAAAATTATCAAAAGGAGCAGCTGATTTATGGTACTGCTATCTGGAATGATTACGTTGACCAATAGAATCCTCCATTTAATTTTATATTAAAAAAATAAATCATTAAATCCGGAATGGTTTGAGCATCAAAGATCTATGGCGGTTGAACATTAATCTATCAGGAAGGTTTGAGCATCAAGGCCATTATTCCTGGCTTTACTTTTTTATTGGCTCCGGGATCTTCTCCAATCATGCCCATGCCGGAGGATGATAACATCTCTTTGGTTGCCCTCTTGGTAATTTCTTTAAATATCTTTTTATAGGCCTCACAGTGGGGATCTACACCTTTAATCTTCCCTTCATAGGGTGTCAGAGCATTGTAGGGACATCCTCCTCTACAGAATTTTAGGTAAGTGCATTTAGCACACTCCTGGTCAACATATTCCTTATATTCTTCTAAAAGCTTCCCTGGGGCGGACTGGGAGAGATCTTCCCGGCTGGGATGGTCACGAACATTTCCCATAACATATTCTTCCATACCCACAAAGCGGTAGCAGGGATATATGCTTCCATCAGGACCCACAGCAAAGGTATCACCCATACAGTCAACGAAGGTGCAGACCGTGCCCCTGCGGGTGAACACACACTTACACAGGTGGTCGATATTTTTAAGTTCAATCCGGTCTATGTTCTCCAGATATTTATCCAGGAGATAAATTAAAAGCTCACCATATTCTTCAGGAGAAAGGGCCCATTTATCCGGATTTTCGTCACGTAAAGATGGTAAGGCCGGGTGTAACTTAAGATTTAGGTTATTTTCAAGGAAGAAATTGAAGATATCCTCCTTGAAATCTATAGAATAAGAGGTGAAGGTGCAGATGAAGCTTACCTTTAAATCATTGGCCTTTGCAATTTCATAGCCATGCATGGTCTTATCGTAATATCCTTCTCCTCTCTGGAGGTCGTTGAGCTCCTTTGGACCGTCTAAACTGGAGCCCAGGGGGATGTTGTATTTAGAGAAGAGCTGGGCCAGCTCAGGGGTAAGGTTCCACAGATTGGTTTGGAGTGCAAATGCTGGTCGGAGATGGCTTAAACCCTCTGCCAGTAAAGGTAAAGCTTTTCTGTAAAAATCTAAACCCGCCAGTAGAGGTTCTCCCCCGTGAAAGGTGAAGGTGACTGGATCGTCTCTGAAAGTCTTAAGCCACTCCACAACTTCTTCAATAATCTCAATGTCCATTAAACTGGAGTTTTCATCGGAACTCCAACAGTAACTGCAGTTAGAAGGACAACCCAGGGTAGGTACCAGCATCACATGAAAAGCCATTGAAAATACACCATTTTTTAATTTTAAAAGTTTTTTTAAGTTTTTTATAATGTTAATAAACTAATTTTTATATTTATAGGTTGCTAAAATAGATAGATTGTTAAATAGATTAAATTGGTAGGAATAGTACATTTACTAAAAAATAATTTCTATTTTATCTTGAATCCTTATATTAACATGATTCTGATTATTATAAAATTTAATTTGATTATACAAGGGAACTAAATATCCCTGCATTAGTATAATAAATTTTAGGACCTTAAATAAATCTATAGAGTTTTTAAAACATCTTCCATAAATTCGACCTGTCTGATCTCAATGTTATTGAAGAAGGCAAAACCAACTTCCCCGAGGTACCTCTCCACGGCTTTTTGGGAGGGAGCATCTACCACGTAGAGGATTAAATGTTCCAATGGTGAAACAACAGCGGTTAAAATTTTGATTTCATGTTTTTGAGCAATCTCTTCTCTTTTGCTGGAGAGTTCCTTAAGATTTTTCTTGGTTTCGTCATTAAATAAGGGACAGGATTCAGCAGAATGCATCATATGCACCATAAATGTAGTCCTAATTTCTCACTCCCTTCATCCTATAATTGATACTATATAATTTGTTAAACAGGAATTTAATATTTTACCCATTAACGTACAATTTATCTATCCAAAAATTACCCATTAACGTACAATTTATCTATCCAAAAAAAAAATTAAATTCCAGATAGAGATCCATCATTTTAAGGGGTATCCTCAATTTGATCCTCTAAAAATTTTTATAATATCTCTTTGATTTGTGAGAAAATAATAAATTATTTTTATTTTGAAACTTAGAATATTTAGTAGTATCATGGAATATCCATAAATTGGAGATATCTCATCAATAACCTGAGCTTGAATAAAAAAAGTGATAATCTTTATTTAAAATGGACTGATATATGTAGGGGAATTGAAATGGAAGAAAAAAAAGAACTTCGAATATTTGCAGGTGAATTTAAAGACGGTAAGGTAGAAGTATTGTACCCGGAAAACCCGAAAGGATTTAGTGAGGGTGATTTCGTGATTGTTTTACATGGAGATGATTATCTGTCAATTACTGAATCTTTAGAAGATTTAAAACGGGCTTTTGCAAAGAAAGGGGATTAATAAGATTTTCATTAATTTAAGAAATAAGATTCCATTAATTTAAGATTTTCATTAATTCAAAAATCTGGCCACATTTTTAAAGTGGATCTTTGCCACCTTTGGCAGTATATCTGATTTTATATCTTCCGGCTTAGATTTCCTTAGATCTATCTGATATTCACGGTTTAATTTATCTACTTCCGATTCAAAAATGTATTTTGCTATGATACTCGCCGCCGCCACGGGGGTTTCAGATTCTGCTCCTGTTTTTTGAATAACTTTAAGTCTGCTCTGGTCTATGCCCTTCATTCTATGTTCTGTTTTTTCAAAATCAAATTTATCAATTACTATTTTGGCGCTTTTAAATTCAATTTTATCTAAAAGCTCCCTAATTACCCGGGAATGAGCCCAGGCCATCAAGTCATTCAAGGTTTTTCCTTCCTTTTTAAAGTCAGAATAAAGATTATTATATGTCTTAGGGTTTAAGGTTATGGAGTGGCGTTGGAAATCCATTTTTATTATGGTTTCTGCCAGTTTCAGTAGCTGAGGTTTTTTAATGGTTTTGCTGTCCCTGACCCCTAATTTTCTCAGTTCAATGATTTCCTCAGGAGAGAGTGCGGTTGCAGCAACCACCAAAGGGCCGTACCATTCACCCTTCCCAGTTTCGTCTGAACCTAAAATATAATCATAATTTTCTTCTTTTATTAGAATTGCGTCCAAAATCTTACCAGAAGCATCGCTACCATTATGAACCAGCTTACCTGACTTATAAACAACAATATTCAGATGCTGGTCCTTAATTCTTAATAATTCATACGGGTTAGTTAAATCTCTGGTTTTTAAACCCTTCTTTTCTATTAAATCTTCTAATAACTTGATTTCCTGGTTGTTTAGGCTTAAAGAGAAGCTGGTCATAATAAAATATCTATTCTAAAAGATTTGGGGTTAAGATTGTGTTATTTTAGGACTTTATTTGGGTCTATAAATTTTTCAGAAATTTAGAATTCTTATTATTGTAGAATTTGGAATTCTAAACCCCGGTTATCTTCAGTAGAACCAGGAGGGCTCCCAACTCTATGATGTTGAGGCTCAGCACGGAATACCCATTCCCGGACCGTGAAATCCTTCCCTACTAAGAAGAAGAATATGAAAAGGGTGTTTTGCATGATCAAAAGCAGTGCAAAGAGTTTTAATCTCTTATTTTAGGCAGGTTATTGTAATCTCTTATTTAGACTCACCGGGGGTTTTTCCCTTCCACTGGTTTTTACTTTGTTAACATCTTCTTTTTTATCACCATCTTCATGAGATTTAAAACCGAATAACACCTTAAAATTCTTTTTAACAGACTTCCAGTGGATATGAATATGGATCAGGGTACCTATAACCATTACAATGGCTAATTCAACATGTAAATAAATTACAGATGGGCTTAATACTATTCTAACACCCAAATTTATCATAAGGATGAGTAATATTCCGGTAACCCCGGTTCCGACATAACCGGCAGTCACCAGAAGATTCCAGATCCTTCGGTGCTTTTGCCGATTCAATATCCCCTTGCTGAAGAGAAAATGAGTGAAAAGATAGCCCCCTATCAATATAATACTTATCGGCAGGATGTGGTAGCCATCACCAAATCCCTGACCACTTCCGGGATCCGTTGTTGTTGCACTGGCATTTCCTCCATCGTAATGGGTTTGATTTCCAGCATCTGAAACTGTATTGGGGTCCTGGGTTGTTTGGCCACCGGTGGAAGTGGGGGCAGTAGCTGCGGCTGTAATTTGGGAGAGGTCACAAAGCCCGTCCCCGTTAAGGTCGGTGTATCGGGGGCACAGACCGGGATAGGGATCGTTGACATTGCCGTAGGGGCAGGAAAGTGCACAGCTGTCGGACGCTGCCAGAGCGGCCACTACCGGTATGGATGCTAGAGCTCCAATCAACCGTTTTTTTACGGGTATGGATGCCAAAGCTCCAATCAACCGTTTTTTCATGTCCGTTCGCTCCTCTTTTTCATCCGGGAAAACATATACCGGGATGATTTCCAGTAGATATGGAAATGGAATATGCCGACCAGAAGCAGGGTTACACCAAATTCAACATGCCAGTAGAGTAGTGGGGTACTAATAGGCACTGTTATACCCATATCCAATAAAATTAAGAGCAAAAAACCAGCTCCACCAGTTATCAGGAAGGCAACCATGATTATGAAGTTCCACAGGCTGATGTGGAGGGATTTTTTGATTAAACCATTTTTGTAAAGGAGGTAGGTAATTAAATAACCTGCTATAACCGGTATAGATGGAATTAAAATGTCGTAAGCCATAATATTTTGATCCTCTTTCTTAATATTGAAACTTATTTTTTGATAGTTTTTAATATGTGAATTTATTTTTTTAATAGTAAATAATTTATATTATTTTTTTATACTATTTTTTTTTGTCTTAAAACCCATTTTAAAGTCTTCTTAATTAATAAAAGTTGCTGTTTAATAAAAATAGTTTTCCCAAGATTACACCCAAATTTATACGGATTACTTCAGATATGTGGGTTCAAATAAATTTTTTTAGTTTGGGTCAGGGGTTTAAATGTAATTTTAGAGTGATATCAGGGATATGAGAATTTTTTGGCTAAGATGAGGGATTAAGTGCATTTTTTGACATCTTTACAGCCGTATTTGTTTCATTATATGCTTCTATTCTGGCCTTTTCAGCAGCTTTAAAGTCGGAACTCTCTTTCAAATTTAAAAGATTTAAAAAAATTTTCCCTGCCTTCTTACTATGAATTTCGGCCTCTTTAAGCTTTTTTATATCAGAAGATTTTATATTAGAAGATTTAGAAAATTTTATATTAGAAGATTTAATGCCGGCCTGTTCTATATCTCTTATTATGGAAGCGTTTATAGCGTACCCCTCTGCAGCAGAGGGCATCAATTTGACAGCGTGCCACTTTTTATAGGGCACTGCTTGCAGAAATTCAGCTCTATCTTTTGCCAATTTAATATTCTTTTCAAGAATTTTTAGCCATTCCAAACCATGAGAAAGCCTTTCATCCAGCATTTGCTCCTCTTTTTCATCTAGATCAGCATTTTTAACCCTGATCTGGGCCAGCTCCAACCGGGTTATGATCTTATGGGCACTGGCTATATAATATTCCTTGTTCTTTTCCAGTATTTCCTGTGATGCCTGTTCATCCCGGCCTTCCAAATATTTACGGAGGGGATGGGTGTCGATCCCTTTCATGGTCCGGTAGGAAATGCCCCCGGCACTATCCTCCTCTTCTTGTGACATCTCATTACCACCAGCAATCTTTTAAGTTAAAAAGCTTATTTCAGGAGTTAAAATTGTTTCATATATGTGATATGAGCTTTTATTTTAAAGAAATATGAGCTTTTATTTTAATGAATATGAGTTTTATTCTTGATATTAGATATGTATTTTATCAATCATAATATTTCCCGGTTTTTTTTATAAAACTTTTTCATGTATTCTTATTTAATGGTAAATAATATATTTTGGTTTTAATAGATTGTAAGAGGGGGATATCCATGTTTATCTGCTCTAAGTGCCAAAAAGAAAATGATGAAAAGTCTGTTTATTGTTGTAATTGTGGAAATCCTTTAAATCTTCCCTTTGAGAGAGATAAATATTTTTATGGTGAGCTGCTGAGCTGGGAGGATTTAAGGGATGAACAGGGATATTTTAATGAAAAAAGAAAACGTTTAAATGAAAAAATTAGAGCTTTACAGATTTTAGATAGTATTGGAGAGCTTTTTAATTCGGATGGTAATTTAATAATAGGCTTTTTTGGAACTCATTCTGGTAAAGAGATGACCATGGCTGCGGAATTCATTGCCTATGAGCTGAAATTTGGTATTTATAAGATAGATATTTCCCTGGTGGTGAGCAAATATATTGAAGAAACAGAAAAAAATTTAAAGAAGGTTTTTGAAGATGCAGAAAGTAGCGGTTCTCTCTTATTTTTGGATGAAGCAGATACCCTATTTGGCAAAAGAAGTGAAGTTGAAGATGCTCATGACAGATATCAACAATACCTCCTGGAAATAATTGAAAGATTTAGGGGTATTGCTATTTTGGCCAGTGATTCATCGGAGGAAATTGATCCGGTGTTTTTAAGAAAAATGCGTTTTTCCATTAATTTCCCATTATCAGATGAAGAATCTGTATAAAATAAAAAAAATTATTATAGTTTGTAATTAAAGCTCTATTTTAAAGTAAAAAGGTTTAATTAAGCTCCATTAAAGTAAAAAAAATAAAAAAAATTATAAATTCCCTATTAAATAAATAAGGTCAGGGTTAATGGGAAAATAACGTGTAAAACGATGTCGGCAGAGAAATGGGCTATCATCGCTGATTCTAATCCTTTCCTCCAGTAAAGCCAGCCAAATATTATTGCCCCAATCCCGTTCAGGATAACTGCCCTGGCAACTACCAGGGGAGTGATGGCGGTTATGGCGCTGGTTATGGGCAGATGTCCTATTCCAAACAGAACTGCAGTTATAATAATGGCCAGCCACACCCCGATGTTGGTTGGCTTCCCCTCTGCTGTTTTCTTAATTTTGAAGAATATCCAGACTATAAGGGTCATTAAAAATAGCCTAAATAGTATCTCTTCTCCAATCCCACCATAAAAGGAGGCTAGAAACCCTTTCCATATGGGTACAGATACCTCTGCATTCTGAAAAACACTGGACAGTGGCGTGAAAAGAAAACTTACAAGAACAATTAGGAGACCGGCTAAAACTCCCATACTTATGGAAATACCTAAAATAGATTTCAGATAACTCCCCACCTCTTTACCTTCCAACCAACCCTCCAGCACTGGCAGACCAAATCCCACCCGTTTAGCTAAATATAAACCGATGATGATGGCAATTGTAAATAGAATGAAAGTCTGAATAAGTTGCGCAATCAAAACAAAAGGAGTAAAAACGGCTGCCAATCCACTAAGAGCTAAAGCATAAGGAAGAGCCAGTAAAGATGCTATAACACTTACAATAAGAAGAATCAAGAACAATTTCCAGTTTATACCTATTCTCATGTTTAATACCTCAAATATTGGTTAATAGACATTTCATATCATTAATATGGTAAAAATTGTATTTAAATATCATTAATATGGTAAAAATTGTATTTAAATTTTGGTAGAATTACATAAAAATTAAGAGCTTTTTATCTCAAATCTCCATTTATTTCCCTAAAAAAAGAAATAAAATAGTACTAATTCATTTCTTATCAAGCATTTCCTTCAGAGGACCCAGATAATAGTCATCCCAGCCCTGGTCGATATCATCCACCTCCTCATCAGGTACGTTAGTATGTTCAAGTGCAAGAATGGTTTTATTGTCTTCAGATTTTAGAGTAAATATGACTGTTGATGGCTCTGGCCAGTCCCCACCGAACCACTCCTGAACCAGCTTCCTTTCCTTAACCACTTCTATGTTCTTTCCATGGATATCCCCGCCCCAAAGCCGGAATTCAGTGCCAATTTTCCCGTCCATCTCAGCCGGGCCACCGCCCCATTTGTCGATGATTTCAGGATCAACCAGCGCCCCCCAGACCTGTTCTATGGGGGCAGAGATCTTATAAATCTTCTTTATAATTCTTTTCATGGTGATACGCCCTCTTTTCAAAAGCAAATAAATCTGTTAAAAGCAAAAAAACCCTTTTAAAAGCAACTACGTCTTTTTAATCAATTAAATATTTTGTTAAAGTAATTACATCTTGTAAAATCAATTGCTTGTTAGGGTAATGAACTTTTTTAAAAAAAAATAAAAAATTTGGATTTAAGAGCCTTTTCATTCAGGCTCTTAGTAACTCAATTTAATCCAGGCTCTTAGTAACTCAATTTAATCCATTTTTGGTTCCATTATTACGGAGATATTTCCTTCGGTGTCTTGGAAGGCTGCCATATCACCAATGCCCGGAATATTCATTTTTTCCGTGACCATTTTCCCGCCTTCCATTTCGATTTTTTTCGCAAATTTCTCAAAAGAATCCACGCCAATGGTATTTCTAACCATAGTGCCCATTTCTTTGGTCATTATGGCACCGTTAATACCTGGCTCCCCATCTTCTCCAGTGGTTACCATCCAATAGTCTAATGGACCTTCCCATTTAGTGACTTTCCATCCAAACACATTTTCATAGAATTTTATAGCTCTTTCCGGTTCATCTGCAGGTATCTCAAAATGTACAACTCTTGGCATGTTAAATAATCCCCCATTTTTATTCTAACTTTTTTTTTATTCTGGTTTTGTTTCCATATTCTATTACAGGTATATATTTGATTTTAATGACATAAAAACTTTAATATGACCATAAAAATGTTATAAAGAGTTATAGAAGAGTTAAAGTAAATCTTAAAAAACCATCTATGGGAGGTTTATATAACCTCTAAGATATTATTAGACCTTAAAAAATATTTCTAAATTACTATAAACCTTTAAAATGTTTCTAAATTACTATAAACCTTTAAAATGTTTCTAAGGTAGTATTAAACTTTTAAACCATTTTTTTTAAGGTATTAGTTCCAAATTTAACATAGAGATGTACAAAGTACAAAAATAATAAAATTAGAGGTAAAAAAACTGTGTCTAAGGAATTTAAACGTGGTGAAAGCTTTTCTGTGATAATATCAGAGGTTTTCTCAAAGATTCTCCAGGAAAGGATTACTTTAAATGATTTACTGGAACTTATGGGGGAAAGGGGATTGTTTCTACCGTGTTTGGTGTTAGCTGCTCCTTTTTTAATACCAATATCCATCCCTGGGAGCAGCATACCCTTTGGACTGGCCATAATCTTAATAACCATTGGTATAATGTTCAACAGACCTGTTTTACTACCTAAACGCGTTATGGACTACACAATTTCACAAGATAACCTAAAAACCATATTAAATGGGATTTTACGTATTTTAAAGCCCCTGGAGAAATTAATAACCCCCAGAATTCTAATTTTGAGCCGCGGAACAAAAATGATGTTTATAAATGGTGCTTTAATGGTTTTCAGCGCCATTTTACTCATGTTACCCCTGCCCATTCCTTTAACAGATTCTCTGCCCGCTTATGGAATCCTATTTTTAGCTCTGGGTGATCTGGAACGGGACGGCCTACTAATTCTGGCAGGATATCTCACAGTGATTATAACCGCCATCTATTTCAGTCTGATAGCCGTACTGGGATATGATGCATTGGTAGCTATTTTATCATATTTAGGTCTGCATTTCTAGGTTCATAGTAAATAAGGAGAAAAAATGGTAATATCTCTAAAATTGAAGGAGGAAAATTAATATTGTCTAAAATTAGAAAATTAAACGTCTCTAAAAATTAAGAAGGAAAGTAAATATTGTCTAAAATTAGAAATTAAATGTCTCTAAAAATTAGAGGAAAATTGAATAATCTCTAAAATTAAGCTTGATCACTTTTTTTGTATCTTTTCATCGCATTCGGGGCATAGATATTCTTCTACCTTCCCTGTTTTTTTAATTTCTCTGTTTTCTTCTTCTTCTCTTTTAAACCATTTATCGCATCTTCCACATTTTACACTCTCTGTAGCCATGATACTCACCACTTAATTATATTATTCTAACTGGCACTAATAATTTTTTAAATTAAAGAATTCAAAAAAGATTATATAACAATTAATGATAGTTATTGTTTCTTTTCTAAGGCTCTAGAGGTAAGTAGAAGGCTATAACAGCGGTGACTACTACCCAAAAATTGTTAACATGGGTAAAAAAGAGTGAAGGGCTGTGGAAAACCGGAGGCGGTATACAACCGGTGTAAATGGCCCTTCTTATATCACAATTTGTGATATACTTTACACTTGTAGTGTATGTTTAACCTTATATTTATACTTTACATAGAGCCCCTATCAACCATTAAAGTAAGGGGCTAAAAACCAGCCTGAAAACTATTCACTTGAAACACTAAACAGTGAAAAAAAGGTAATTATCAGTGATAAATAACTATAATGGCAAAAATAAGGTTTATAATCAGTTTTAAAGAACTTTTCAAGGTTTATGGTTAAAAATATTAAATATATTTGATAAATAAATGTAAAAAAAGGATAAATGTAAAAAAAAGAAATTTTCCACAAGATTTTTTATTTAAAATGTATATAGTAAATAATAAGTTTTGTGAAATCCAATACAAAAAAATATTTGTAAATCCAATACGAACCGAAATTTGGTGAAATCTGATACAAAACTGAAATTTTCGTGAAATCCAATACGAACTAAAAAATTATTTTGTGGGGTGATTTTGGTGTTGAAGATGCATTTTTTGAATGTGGGACATGGAGATTGCTGTATCGTTGAGTTTCCTGATCGTACCACCATGGTTGATATTAACCGGTCGAAAACCATAGATGAGGAGTCGGTAAAAGAAATTATTACAGCAATAAAAAAACA
>JADGNH010000002.1 GCA_017883605.1 Methanobacteriaceae archaeon
TATGGTGAAACTATGAAGAATCCAAATTCTGGAAAAGATGGTCAGTTTGATGTACCTGGAAAAGATGGTCAGTTTGATGTACCTGGAAAAGATGGTCAGTTTGATGTAAGTTCCATGGTTAAAGCCGGGAATGAAATGTTGAAAGAGGGAAATTACAGGGCTGCCGTACTATATTATGATAATGCTCTGGAATTTGACCCGGATAACAGTAAAATCTGGGATAATAGGGGTGTGGCCCTTTCCAAAGCAGGTGTACATCACGATGCCATAGAATCCTTTGAGATAGCCCTGGAATTAGAGCCGGATAATGCTAAGGCCTGGTCTAATATGGGGGTTTCCCTGGGTTCCATGCGAAGATATGAGGAGGCAATCAACTGTTTTGATAGGGCTCTGGAACTGGAACCAGGGGATGATGATGCCTGGAACAACAAGGGAACCGCTCTTTTGAATCTATCTAAATATGATGAAGCAGTGGAATGCTTTGACCTTGCCCTGAAGATAAACCCGGAAAATACTAAGGCCTGGGCTGGTAAAGGTTCTGCTAAGAGGTTTCAGGGAGAGTATCAGGAGGCTGTGGACTGTCTGGAAAAATTCATCGAACTCTCGGCGGGACAGTTCTCACCTCAGATGGAGGAAGCCTGGGCCATAATTTTCGACCTTAAAATGATTTTAAAACAAAAGGATGATGGGAAAATAGCTTAAGAATCTAAAAAGTTTATTTAATAATTAAGATATTTCGATGTTAATTTAATAATTTAAAACGTATTAAGAGGTTTTGTTTAATAATTTCAAGATATATTAAGAAATTAAAAGAATAAAAAGAAATAATTAATTCTTTGGAATGATCTTTACCAGTAGACCTTGATTTCAAGTGTAAAAATAGGCTATAAAATTATCTGTTTTAAGAGCATATCTCTGGATCTATCCTGTTAATTGGGGATATCAGCTCTTCTTAATTCGGGAATCTTTTATTTTTGGTTTTTAATATTTAATGACTGGTTATATCTCTAATTACTCCATCATAGTATTTTATTTTTCCTCTGCCGTCTTTCACTGCTAATGCAGATATTGATGCCCTGAGGGGAGTTCCATCTTTTTTCTTTAACATTAATTCTTCGTTTTTCACATATCCCCTTTCAAACATTTTTTCTGTGAATTTTTCCCGGTCTTCCGGGTTTTTGTAGAGATCTGAAACATTAAGGGTCATGAACTCCTCTTCATTGTAACCTAACATCTTTATGAGGAATGTGTTGGCTTCTATGAATCTGCCCTGGGGGCCTGCGGCATTTCTGTACACTCCTAAATTGATATTTTCGGTTAAGTTCAGATATTTCTCTTCAGCCGTCTTGCGGGGGGTGATATCCTGGGCTATACCCACAATTCGGTGCACTTCTCTTTTTTTATTCATAACTGGGAATGATTTGGCTTTTATCCATCTTATAGTGCCGTCTGGCCTCATTATTCTGTATTCTAGTCTGTTTTCTGATGTTACCTGTACTTCCTGGGATGTTCTGAATATATTTTTAATCACTTCCCTGCGGTCTTCAGGGTGTATGGATTCAATCCAGGATCTGGGATTGTCATAGAGGCTTTCCCGGCTTCGACCCCATAATTTTTTGTAGGAGGGGCTTATGTAAATTATCTGGCTCATATGCGGGTCTATAATCCAGAAGATTTCTTCGATGTTGTCTGCCATCTGACGGAACCTTTCCTCGGTTTTCTCCAGTTCAAAGTCCACCAGTTTTCTCTCGGTGATGTCTCTGATTATGAGGGTGGTGTACTGTTTACCTCCCACCTCCCAGGTGGTTGTGGAGATCTCAAGGGGAAATTCACTTCCATCCTTCCTTAAACCATATGATTCAAAGACCTTATCAGAAAGGAGGTGGGTGCTGGTTAACTTAAAATGGTACTGCCTCCGTTGAAAATCATCCTGGTACCTGCCAGCAAGCAACATCTTCACAGGTTTGCCTAATATCTCCGCTTCAAAATAGCCAAAAATCCTCTGAAGACTTTCATTACAGAAAACTATATCCCCATTGATATCGGTTATTATTATGGCATCCACCGCTGACTGGGCCACCGTACGAAATCTTTCTTCACTTTCCTGTACCGCTTTTTCCACTCTTTGACGTAGGGTAATATCCTCTACAGTCATCATATATTCCCCGCTGTTGAGTAAGACCGGTATGAAATAAACCAGCTTTTTAGAACCATCTTTACAGGTTACTTCAAATGTTCGGGGCTTTTTTTCACCTGCTCTGGCAGATTTAAAGTCATTAATCCAGCTGGATATTGCTTTATATCTATCATCTGAGTTGGGGAACGCCCTTCTAAACCATTCTTTACCGTTGGGTATGTCCTCTAAATCATAACCAAAAATTTCTTTGAATTTTGGATTTATGTATTTGTAGGTACCATCTTTATCAATAAGTATCATGCCAAAGGGTGCATTGTCGGCGAGTATTTCAAACCTGTTCTTTTCACATTGCAGGGCTCTTTCAGTTTCTTTCTCATGGGTGATGTCTATTCCTTCTGCCACCAGATATTTGACCTTCCCTTTTTCGTCATAAATAGGGTGCATTCTGTAATCCAACCAGATTAAACCCTGCAGAGTTTGACATTTAATCTCTTTGGTCAATCTTTTACCGTTAGCACACTCTCTAATGGCATTCTGAATTAATTTCCTGGCTTCCTCAGAGTAAGTCCACCAGTCCATATCGTAAAACATACGTCCCTGAACATCTTCCAATCTTTTTCCAATTATTTCCAATGGGGTGTTGTTAAGAAATATAATTTCGCCCTGGGGTTTAAGCACGGCGATATAGGTTTGCATATCATTCAAGGTACCTGAAAAAAAGTTTTCCCTCTCCCGGAGGGTTTTTTCTGAATTTTTCTGCACGGTTATGTCCCGGGCAATGAGCTGCACTGCAGAGGCAACTCCCTGGGAGTTGATGATGGGCTGTAAATTGTTACTGAACCACCTCTCTTTACCTCGGATGATCGTTTTCTCCTCATTAACCTTTCCTTTTTTAGAATCCATCGCTTTTCTTATCTCTTCCATCTGATGGGCAGCGTGTTTTTCTGGGAAAAGATCCCACATACTTTTTCCTTGGAAATCATCAGGTTTACCACCGAAATATTCGGCGGCACTGTTATTGACCAGCAAAAATAGACCATCGTAATTTATAACAGCTATTGGGTCATCAGCATTTTCTATCAGCAACCGATATTTTCGCTCTTTTTCCTCTAAAGCCTTTATCATCTTATGCTTATAGAGAGCCATCTCAATGGTGAATTTTAGTTCCTGGGGATCTACTGGTTTCAGCAGGCAGACGTAATCTTCAGTTAGCTCGGCGTTTTTCAGGGTTTCTTTATCAAAACTGGAGGCGATGTATATCACCGGAATATTTAGATGCTCCTGAATCCTCTGAACACCTTTAAAAAGGCCATTTTTTACTAACAACCTGTCAATCAAAATTAAATCGGGATTTATTTCACTTTTTATTTTCCCTGCCTCTCCCTGAACAGAATCTGAAGAAATAACTCTGTATCCCCATGAATTTATCCAGCCCTTTATCTGATCAGCTTCCAGAACGTTTTCCATAACTGCAAGGATATTGGCATTACCCATGTAAATTACCAATTCTCTTTTTTTTTAGGGTAACTTATTATTTGTTATTGAGAGTTAAGCCGAAAACTTTAAACCTTAAAAAATAAGATTAAATTCGTTAATTATTATTGATTAATTTTAATATCAAAAATGTTCTTGACACATATCTACCATTCAGACAGATCTATGATTCCATCAGAGGATCACAGTGGAAAATAATGGAACATATTGGCCATAACCTGACTATCCCCGGAATCAATGAGGAACTGGTGGAAATTATTCTGGAATTTTTGGATGTATTAAAATTTTAGATGATATTTAAATTAGAGTATAATGGCGAGTGCAACTAAGGACCATTTCATCTTTTTTCACCTAACGCTTCATATTTACATCCATAATATTTTAAAGATTGGATTCACTATACCGGACTGATTGCATTTTTCATAAGAAAATAGACAGGATCTGGGCTGCAATACCTCCTACCAGTATTGCGGTGATTAAATTGGCGGCAGAAATTACACTGGCGGCTTTCAATCCAAACTCCCTGATCAATATACTTATGGTAGAAAGACAGGGTATGTAAAGCATCCCAATAATTGCCAGAACAATAAACTGCACCGAAGTTAATGCCAAGGAAAGGTCAGTGCCCACAAATGATACCAGAGTTAATAATACGAACTCTTTACGCACAATCCCCACAATAAGTAATATTCCAGCAAAAACTGGAAGTTTTAACCAGCCTACTGTTAAAGGTGCCATAAAATTACTTATGGGTCCTAATACACCCATTACATAAAAAAGCTGGATTATTGCACTTCCCACAATAAATATAGGAAATACAAGATATGTTAATGATTTAGTGCGGTTCCATGTCTGTTTAATAATTACAGAAGATGACGGGAGTCTTAAAGAGTGCATTTCCATTATTAGCCCAGTAGATTCTCCCGGCATTGCTTTAAGAGCTATCTTTCCCATGATAAAAATTATCATTATGTCCAGAACATAAAGTGCCAGAGCCCACCAAATACTGACAAATATGGCCACAAGACCCAATATTATTATGGTTCTAGCTGCACAGGGAGCGAATGTAATGGCAAAAGCAGCGAGCAATCTTTCCCTTCGAGTTTCCAGAATTCTGGTGCTGTCGATTGCAGGCACACTACAGCCGTAACCTAAAATCAGGGGTATCAGGGCCTTACCATGTAAACCGATTTTTTGCATAAAACTATCCATCATGAAAGCTACTCTGGTTAAAAGCCCTGAATTTTCTATGTATGACAGCATGATGTAGAATGGAATCACGAAAGGCACGATGAGAGTTAATCCTGCAACTAAGCCTCCTAAAGCACCATTCCATAAAACAGCAATTGCTGGGCCAGATAATGTAGGATTAACTGGCTGAAAAAAGCTCATTGCATGAGTAATTAATCCCGAGATAAAATTTCCCAGTAAAAAGGTCCAGACTAACAACCCTAAGATCACCATAGCCGAAGTGAAGTGTCCATATATTGGGTGAATAAGGATTCTATCCAATTTTTCAGATAAAGTGATTTTAAATTCAGTCTGATTTTGAGCTCCTGCTGCAATTCTGTTTGCCAGTGAATATCTTTCAGCAGCCATTATTGCAAATGAAGGTTCTTCATGAATTTGTTCAAGACCATGGGCCAGGTGATTAGCATACTGAATTGCCCTATTAGATTTAGATTTAACCAATTTATTGATTTCAGGATCGTTTTCCAGGAGTTTTATGGCTACCCACCGCTTGGAACATCCTATATCAACCTTTTCAGATTCCAAAAAAGTTGAAAGTTGTTGAATTACTTTTTCAACTTCACCCCCATATTCAATGATAATTTCGGCTTTCTTATTGTTTTTTGCCACTTTAATTGATTGTTTTAAAAGTTTATGTAATCCTTCACCCCTAACTGCAACAGTGGGAATAACTGGAACTCCCAGGGCTTTTTCCAGCTTATTTATATCAATTTCTAACCCTTTTTGTCTGGCTATGTCCATTTGATTAACACAAACAATCATAGGGACTTCCATTTCCATTAACTGTAAGGTGAAAAAAAGATTACGTTCCAGTACCGATGCATCCAAAACATTGATTACAACATCCGGGTTTTCATGGGCAATGTATTCCCTGGAAACAATTTCTTCCATGGAAAACGTGGAAAAAGAGTATATTCCAGGTAAATCAATTATGTGAATTCCTTGACCTTCATACTGCAGATTTCCTTCGGCGCGTTTTACTGTCTTTCCAGGCCAATTACCAACCACCTGGTCAGAACCAGTTAGATAATTAAAAATAACACTTTTACCCACGTTAGCATTTCCAGCCAGGGCCATCCTTATATCACTATCATTTGAAAAACTATTTTCATTATATTCATTTCTTGAGTCTCTTAGGGTCTTCTCATATTCTGATTTTTCAATACAATCAGATATCCTAACCATGAGATAATGCTCCATCCTTTTCACAAGTATTTTCCCTGACAATCTCAACGAAAACATTTTTAGCAATATTTCTGCCCAGAGCAAGATTGGATCCTCGAACAAGGAGTTCTACTGGGCCCTTAAAAGGAGCAATTTCAAGGACGCTTATAATAGCACCAATGGTGATTCCCATGTCCATTAATCTACGAATAACTTTATAATCTCCTCTTATAAATGAAACTTTGCCATTTTCATGCTTTTTAAGGTTAGTTATAGAAACCAGGTTTTTGTCTCGTTTTCCAACTTCATTAACCTCTTCCTGACGCCTATTAAGGCACTCTTCACATGTTTTGAACTGGAAATCACATACTGGTATCAGTTCTTCATCATCAGGGCACTCATCTGGATGTTCTAGTAGGTGACATAAAGCTCTTTCAGCATCATCAGAAAGTGCATGTTCCATTTCACAGGCCTGATCATGTATTTTTTCTTTTTTTATTTTAAGAACGTCATAGAGGAATCGTTCTAAAAGCCTATGTTTTCGTGTTATGCTCGATGCAATTTTGTATCCTTCTTCTGTGAGATTAACTCCTTTGTAGGGGGAGTAATGGACATAACCATCCCTTTCAAGTTTTTTTATCATTTGTGTAACACTTGGAGGAGCTATGTTAAGCATTTTTGATATTTTTGTAGTTTTTACAGGCTGTTCTTCTAATGAAAGCTTGTAGAGAACTTCTAGATATTCTTCTACATTTTCACTTAAAGGTTTTTCAGAGGACATTTAGTTTCACCTAAAATTAGTGTGGGTTAATTAGTATATAAAAGTTTAGGTTAACCTAAAAAGTTTAAGGAATCCTTATTGTAATACAAGAAAAAATGTTATTAGGGTGTTTAAAAAATTGGAAAATCTATGTATAAGTGTTTAAAAGCTAATTTATTAAAAGATTCGAGTCCTTCATTTAGTTACCTGTCTTTATCTGAAATAAAATCTAAAATAAATAATAAGATAAAAAATAAGGTATCATCGATAACTTAAATTAGGAAATTAAATTGATCTATTTTATAGATTTTTTTAATTTTGTCAGAATTTTATTAAAATAAAATTATATTTAATGAAGCTGAGGTTTAATGATATTTAAAGGTTAATAGTAATATCTAAGGTTAATAGTAATATCTAAGGTTAATAGTAATATCTAAGGTTAATAGTGATATTTAAAGAATAATAACAATGTTTAAAGGTAAATAAAATGGTAAATGAAGTTATTAATATGCAACCGGTGCTGCTCACGCTTTTTGCTACCCTCTGCACCTGGTCCAGCATCGCACTGGGTGCAGCTACGGTTTTTCTGTTTCGTAAGGTAAATAGAAGAATACTGGATGGTTCATTAGGTTTAGCTGCAGGGATAATGATTTCAGTTAGTTTTTTCTCCTTACTTGCCCCTGCAATAGTCTTGTCCGCCCATATGGGGGTTCCCACCTGGTTTCCGGTCACGGTGGGATTTCTCTTGGGAGGGGTGTCTTTATGGCTTATTGACAAGGTTTTGCCCCATGTCCACCCAGGATGTCCCATAGACGAAGCTGAGGGAATCCGAACCACCTGGAGACGCAACCGTTTGCTGGTTCTGGCATTAACCCTGCATCACATCCCAGAAGGACTGGCCGTAGGGGTGGCCTTTGGATCTGCATTTTCCAGCCTGGGTATAACTTCCCTGGGAGCGGCCATCACCCTGGCCATTGGTATTGCAATACAGAACTTCCCAGAAGGGATTGCAGCCTCCATGCCCCTGCGTGGTGAGGGAATGTCCCGAAAACGCAGCTTCTTTTACGGTCAGCTTTCAGGTATCGTGGAACCCATAGCCGGTGTAGCCGGTGTGCTCCTGGTTACCATATCCCAACCGATCCTACCCTATGCACTGGGATTTGCTGCCGGGGCCATGATATTTGTAACCATTGAGGACCTCATTCCAGAATGCCAGAGCGGCGGCAACACCGATTTAGCCACCCTGTTCGCCATGCTGGGATTCGCCCTGATGATGGTGCTGAGCGTGGCACTGGGGGCATGAAACTTTAAATTTTAGTATTCCAAGAAATTTAAGTTAGTGTTGTTCTAAAAAATTTAAATTACTTTTCTAAGGTTTTAAACTTCAAATGGTCCTTACGCTCTTCATAGAAGGCCATTAATTTATCCAACTATTTACTAAATAAATAATTAATTTACTAAATAAATAATTAAATGGATAAAATAAAAGAAAGAAGAAATCCTAAGGCCATTATTAGACCAGTGTATTCATGGGTCTCTAAAAATGCCTCGGGTAGCATGGTATCGGCGATCATGGTCAAAAGAGCACCGGAGGCCAGGGCCAGAGTGGCGGCATTCACATCCGGTGGAAACTGGCTGAAGATGCTGTAGCCTGCCAGGGAGGATATGGCAGTGATTAGGGCTATAGAAAACCATAAACCAAATATTCGGCGTTTACTCCATCCCATGGCCTTCATCCCCACCGAACTGGACAGGCCTTCCGGGATGTTGGATATGAAAACTGCCACCACCGTGGCCACGCTCACCAAACCTCCGGTAATTATGGTAAGACCTATGGCTATAGATTCAGGTATCCCGTCTAAAAGAGCACCTGCAGCAATGGCCGGCCCGTTTTCATCGTATTCATCTGATATTCTTGATTTATCAAAGGTTTTACGATGTTTGGCCCCTCTCTTTGCCAGGTAGACATCCGCTCCGGTGAACATCAGGACGCCTATGATAAAACCGGTGATGGTAGAATCAAATCCTCCTAAAAGGTAAGCCTCTCTGATAAGGGCGAAACAGGCGGCTGCTATTAAGACACCAGTACCAAAGGCCATCACCGAGGCAATAATTCTATGGGGAATCTTTAAATAATATCCGGCCAACGCCCCCAGCAAAAGGGCTATACCTCCCACAAAACCCCATAAGGCAGCCTGAATCCACGTGGCAATCATTTTTCTCAACTAAATTTTTTTACAGTCTTCTGGATGTTATGATTAATAAATTATTTTTTTTTTTATCTTCTGGAATTATAAATTTGAATTTTCATATTTGAATCATAATTTTGAATGGGTATTAATAGATGGATATAGTTAATAATTAGATTAACTAACTTATAAAGGTATTCTCAGCCACTGGAGAACTCCCAGCATCTTCAGGGCAATGTAGATTAGAACAACCACAAAAATATATCTCAATAATCTGTTAGGAACTTTATGTGCGGCAATAGCACCTATCTGAGCCATGGGAATGCTCATACTGGCCAGAATTACCAGTTGCAGTAAATTGATATAGCCCAGAGAATATGGGGGTAATCCTGTAATATATAAGCCGTTAAGGATGTAAGCCACTATCCCTCCGATGGAGGTAAAGATTATAACCATGGTTGAGGTTCCTACTGCTTCTATCATACTGAATCCTAAAATTAAGACCATCACCGGGACCAGGATCACACCACCACCGATACCCACCAGACCGGACATTAGACCGGCTATAAAACCCCAAAAAAGGTAATAATAGATATTATCCACTTTTTTCCTGTCTTCAGGGGAGTCTTTAAAGCTAAGCATCTGCACTGCCACCAATAAAAGCGCAAAACCAAATATGATCTTTAAATAGTCGCCTGGAACATGGGTGGCAATATAGCCCCCTAAAAATCCTCCCAAAATACCCGGAATTCCCATATAAAACGCCGGTCTTACCAGCACCAACCCTTTAGTGTAATGCCGGTAGGTCCCGCTGACAGCGGTTGGTAGAATGACCGCCAGGCTGGTGCCGAAGGCTATTCTTAGAGCTGTAGTGGGATCCACACCTATGGATTCCAGTAAAAAGAACTGAATGGGGACTAATATGAATCCCCCTCCCACCCCCAAGAGTCCAGTGAGAAATCCAACCCCTAAGCCGGTAATCAGGAGAATTGTAATATAAAAAAGTTCAGGGGACATGTTAATTATTATAAATGAACATTTTAAAAAACTTTTTAAATTTTATAATCTTAACTTAGAGAGGTTCTAATTTATTCTATCGTGGAACTTAAATATTCTATCGTGGAACTTAAAAATAGCTTTTAATTTTGTTCAAGAGTAAATTTAAAACTGCTTAAACTTATAATTAGCATTTAAAACCACTTAAACTTATAATCAGCAGCTCGGACATATTAAAATTTTTTATTATTTTTTTTCTTTTAAAACACCGTCTTTTATATAAAAAAGATTTTCTGCATAGGAAGCCAGCAGGTCATTGTTACTTACAATTATAACCGTAAGGTTATCCTTTAAGTTTTTTAATAAGTCCATAAATTTCCGAGCAGAACTGCTGTCCAGCTTTCCGGTGGGTTCATCACATAATATGACGGAAGGTTTGTTGACCAGGGCCCGGGCCAGGGCGGCTTTCTGCTCTTCCAGGTAAGATATCTCTTCTGGAAATTTATTTAATTCAGTCAAACCCACATTTTTGAGTATATCCTTAGCATTTTCAGTATCAGAATTGATCATGGGGAGCATCACATTCTCCAGGAGGTTTAGATAGGGTAGTAAATTAGAATCTTCTAATATGAAGCCAATATCTCTGTGGATCAATTTGGCGCGTTCACCGGGAGAGAGTTCTCTGGTTTCCTTTCCCTTAAAAACTACAGAACCCTGGGTGGGTTTCTCCAGGAGCCCGGCTGTTTTAAGGAGGGTGGATTTACCAGCACCTGAGGGGCCGATGATGACAGTTAAGGAACCCCTTTTAATGTTTAAAGAAATTTTTTCCAGGGCCTGTTTTCCGCTTTGGCGGTGGTATGTCCTACTTACATCCTTTAATTCCAGAATGAATTCACCATCCCTCATCTAAAAACCACCGATAAATCATTTTTTGAGGCAAGCCATGCCGGATAAATAGCTAAAATAAAACTTAAAAAAGTTGTAACCAGAATAACACCTAAAATCAACCAGGGGGGAAACACAATGTTTAAGGAGATAAAGGTGAAGACGCTGCTAATTAAAAACACCCCAATATATCCCAGTATAACCCCTATAATAGAGGCAATAAGACCTAAAAGAGCGCCTTCCAGGGTCAGGCTTAAAAATATCTGCCCCTCAGAAAATCCCATAATTTTAAATAAGCCTACTTCTCTTCTTCTTTCTATTTCATTGAAATACATGGTAGTCAATACACCTAAAACACCTATGAAAAGAGCTATACTAGCTAATCCATCTAAAACATAGATCAAAGTACCAAGCAGGTTTTTTAAACTATTACCTATGGGTGAACTTTCTAAATCTATTCCAAAGGTTGAATTTAAGTAAGTGACAACAGAAGTTAGTATTTGGGTTTGATTGGAACTACTGTTGGTCTGAGAGGCATTGGGGGAGAGCGTGGTTTCGCCAAATGATTCGGCCTGCTTCACAAAACTGTTAATTCCCAATCCAGAGCTTATTAAGATTAAAAGAAGAATAACTCCTCCTGCTATTCTTAAGATGGTTGAAAAATTTCTTATTTTGTTCCTACGCATATTTTTAAGGGGTAGAGTGTAAATTCCCATTTTTGGCTCCTTAGATTTAATTTTTTATCGGTATTTATATTAAAATTTTTATCAAGAGTTCTAAACTCAACAAATTTTTTTTTATCAATAATTTTTTTCTAAATTCAATAAAAATACTTATAAATTATATTTTATAGGCCTAAATTATTTTTTATCTTCTATAACTTCTTTTAAACTTTCAATTTCTGCTTTCATCTCGTCGTTCTGTTTTTTTAATTCATCTATCTTTTTTAGTTCATCTAATTCATCTAAACGGCTGTTTATATTATCTAATTTTTCACTGAGAATTTCCACAGATTTTCTGGTTTTTTCAGCCACCTGTTCTGTTCCTTTTCTAAACTTTTGTATCAAAGAGAAGGTGGCCACTGAGGTTATGATACTGGTGAGTGCCAGGGCACTGAACATGGAAATTACACCCATCAGACGGCCGACTCCGGTTATGGGGATAATGTCCCCGTATCCCACGGTGGTAATGGTCTGCAGTACAAACCATATCGAATCTTCATAAGTAGCTACCTCTGGATTTACACCGTGTTCTGCCAGATAGAAAATGAAAGAACAAACAAAAAAGACCACCAGAAATATTGCTAAAGCGTAAACTAATCTGGTCTGCTCCTGAAACTTTATTGCCTCTCTACTAACCCTTCTGACAAATAAATAGAGTGCAAAGATTTTGATAAGAATTATCAACCTAATTAAAATAGAGGTACTATCCAATCCCATTAAGTTAAATAGAATGAAATACAGGGGAAAAAGAGCGATAAGGTCGCTCCAGTGTTTTTTGATATAACTCAGCTTGTTTCCATCTCGATTCATAAGCTGGATAAACACCGCCAAAAGTACCAGTACCACCAGAAGATCGAAGATTCCCAATGCCTCAAGGGTTCCTATCCTTAAATTAGAAATAACCGATAAAAAGAGCAGGATACTATCCAGCAATATCAGGAAAAGGATGATGGATTGCCGCAATATACCGGTTCTTTGGGTTAGGACTCTCATGATTTTATTTTGGTTTTTAACTAAAATAAGTTTTGTATAAACCCATCTAAAAATTTTTATCAACTATCTGAATCTTTTTGCCTGAACATTAGAGTTTTTAAAAATTATTAGAGTTTTAAAAAATAATAGAAGGGGGGCTTGTTTGAAATTTAAAATTTAAATTTATTCTGATGGTACAAAAAATTGAGTTATTCCCGTAATTATCAGCCAGAGTCCTATCAAAAAGGCCAGATAAAATGGGTTCCAGGCGTAAAATGCCAGTATTATGTACAGGATACCGAGTATAATTCCTAAACCACCAGCACCCTTTGTGGCAGTGTTTCCTCCAAAGAGTCCGAATATACCGGATATTATCAGGAAGAATCCGGCAATATAGAACCAGAAGCTCACTAAAAATCCAAGTGCGAGTATATTTCCAAATAAACCTATTCCTACTATTATGGCAAGAATACCCAGTATTAGTTGGGCTATACTGGTGCCTTTGCTGGTGCTCCATAATTCGAAGCTTTGTACCAGTAGCCAGATACCTAAAAACATTATTCCAATACCTGCAAGAACGCTAACAGCGAAAATACTTATTAATGGGAACGCTATAACCATAATACCAAGTATTATTGCTAAAATACCTAATAACATATTTCTTCCTTCAGCCATGATTTAAACCTCCAAAGATTTGTTCAAACAAGCCCTATTATACTCTGTGCTAATTGTTATAAAAAAAAATTCGCTTAGGATAATGTTAAATAATAAATTCTAAACTGAACTTCTAAAATTAGTATTTATACATCCTTTAAACTTCTAAAATTAGTATTGTAAAATCACGAACTTCTAAAATTAGCATTGTAATTCAAATTCTTTTTAAAGTATTTACGCCCCTGGCTGTTCCCACCAGTACTTCGTCCACTATCCCTGAGAAAATGCCGTTTTCCACTACTCCCGGGATGGAATTGAGCTCTACTTCCAGATCTTTCGGTTGGGGGATCTTTTCAAATTTAACGTCCACCACAAAATTGCCGTTGTCGGTTATTACCGGGCCATCTTTTCTTTCAGCCATCCTGAGCTCAGGAACACCATACATATCTTTTAACTCCTTTTTTACGACTCTAAATGCCTGGGGAATTACTTCCACTGGCACTGGTGTTTTTCCCAATTCTTGGACTAATTTGGAGTCATCCACAATTACCACAAATCTTTCTGCAGATTGGTCCACAATCTTCTCCAGGGTGTGGGCTCCCCCCCCTCCTTTTATAAGATTCAGCTGGTTATCAACTTCATCAGCACCGTCCACGGCAATATCCACATCATGTTCATCCAGGGTAGTTATGGGGATTCCGGAATCCCTGGCTAAGAAGAAAGACTGGTAGGAGGTGGGTATTCCCATCACTTCTATCTCTTCTTTTTCCATTCTTTCTCCCAGCTTTTTTATGAAGTGGTGGGTTGTAGATCCAGTTCCCAGTCCCACCACGTTTCCATCTTTTACCAGGGCAGCGGCTTGATATCCAACTATTTTTTTGAGATTCATAAGAAACTCCTCATTTCCAGAGATTTGTATAAGAAATTCATCTTTAAAACTTATTTAATTAACATTTAACAGTACCAGACGCAAGTTCAGTCCTTTAACACATTCATAATCAGGTTTCCCTATGTTTTTAACAATTTTACATTTGTCTTCTTTGTGCAGACCTTCTGGAAAGCATAAATTCAAGTTAGGACATTCCTCATCACACTCTGGAGGATTAAATACTATATTAGAACCTTCAAAAGCTTTTTTTGAATCAATTAAACTTTTAATATCTGATCTTTCCACTTCAACTACCTTGACTTTTCCACCTTCATGCACCAGGCAGGGGTGTTCTGTGTTCTTGACATCGGTTATGATGTATATTCGGCCTTCTTCCATGGTGTCTATGCAGGTGTTTTTGAATCTACATTTTTCACACTCTGCAGCGGCTCCGCAGTGCATGAATTTGAGGCCCTTTTCTGCTAAATTTTTTCCAATAAGTGTTATCATTAAATCACCCCGGTTTTCCTGGCCAGTTTCTCCGCTGCTTCTTCGGTAAGTCCACGGTCTCCTAAAATGGTATATCTCTCCTTTCGAATGGTGTGGGCGGTACTCAAAGCCTTTACAATATATTGGGGATCTATTCCCAATTCTGAAGCTGTTGTAGGGGCTTTAATGGCTTTTAAAGTGTCTCTTATATATTTCCAGTCCCCTCCGTGGAGGTACATCATCATTATGGTGCCTACGCCGCACTGTTCACCGTGCAGTGCTGGTTGGGGGGCTATGACGTCCAGGGCGTGGCTGAATTTGTGTTCAGATCCGCTGGCTGGTCTGCTGGTGTTGGCGATGCTGATGGCCATGCCGCTGCTTATTAAGGCCTTAACCACCAGTTCTGAACTTTCTATCAGTCCTTCTTTTATGGCGCCGGCAGATTTCATGGTCATTTTAGCGGTCATAAGGGACAGTGCAGAAGCTGAATCACTGTAGTATTCATTTAAAAGTCTATGGGCCAGTTTCCAGTCCAGGACAGCTGTTTGGTTGGATATTATATCACCACAACCAGCTGCCAGCAGGCGGAAGGGGGCCTTGCTTATGATTTTGGTATCGGCTATAACTCCTATGGGTGGTTCTGCCTCCAATGATACGCTGCCACCTTTATTTCTTATTGAAGCCCGGGGTGACGCTATTCCATCGTGGGATGCTGCGGTGGGCACGCTGATAAAGTTAATACCGGATCTGGTGGAAGCTAGTTTGGCCACGTCGATAACCTTTCCTCCTCCGATCCCCAAAACTAGGGAGACATTACCTATCATGTCTTGAACATTGGAAACAGCATCTTTTGAGGCTTTTTCTATGATTATATTTTCAACTTCAAATCCCTGTTCTTGAAGACTTTTTATGGCATCTTCACCACCAATTTTCAGGGTCTTAGGGCCGCTGACCACCAGAACTTTACCTTCAAATCTCAGATCCCTACAGATGGCACCGGTTTTATTGATTATCCCCGGACCAGTGTGAATCTCCCGGGGCAGCTGAATCTTTCTATATCCCATAATAATTCACCTTCAGTACATGTTTTATATTTGTTACATCAGATGATAAAACAATTTTGATTTTACCATAAAAGATGATAAAACAATTTTGATTTTACCATAGAAATCTACATTCATCTATTAACGTTACTAAATTATCTATAAACATTACCTAACATTCATCTATCAACATTAAATATTGGAAGTTTCAACTTATCTAGTAATCTATAATATTATTTCTGCACTAAAAAAATTATTATTCAAAGAAGTTTAAATTCTAATGAGAGAAATGGAATAATCTAAAATGGAATAATCTAATTAAAGATAAAATTATACTTTTAAATGTATAGCTAAAGATTACAGGTGAATAAATGTCAGAATTTAGTGAATGGTTTCATAAAATCCTCGAAGAGGCAGAAATAATTGACACCAGGTATCCCATTAAGGGCATGCATGTGTGGCTTCCCCAGGGCTTTAAAATACGTAAACATACCCTTAAAATACTGAGAGATATCCTGGACCAGGACCACGAAGAGGTGCTCTTCCCACTTTTAATACCAGAAGATGAACTGCAAAAGGAGGCCATCCATGTTAAAGGATTTGAAGATGAAGTTTACTGGGTAACCCACGGTGGACTTACTCAGCTTAACAAAAAATTGGCCTTAAGACCCACCAGCGAAACTGCCATGTACCCCATGTTTTCCCTGTGGGTCAGATCCCACTCAGACTTACCCATGAAGTTTTACCAGATAGTGAACACCTTCCGTTATGAAACCAAACACACCCGACCCCTGATCAGGGTAAGGGAGATTACCACCTTTGAAGAAGCCCATACCATCCATTCATCAGAGGCTGAGACCGAAAAGCAGGTGGAACGTGCCATTGAAATTTACAGAACCTTCTTTGACAGCCTGGGAATACCTTACGTCATAACAAAGAGACCGGAGTGGGATAAGTTTCCTGGTGCGGTGTACACCATGGCCTTTGATACCCTCCTCCCCGATGGGAAAACCCTGCAGATCGGTACCGTACATAATCTGGGCCAGAACTTCGCCCGGACCTTTGACATAACCTACGAAACACCCTCTGGTGAACATGAATACGTCTATCAAACCTGTTACGGCCTTTCAGACCGGGTTATAGCCTCAGTAATAGGTGTACACGGTGATGAAGCCGGCCTATCCCTTCCTCCCCAGCTGGCCCCCTATCAGGTGGTGCTGGTGCCTATTATTTTCAAGAAAGGTGGAGAAGAGGTAATAGAATTCTGCAAAGAAATAGAAGAAAAATTAAAAACTGAAGGTAACTTAAGGATTTATCTGGATGATAGGGATATCAGGGCCGGTAAAAAGTTTTACGAATGGGAGATGAGAGGTGTACCCCTCAGGATAGAGATCGGTCCCCGAGATATTAGAAATAATGAGATGATAATAGTTAAAAGAAACATCCTCCAAAAAGAAACCCTTAAACTTAATCCAGAAACCCTAACAGAGGATATAAATTCAATTTTAAGCGATATAACTCACGGTATGAAAGAAAAAGCCTGGGCAATTCTCAAAGAAAATATAAGGCCGGTTGAAAGCATTGAACAAGCAGTAAAAGAAATTTCAGAAAACAATGGAATCATCTCCTTTGCCTGGTGCGGCCAAAAAGCATGTGGAAAAGAAATTGAAGAAAAGATACGAGTGGATATACTGGGGATCCAGGAAAACTTTGAAGGCGAAGGAAGATGTATAAATTGTGATGAAACTGCAAAACATTTAACACTTCTCTCCAGGACATATTAGGGTATATTAAAGGAGATAATTTAAAATCAGGCAAAATCTAACTTAAAAAGTAACCAGAAAATCTAACTTGAAAACTATCAAAAATTAACTTAGATTGTACAGAAAATCTAACTTGAAAACTATCAAAAATTAACTTAATATACAAACAAACGTTAAAGGAACAACTTACAAGCAAAACATTATAGAGGAACAACATGAACTTCAGAGCAGTTATTTTGCTGGTGATAATTTTGATTTTTGCAGTAGGCTTCGGTCTGATGAGCTTTACATCATACGATGCCACACCCCTAAACAACGCCTACCAATCGGGAAAAGTAAATATAACACAGAACACAGAGGCAGGGACAATTCCACACCAGGTTATAATAAACAACACCGATACTAAACCTGTTTCAGTGGAAAAGGGAGATGTATTAGTCAGTAATTCGTCGCAAGATCTGGTTATTGCAGAAAATAAAAAAATAGCCCCAAATTCCAGTGAAACTGTGAATGCGTACTGTTTTGAACCTCAGCAGAAAGCAAGTCCCGGTGCAAAGCTGGTACCAAATAATCAGTCCTCAAATATGGTAAAAAAAGTTATAGAAGATTCTGACCCCTCAAACCAACAAAACGCCACCCAGGCCCAGCTGCAGATATGGACACTGGTGTCCGGTGGAAATGTGGACGTATACACTGGAGAAGCACCGGCAGTAGTTGAGAAAGGGAACATCTACTATTACCAGTTGAGCCAGAACTTAACAAATGCTAAAAATGATGTGATGACCAAATTTAACATCACCGCTGACCAGATCCGGAATATAAATATAACCGCTATCCAAAACAACACCGGAGATATCTCCAATTGGTTTGGTGGATTAATGGATTGGCTGAATGGATTTATAGAATGGATAAAAAATTTAACAGGCATTTAACATCATCAATAAAGATTAAGGATAGTTAACATGACGATGAAGGATTAAGGATAGTTAACAATGACCAAAACATTTGCCATTATACCAGTATCCAGGTTTTCACATGCTAAAACCAGATTATCACCAACGCTAACAGCATCAGAACGTGAAAACCTTCTTAAATCCATGATAATGGATGTTATTAAGGTTTTAAAAAAAACTGTTGATAAAGTGGTGGTTATAAGTTCAGATAGAGATGTTTTAGATTTCATTGACCATATGGATGTTGTAACCCTGGAGGAAAAGGGTACAACTGATCTAAACGGTGCTCTGCACCAGGCAGTGGACTGGTGCTCCTCCCAGGCTGACCGGGTTTTGATAGTACCTTCTGATGTACCACTTATCCAGGAACATCACGTGAAAGATATGATAAAATTAGGAGAAGAAAAAGATGTGGTAATAGCCCCGGCAAAGGGCGGGGGGACCAATGCTCTGTTATGTCCCAGTAAGGGTATGGAAATGAAATTTGGAGATTGGAGTTTCTTTGAACACATAAAGGAAGCTCAGTTAGAAAACTTTTCATGGGACGTATATGACTCCTTCTACCTCTCTCTGGATGTCAATACCGCTGAAGATCTGGGAGAAATAATGATCCATGGCATTGGGACTAAGACCAGGGCTTTTTTAAAGGAAATTGGGCTTAAAGCACTTTCCAATCATGGGACAGAAAGACTAAGGGTTATACGGGAGGTCTGAATGAAGGCCATGACCATCGCTGGTTTTGATCCTTCTGGAGGTGCTGGAGTTTTAAATGATATAAAAACATTCCACTCCCTGGACGTTTATGGGACCGCCGTAATAACCGCCTTGACTGCACAAAACGTTAAAAGAGTGGAAGATATACTTCCAGTTGAGACAGAATTCATCCAAAAACAGATGGACCTGGTCCTGGAAGAGGAAAATATAAAATACGCTAAAACCGGGATGCTTTACTCCCCAGAGATCATAAAGACCGTGGCCCGGAAGATCAGAGAGTATGAGATGAGTTTAGTGGTGGATCCAGTGATGATAGCAGGTTCAGGAGGCCTGCTTTCCCAGAAAGGAATTGCTGAGGCCCTTAAAAAGCATCTTCTACCGCTATCCCAACTCTGCACCCCTAATATCTCCGAAGCAGAGATTCTTTCAGGATTAAAGATAATGGATGAAGAGGATGCTCGTGAGGCCGCCCTTAAAATAGGGGAGATCTGCAATGTGGTGGTAACTGGGGGGCACTTAAAAGGTAGTGATGTGCTGTTTGATGGATCGGTTAAGGTTTTCCAGGGAGAACTTCTGGAAAGCCACAACACCCATGGAAGCGGGTGCACCTACTCGGCAGCTGCCACAGCTTACCTGGCCAAGGGTTACGATCTGGAAGAATCCCTGGAAAAATCTGCTGAATTTGTGAGAAACAGTATTAAAAACGGTAGTTATGGTACGTTAGACCAGTTCTGGAGATTTAAAAAGTATTAAAAAATATATGATATGATTACCAATTACATAATTGATGAGTTATGATCATTAAATTTAGGGAGGGTGTTCTATGGTTTCAAATGAAGAGATAAAAAGAAGGTTGGAAGCAAAAAGAAAGGGAGTAAAGTTTGAAGAGGATAAAAAACCGGTACATAAAGTTGAAAAACATGTTCCGAGAGTTGAAAAACCAGTTGAGAGAGGTAAGCCATGTCCCTCCTGTAAAACTGAGAACCCGGAAAATGCAAAGTTCTGCGTAGGCTGTGGTGAAGCACTAAAAGAAACATCGGCAGCAGAAACCTCACGGATGGAATCAATTACTGAGTTATCTGATAATGTCCCCAAAGAAGCTGAAACTACAGCTCAAAGTGGAGATTTCAAAGTATGTCCCAACTGCAACCAGAAAAATCCCCAAGAAGCTAAATTCTGTGTAGTGTGCGGCCATAAGTTTGAAAAGGAAGCACCCGCAAAAACTGCTGACATAAAAACCCCGGTAGCTCTTGAAGAGCCCGGAGAGGAAGCGGTAGAAGAGCCCGCTGAAGAAATGAAAGAAGTCCAAGAGATCCCTGAAGAGCCTGTTGAAGAGGAGCCCGTTGAAACTGGAGAGATTGCTGAGGAAGTTCTCCCCGCTAAAGAGCCAGAAACCGTTCCAGAAGAAAAGGTTCCAGAAACAGAAGAACATTCAGAAACTGAGGCAGCAAAAAGTTCAGAAGGAATAGAAGTTGATCCAGTGGAAAGGATAAAAAAAGCGAAGGAACTCTGGGATATAGGGGCCATAACCCAGGAAGAATTTGATAAAATTAAAAATAAGTATCTGGATGAGATTTAAACCCCTTAAATTCATCTTTTTTTAGATCTTAAAATAAAAGGATTTGATTGGGGTATAAAAGGATTTGAACTGGGTTATAAAAGAAGAGATAAAGTTATAAAAGAATAAAAAAATGAATTACAAACTGTAAACCTCTTCCGGCGAAAGCACCGTCACACCAGCCCCTTCCAGAGCTTTCAATCCAGCGTCGATGTCCTCAGTCCTCAACACTACTATGGCCTTCTCCATCTGCTTCTCGGCAAAGGCATAGAGGTACTCCACATTTATATCGGCTTCATTTAAAACCCCTAAAATCCCGTCCAGTCCGCCGGGCTCGTCAGGAACCCCCACTGCTATTACGTCGTTGATTTTAACCACAAAATTACTTTCTTCCAGTATCTTTTTGGCATTCTCCGGGTCAGGAACGATCATTCTTAAAATACCGAATTCAGATGTGTCTGCAATGGAAAGCGCTCTGATGTTGATTTTGGCCTGGCCGAGTATGTGTAGGGCCTTCCATAATCTGCCCTTTCTGTTTTCTAAAAATATGGATATTTGTTTTAATTTCATTTTTTAATCCCCCTTATAATCTCATTTTCTTTATTAAAATTTATTAAACGGATTTATGTCTATTAATACCTGAAAAAGCTCATAAAGATGTTATAACATTATTTTAACTTCATAAATCGAATTTAGCTCTCTTATTATTTTACTCATACTAAATTTAAGTTCCATAATATTTAACTCATAAACCGAATTTAAAGCTTCCTTTTATCAATAACCCGCACGGCTTTTCCTTCACTGCGGGGTAAACTCTGTGGTTCGACCAGGGAAACATTAACCCTCAGACCAATCTCGGCCTGTATATAGTCTTCTATATTATTTTTAACTTCTTCCACATGTTTCACCTCGTCGGAGAAGAGGATGTCTGAGGCTTCCACCTGCACTTCCAGCTCGTCCAGCTGGTGGGGGCGGGTTACTATAATCTGGTAGTGGGGATCCAGTCCCTCTATTTTAAGAAGGGCCCTTTCTATCTGGGAGGGGAAGACTATTACTCCCCGCACTTTAAGCATGTCATCGCTTCTGCCGGTGATGCGGTCCATCTTAACCAGGGTCCTTCCACAGTCACATCTACCCTTTCTAAGAACGGTTATATCTCTGGTACGGAATCGGATAACTGGCATGCCCTCCCGGGTTAGGGTGGTTAAAACCAGCTCTCCCTGCTCCCCATCAGGCAGTCTCTTAAGGGTTTTAGGGTCTACAATCTCCGGGTAGAAGTGGTCGTCAAAGATGTGCAGGCCGTTTTTTTCCAGGCATTCCTGGGCTACTCCCGGTCCGATGATCTCAGTTAGACCGTAAATGTTCAGTGCAGAGAGGTTGAGCCGTTTTTCGATTTCCTCCCGCATCTCCTCGGTCCACATTTCCGCCCCAAAAACACCCGCCTTTAGATTGATTTTTTCAGATGTTATCCCTTGTTTCTGGAGCACTTCAGCCAGATAAAGGGCATAGGAGGGGGTACAGGTTATAATGGTGGATCCGAAATCCTCCATGATCTCGATCTGCCTCTGGGTGTTCCCTGCTGATATGGGGATTACTGTGGCCCCAATTTTCTGGGCACCGTAGTGCACTCCCATTCCACCGGTGAAAAGGCCGTAGCCATAACAGTTCTGAATTAAATCCTTTTTTCCACCGCCTGCCATGGTTAAGGAGCGGGCCATCACCTCACTCCAGATATTTATATCTTTTTGAGTGTAACCGGAGACTGTGGGCTTTCCAGTTGTACCGGATGTGGTATGGACCTCTATTATATCATCTGAAGGAACTGCAAACATTCCAAATGGATATGCGTCTCTTAAATCTGTTTTGGTGGTGAAAGGAAGTTTTTTAATATCATCCAGGGTTTTAATGTCTTCTGGAAGCACCTTAACTTCATCAAATCTCTTTTTATAATAATCAACATTTTCATATGCCCTTTTCACAACTTCCTGCAGTCTTTTAAGCTGCAGATCTTCTTTTTCTTCTGCAGACATGCATTCTGCTTCCTTGTTCCAGATCATTTTTCAAACCCTCGAAGATAAGTTATTAAGATTTAAGTTAATTCTCCTAAATAACAGTTTATAATTAAATTTTAAACCGGTTACAAATTAATTTTTATCAAGTTATAAATTTATTTTTTTTGTAGTTTAAAAAAAGTAATAAAAAAAAAAGAAAAAAAAGGTTTTAGAGGGGTGAATTCAACCAGACATCTACCCTTCGGTTAACCTCATCCCAGTTAACAATATTCCAGAAAGCCTCCACATATCCTGGCCGTACATTCTTGTAGTCCAGATAGTAAGCATGTTCCCATACATCCAGAACCAGCATGATCCGGAAGCCTGGTATCACATTTACGTTGTGCTTTTCGATCTGCATGATAAATATCCGGTTGGTTTTCCTGCAGAGGGTTAAAGCTGCCCATCCTGAACCTTCTGTGCTTATAGCTTCCTGTGAAAACTCTTTTTTAAACCTTTCAAAGCTTCCGAAGTCTTTTTCTATATATTCGGCTATGATGCCAGTGGGTTCGCCACCAAATTTATCTGCAGGGCCCATGTTTTCCCAGAAGAGCTTGTGGAGCTTGAATCCCCCTACATGAAAGGAGAGTTCCTTGGCAACTGCTTTTACATCAAATTCCTCACCAGATTTTCTGGCATCGAATTTTTTTAAGAGTGCGTTGGCTCCGTCCACATAGGCCTGATGGTGTTTGTCGTGGTGTATCTGTAATTGTTCTTCAGAAATATAGGGTTCTAAGTCCTTATAGCCGTATGGCAATGGAGGTAATTCATACATTTTTGTTTCCATTTTTTTAACTCCAAATTTAAGTTTATATCCCTTAAAATTTACATTAAGTTAGCCTAATTTTTACATTAATAGCCCCTAACTTACCATTTATAATAGTTTCTGTAGCAGAGCCACCAGTCAAAGCACGTGTATTTCTCTGGTCTTTTAATAGCTGTTTCTATATCAGTTGCTGGTGGGATGATGAGTCCTTTGCCGATGATTTCGTTGCAAGGCCAGTTGGCTGGTATGGCCACTCCTTTCTCTTCCACGTTTTGGAAGCCCTCTATCATTCTCAGTATTTCGTCGATGTTTCTTCCTAATTCCTGTGGGTAGTAAAGAATGGCTCTTATTATTCCTTCAGGGTCAATGATGAACACTGCTCGTACGGTGTTGCTGGCCTTGGCCGGGTGAATTAATCCCAGTTTATCTGCTACTTTACCGGTGTCAGCAATTACTGGGAACTCAATATCCAGGTCAAGGTTTTCAGATATCCATTCTATCCATTTGAGGTGTGAGAAAACCTGATCCTCTGATAGTCCGATTAGTTCACAGTTCATGTCCTGGAATATTTCATACCTTAACTGGAAAGCCACGAATTCGGTGGTGCAGACGGGTGTGAAATCAGCTGGATGGCTAAAAAGAATAAACCATTTGCCTTCGAAGTCCTTAGGTAATTTCATCATTCCCTGGGTGGTTTGAACTTCCATTTTAGGGAATTTATCACCAATAAGTGGCATTCCCCTTCCTTTCTTCTTAATCTTTCTTAATTCGTATACTTTTTCTCCCATTATTTACCCCCTAAGTGTTATTCTTCATTTAATATTTGTTTTTAACCTTTATTTAATGATTTCGTTTAAAATTCAAATTCCTGGTTTTATAAATTCATCAAAAGTTCTTCAGGGGTTAGGTTATAAAATTAATAAATTATTTCCTCTATCTACTGTAATGAAATAATAAAAATCAGGTTAAATGTATTTAATAATCAATTTAACGGGGTTAAAACAAAGTATTATATCTAATAATTAATTAGCAGTTTAAATAAAGTAATTGCATTTTAATAATCAAGCTAATGAGTTTAAAATTAAATTAATGTAGTTTAAAATTAAAATAAAAAAAAGGAAACAGGTTTACTCTGCTGGTGCTGGTGGATTGAAAACCCTCTGTCCTAATTCACTGTCCAGCATAAATAATCCGCTGGGAGCATCTCCGGCAAGTTTAACCTTCTGTAATACTCCGCTGGATGATTCCTCTTCTTCTACCTGTTCTGCCACGTACCACTGCAAAAAGTTGTTGGTGGCGTGGTCTCCCAGGGATACCGCCAGGTCTACCAGGTCGTTTATAAGTCCGGTGACCATCTGTTCATGCTCAAAAACATGCTCAAAAACTGCCACCTGGGATTCCCATTCAGCGGGTGGTTCATCTATCTGAGGAAGAGTTACCCGTGCACCCCTCTGCACCAGGTAGTTGTAAAACTTCATGGCATGGCTCAGTTCTTCTTGAGCCTGTACCTGCATCCAGTTGGCAAAGCCTGACAGGTCTTTTGACTCGAAAAAGGCAGCCATGGAAAGATAAAGATAGGATGAGTAGAGTTCTGCATTTAACTGTTTATTAATGGCATCTTCCATTTTTTTATTTAGCATCTAATACCTCCTTTCTGTAAAAATATAAAATAACTGAATCTAATTTTATACGAATTTATTTGAGTTATTTAATTACTCAAGTTATTAATTACTCAAATATTTCGTATTTAATTGCTTAAATTAGTCCTTCTGTTATTTAATTACTCAAATTAGTCCAGTTCCTTAAACATTTCTTTTCCTACCCCGCATATGGGGCATACCCAATCATCAGGTAAATCTTCGAATGCTGTTCCTGGTGCAATTCCACTGGTTGAATCTCCTTTTTCAGTGTCGTAAACGTACCCACAGGCTATACAAATATATTTTGTCATCTATTCCCTCCTTTGTATTTTAGAAGTTTATTAGTTTAATTTTTATAAACATTCCTAGATAAATACATTTCCTGCTTAAATACATTATCTGCTTAATAAACTTTCTTTAACTTTAAATAAACTTAAAAGTAGAAATTTTATTGACCAAACTTTACAAATTTCTGTTTACCAGCCCCGCAGGTAGGACAGAGCCATTTATTTGGCATATCATCAAAACTTGTTCCTGGTTCGGTTTCTCTTCTGGGTTCTCCTTTTTCGGGATCGTATATGTAGCCGCAAACTTTACATTTATATCTAACCATTCTTAACCTCCTCTAACTTTCTACAGGGCTCTGAAACGATTTAAACCAGCTCCACAGTGGGGACAGTACCATCCCTCAGACAAACTCTCAAATGAGGTGCCTGGTTCCGTTCCGTTTCTTGGTTCACCCACTTCAGGGTTGTAGATATAACCACATACTTTACATTTATATTTCCTCATTTTTAACGCTCCTTTAACCCAATCCTAAACTATTACTCTTTATTCTGTGATTTATGATATTTATAATTTGGTAAATTATCATTGAAAATGTTCAATTTCATGGTTAATGAAAAAAATAGGAGAATTTAAATCAAAAATTAAAAAAAAATTAAGATTTTATTAAAGAATATAATTCTATTTTCAAGAATATATTCTATTTCTAAATAAAATAATAAGCCCTAAATATAATCTATTCCCTGAAAAGAATAATCTATTCAGGAGTCATTCAATTTAACCAGGAGAACGGGAACTTTCACAGATTTAAAAACACTTTCGGCAACACTTCCCATCAGGAGCTTTTCCAGACCGGTTCTCCCATGGGATCCAATAACTACCATATCTGCCCCTGACTTTTCTACTATCTTAGCCATGTCGTGGGAGGGGCTTCCCACAATCAGGATTTCCTCGACATTTACACCCTCTTTTTTACCTTTTTCAGCCACTTTATTTAATATGGAGTTTCCTTCGTCTTCCAGCACTTCAAAGGGGTAGATGAGTTTTTGATCTATGACATGTACTGCAACCACTTTGGCATTGAAACTTTTGGCCATGGAAATGGCAATATCCTCTGCTTTAGCTGCAAAATCTGAACCATCGGTTGGAACCATTATCGTCTTAAACATTTAATCCACTGTCCTCAGATTATCTCCCACTACAAAATTTTTCCCCCCTAAATGGAGGATGGGTTTCACTTTTTTAACATCTAAAAGGCCTTCTTTAAGAATGTTTTCATTAACATGGGCTTTTAGAACCTCTCCCACAATTAAGTGATGGTCTCCAGCATCTTTAATCCAGAAGACCTTACACTCCATCTGAGCTATACATTCAGCTATTCGAGGTGCTGTGACTTTTGTTGATGGTATTTCGGTGAGACCTGCCTTTTCTATCTCACTCACCCCAGAGGGGAATTTTTCACCGGTAATCCACAGTTCTCTTAAAATATCTGCACTGGGGATATTAACCACGAATTCACTGGTCTCTTTCAGGTTTTGGTAGGTATGATGGGTGGGAACCGATGCAAACGCCAGTAATGGGGGCTTAATGGAAACGGGCATGACAAAGGAGAAGGGAGCGGCGTTAACCCGGCCTTCCTGGTTGGTGGTGGTTACCAGTATGGTGGGCCTGGGGGCCAGCACCCGGTAGAAGCTTTCAACTTCTAAATCCTGAAAAACCATTTTTAAGCACCTGAATCCTGAAACATCATTTTTAAGCACCGACCATCTGTTCCCTTAAACCATCTAAATCTTTAAGGTAATCTGCTCCGCATCGGTCTATGAATTCATGACAGAGCTGGTGGGGATCGCCGTCCATTACAAACTTTCCATCTTCCATCATTATGGCTCTGGTGGTAACTTCCTCAATAAAGTCTATGTGATGGCTTACCATTAAAATTGTGGTTCCGAACTTTTTGTTTATCCTCTTAAGTGAGTTAGAAACCATCCGGAGGGTTATGGGGTCCAGGTCACCGAAGGGTTCGTCCAGTATTAAAACCTCTGGTTGGGAAGCTAAAACCAGGGCCAGGGTGGCCCTCACCTTCTGGCCGCCAGATAGTTCATAGGATTTGCGGTCCAGAATGTCCATGCTTAAATCCATAGCTTTAAATACAGGTTCAGCATATTTTTTAACCATTTTATCAGGGAATTTTGGGAATAGAATTTCTAATATGTCTGGTGAAAGCCCTATCTTCTCTAAACGGTCTTTTGCTTCACTTTCCGGTAGATCCGTGAGTTGGTAGAGTACATCCAGGATTTTATCACTTATCTCCAGTTCTTCTGCCTTCTTTTTAGCATTGTAAATGGCTTGTTCTCCTTTAACTCCAAGCTTAGCTGCGATCTGGTCTTTGATGGTGGCATGGTGGGTGAGGGAGAATTCCTGGTGCATGAAACCCATCTTGCGCCGTACCTTCATCCTCTCTATTCCCGGCTGGTGCATGTCCACCCAGTGCCCCTGATGCTTAAAGGAAACAGTGCCGGAGTCCTGTACATCCAGTCCAGCTACCATTCTCAAAAGCACAGTTTTACCAGCCCCACTGGGTCCGATTAAAGATATTATTTCTCTTTCTTTGACATCAAAGTTCATATTTTCAATTTTAAGGACGTTACCTCCATGTAAGAGGGAGAAATTCCTCTCTAAATCCCTTACTTTGATAATATCTTCACCAATATCATCTGGATCCCTGAGGGATTCTCTGGGTTCCATTTTTTTAACAAATTTCTTTATTATAACTTCGGGGGAGCCTTTATCAATTATCTGCCCCTTTTCCATTAGTAGCAGCCGTTCTGATAGGTAGCTGTGCACTTCAGGGAGGTGGGATACCAGAAGGACGGTTACCCCTAATTCCTGGTTTATCTTTTTTATAGCATCTAAAATCTCTTGTTTTGATCTGGGACAGGACATGGTGGCGGGTTCATCCAGAAGAAGTACTTTAGGTTTTTTTGCAAGTTGTCTGGCCATTATGAGCCTCTGTTTCTCTCCACCGCTCAGTACCGGTGCAAAGTGGTCTGCCTTATGGTCCAGACCAACGATCTTCAAAAGCTCCATAGCCTGCTCTCCGAATTCGTCGTTGGCAAATTCAAAATCAGTGAGCCCTTCATCACCATATTTAGCTCCGTTAAGTTTGCTGACAACATTTTGGTAGGCGGTCTCCGACCATAAACCGAAGGATCTCTGCAGGTGTATGGCAGTGGCGTGTCTGAGCTTTCGGAAGTAGTAAGGATTGGAGTCGTAGCACACTTTAGCGTCGTCCACAACTACACATCCACTGTCAAAGGTTTCTACACCTCTTAAAATTCGGAGTAAGGTGCTTTTACCCGAACCACTCATCCCTATTATCCCTACTATTTCTCCCTTATTCACTTCAAGGTTTATATTATTTAAAGCCTTAATTTCCGCTCCATCTTTCATATGGTATGTTTTTGATAGGTTTTCAACATTAATCATTGGATATCACCGTAGCTTTAGAATATGAGAATTAATAATTAAACTGGCAAATGATTCAAAATCTTAGTTTAAATTAAATTTTTAGTATATTTCTTTTTAAATTTAGTTTTTTGGTAGGTCATCTTTATATATATCTAATATATTTTATTAGGATTTATAGATTAAATAAAATTTATAAGATTTAGATGTGGAAATATATGTCCAGAAGGATAATATAATAATAAGATTATTATAAGAAAATTTCAGAAGATATAGTTCCAAATATATTCCTAAGTGAATTATACTGTTTAGAAATTTTATATTAGAAAAGAAATTATTAATAAAAGGAATTTCATTAAAAAACAACTTTATTAAATAATATAGATTAAAACGGTTATTAAATAGTATAGAATAAAAGGGTGATTTAATGAGGGGATTGCTTGTTGGAAGGATGCAGCCGGTGCATGAGGGCCACCTGGATGTCATTAAAAGGATATTAAATGAGGTTGAGGAGGTTATAATTGGTATAGGAAGTGCTCAGTTAAGCCACACCCTTAAAGATCCATTCACCGCTGGGGAGCGGGTTATGATGCTCACCAAGGCCTTGACTGAAAACGGGGTGCCTGCTTCCAGCTACTACATCATACCTATCGAGGATATAATCTGCAACTCGGTCTGGGTGGCCCATGTAAAGATGCTCACCCCTCCCTTCAAACATGTTTATTCTGGAAATCCCCTGGTTCAGAGACTGTTTGTTGAGGCAGGATACCAGGTCACTGAGCCTCCGCTATTCAACCGGGAAATTTACTCCGGAACCGAAGTAAGACGGAGAATGCTCCAGGGTGAAGATTGGGAAGCACTGGTTCCAGATTCTGTTTTAGAGGTTATAGAAGAGATCGAAGGAATTTCAAGACTTAATCATTTGTCCAAAAAGGAGGTTAAAGAATAAGATGATGGCCAATATTATAATGAAAAATGCTAAGGAAACAAAAATTCAGGATCTCATGGAAGAGGTTAAAAAAAATCCAAGAATAGGAGAATGCGGTGCCATATACTCCTTTGAAGGCATAGTAAGAGGCATTGAAAAGGGTAAAATTATAGAGAAAATGAATTTAACCACCCCTCATAGGGAAGAAGCTGAAAAAGAACTTGAAGAGATTATAAAAGATATAAAGGACAAACATGATGTAATTGATATGGCAGTAGTGCATTATATCGGGGAATTCCAGGTAGGGGATCCTCTGTTTCTGGTGGTGGTTGCTGGAGCACATCGGGGAGAAACCAGGGAAGCTTTAAATGAAATAGTAGAAAGGGTAAAATATGAGATTGATTTTAAAAAAGAAGAATTCACTGATGGCGGTACTAATATAATAATGTCTGGGGGATAGTTTTGAAATTTATACGGGACAGTATTCACGGCGATCTTCACCTGGGAAAATTTGAGATAGAATTAATTGACACGCCTCAAATCCAAAGGTTGAGACGAATTAAACAATTAGGATTCACCTATTTAGTCTACCCTGGTGCTAATCACACCAGATTTGAGCATTCCATTGGAACTATGTACTTGGCATCAAGATTAGCTGATAACTTAGCTTTAGATGACTATCAAAAAAGTATTTTAAGGGTTTGTGCAATTCTGCACGATTCGGGTCATGGGCCATTTTCTCATGTCTCTGAGGGAGTTATGGATACTTCACACGAAGAACTGACCTCCAAACTTATAAAAGAATCACAGTTATCTGATCTCTTATCTGAAAATTTTGATCTAAATGAAATAATAGATATAATAAGTGGAAAAGGCTCTTTAGGTCAAATAATATCAGGAGAGTTAGATGTAGATAGAATGGATTATTTACTACGTGATTCGCATTATACTGGTGTGGCTTATGGTGTTATTGACGTGGAAAGACTTCTCTATAACATGATCTTGGAAGAAAACCTGATACTCAAAAGAAAGGGACTGCAGGCAGCAGAATCAATGCTTTTAGCTCGTTATTCCATGTATCCCAGTGTCTATCAACATCACACCACCAGAATAATTAATGCAATGTTCAGGCGCTGTTTCACCAGATTATTTGAAGAGGAAGTGATTGAACCTCAAAACATTTTCCTCTATGACGATATAGATATAATTGCAGCTGCAAGGGCCCATGAAGGTTACATAAAAGATATGATGCAAAGGTTAGACAATCGAGACTTATTCAAGACCGTTTATTCCCTTAAACCAGATGAACTCAAAGAACGCAGCACCATATTCCAGATAGATAGTGCCGAAATTAGAAAAATAGAGGAAGAAATTTCAGAAGATCTGGATATTTCCCCGGACCAGGTCATGGTGGACATTCCAGAATATCCGTCCTTTGATGAGATGAGCACCCTGGTTTCCTTAAACGGCCATAAAGAGAGGTTAGGAGATATATCCCACATAGTAGGTGCTCTGAAAGAGGCCCGATTTAGCCACGCTGACCTGTGCATATACCTGCCGGAAAACCATGCTGAAAAACTCAACAAATTTCCATTCAGGAATTATATTCCATTAGATTGAGATATAATTTTATTATATTTCCATTGGAATGAATTAATTGATATATTCCATTGGAATGAGATGGATTAAATTATATTCAAGCTAAAATTTATTGGATTGTTTAAATTATATCTTAATTAAATTTGAAGTATATCTTAAATTAATTTAGATTTATCTCAAATTAAAAAGACCTTAACAATTTTAATCTTGCCAAATCAAACCCAAAAATGGAGTGATGATATGATAGTGGTAGCCATTACCGGTGCAAGCGGCGTGATATACGGGGTTAGACTCCTTGAATTTTTAAATGAAATAGATAAGGAAACTGCACTAATAATAACCCCTCCTGCTGAAATAATTCTGAAACATGAACTTAAAATCCAGAAAGATTATCTTAAAGGGTTGGTAGAGAAATACTATGAGCCAGACGACCTTACCACGTCTATCAACAGCGGATCATGCAGATTTGAGTCAATGGTAATTGTGCCCTGTACCATGAAAACCATATCAGCCATTGCCACGGGATACGCCAGCAATGCAGTAACCCGCACCGCGGATGTGGCACTTAAAGAAAGGAGAGATCTGGTTATTGTTCCCAGGGAAACACCTCTGCGTCCTGTTCACCTGGAGAACATGCTCAAAATAAGCCGGGAAGGGGGGATTATCCTACCGGCTATGCCGGGATTCTATCATCAGCCAGAGGAGATTAGGGATATGGTGGATTTTGTGGTGGGTAAAATACTGGACGTGCTCAAAATAGACAACCAGCTCTTCCGGCGGTGGCATGGAGAGGTTCCATGATTCCTGATAAGGATTTCATTAAAAACCCAGAGGTACCAGGCCCCACTAAAGAGGAGATCAGATGTGTGGTGATGTGCAAATCAAAGGTCTCATCTGATGATGTGGTGGTGGAAATCGGTTGTGGAACCGGTGGTTTAACTTTAGAATTTGCAAAAAGGGCTAAAATGGTATATGCCATTGATAAAGACGTTGAGGCAGTTAAAATTACCCGGGAGAATCTTAAAAAATTTGGGAGAGAAGAGAAGGTGCAGGTGATCCAGGGAGATGCCCTGGATGTTTTAGAAAATATAACCTCATTTGACATTCTGATGATTGGGGGTAGCAGTGGAGATCTCCCTTCAATAATGGAGAAGGGATATGAGAAACTGAAAATAAATGGAAGAATTCTGGTAACATCCATACTGCTTGAAACCCGTGTAGAAGCTGTTAAAACCATGCAAGCCATGGGAATGGTTCCAGACGTGGTCGATATATCCATATCTAAGGGTAAAATCATAGAAAGAGGTACCATGATGCTTGGGAACAATCCGGTGACTATTGTATCAGCGGAGAAGCTTTAGGAGATAATGAAACGTATTATTAGGATATAAAATTCAATTTTATTAAAATAAATACATACAAATCATATAATTCAATATTTGTCAACAATTATAATTCAATATCATGTAAACATATAATTCCAATATTAAATCAATAATCAATATTAATCAATAATATGCAATATAAATGTTATCAAATTAAAATATGGGGTAATCATGAAAATAAGTGAAAGTATAGGTTGGAAAATTAAGTTGGGAATCCTGCTGGTCATCATATCTGCCATACTTTATATTGTCAACTTTTTCCTTTTTCATAATACGGAACATCTCTTTTTCTATTTAAGTATTGATTCTGCATTTGTGCCTATAGAAGTTTTGATTGTGGTACTGGTCATAGAAGGCGTTATCAGTGCGCGGGAGAAAAATATTCTTCTGGAAAAACTTAACATGGTCATCGGAGTTTTTTTCAGTGAAGTGGGAACAGACTTACTGAAAACTGTTTCTGAATTCGATTCTAAATCTGAAAAAATTAGAAATAATCTTATTGTAAAGTCAAATTGGTCTGAGAAGGAATTTTTGGATGCAGGAGAGCGCATAAAAAATTTTAAATACGATCTGGAGATTACGGGCGATGCTAAATCTATAGAGTTTTTAAAGTGTTCTAAAGAATTTTTGATGGACAAAAGAAAATTTTTACTGGTTCTCCTGGAAAACCCAAATCTATTGGAACATGAAACCTTTACCGACCTCTTGAGAGCGGTTTTCCATCTTACAGAGGAACTGGAGAAAAGGGGTGACCTAAACCATTTGTCCCGAGCAGACTACGCACACTTAAAGGTAGATACTCAAAGGGCTTATGGTCTGTTGATCTACGAATGGCTGCAGTATATGGAGCATTTAATGGATAACTATCCTTACCTATTTTCTCTTGCCCTGCGGATAAATCCATTTGATCCCAATGCAACCGTAGAATTTAAGGATTGATTGATTAAAAAAAGTATTAACTTAAAAGCAGTAAGTAAAACTCTTTTTAGTAACCTATTTAAGTAAGTAGTACAATAAAATTTAAAAACTAAAAGTAGTTGATTTAACTAAAGTAGTTGATTTAATGAAGAGGTTAACTCTCAAACAGTATAGAACTATGGTTGAAGAGATAATAGAATTTAAAAAGTTGAATGGAGAAATGCCGGAATACACCACTGTCGAAGGCTGTAAAATAAGCAGGGAAAGCTTTATTGACATGATCGAAATGGTGAACAAATTTCTGTTGGAAATGGGAAGAAATCCCGGGACAGTAGAAATTAGAAAACCTGACGAAAATGAATATAAAATTGAAAAAGTTTTATTCCATTAATTATATTCAAATTGCTTTAAACCCTTCTAAAAGTTAGAATCTTTCTTACAAAACCTTTTTACATAAATATTCCCTTAAATATTTCTTATTTAACGTTAGAGTGATCTATCGCTCTCAATTCCAGTAGGTACTATTTTTTTATGGTTAATTAATAAATTATTGGATTTTTAATAAACTAATTATTGATATCAAATTCTAAACAACATTCTCTGGCCGGTTAATATTTCGAAAAGTTGCACCGGTTATATCCAGGGCTTCGACATCGATGTACATTACTTCCAAATTTGTAAGCAAAGATTTAACATCCCTTATTCCATCTTCAACTAATTTTTCAATTATCTTTATATTTTCTTTCCGGTAAAGGGAATGTAATGGCTCTACCCGGCCGTCAGACCATCGGGGGACAAAGGCATCGAATTTTTGGTCCTCTGCAAATTTAAACATTTTAAGGATAAATGATTCAGAAACATGAGGAGAGTCGCAGGGTAATATCAGGGCTTTATCAGAACCTATATTCAAAAGACCGGTTAATATTCCAATAAGAGGGCCATGATCCTTTAAAATATCGGTAACAATCTTTAAATCAACGGCTATTTTTAAATCTGCTTTTGGATCATCTAAAATTTCTCTGTAACCATTAACCTGTTTTTCATCCCTTAAAACCAGTAACACTTCATCAGCCACGTTATCCACCGTTTCCAGAAGGTGCAGGATCATTGGTTTGTTATTAAACACCATTGATCCCTTATCCTGGCCCATCCGCCTGCTCAGTCCACCACAAAGTATTATACAGGATTTCATGGAGTTTAATCACCTTTATAATTTTAAATCGGTTATGGAAATATAATTTAATCGGTTATGGAAATATAATTTAATCGGTTATGGAAAAATAAAAATTTTTAAATTCTTTAAGAATTTTTTTAAGAAATTATTTTACTTCTTTTGAGAAAAAATAAAGAAAGGAATCCTCCCAAAAGTTGGAGTCCTTAGGGCAATACCTTTGAGTTTTACATTAGCCGTGTTGTCGGGTAGTTAGGGCTTTCATTGGTAATTAAAAGATCATGGGGATGGCTTTCTTTCATACCGCTGGATGTGATCCTGACAAAATGGGATTTCTCCTGCATTTCTTCAATGTTATTTGCACCGCAGTAGCCCATTGAGGCTTTAAGACCGCCAATTAGCTGGAAAAGAATTTCGTTTGCCATTCCTTTATAAGGTACTACTCCTTCAACTCCTTCTGGAACCAGTTTTGCGTGTTTCATTGGTCCTTTAACTTCCTGGAAGTAGCGGTCAGTTCCGGCACCCGCTCCGCCGGTCATGGCCCCCAGGGATCCCATTCCCCGGTACTGCTTGAATTTGCGGCCGTTCATTATTACTACCTCACCGGGAGATTCATGAGTCCCGGCAAGCAAGCTTCCCAGCATTACTGTATCAGCACCTACGGCTATGGCCTTTGCAACGTCACCGGAGAACCTTAAACCACCATCACCTATTACTGGAACGTTGTGTTCCTTTGCAACATCTGCAACATCGGATATGGCGGTAAGTTGTGGCACCCCCACCCCGGCAATTATTCTGGTTGTACAGATGGATCCAGGGCCTATTCCCACCTTTATTCCGTCCACATCTCCTGCTATAAGGTCTTCTGCAGCTTCTCTGGTTGCTATGTTACCTACCACCAGGTCTGCTTCAATATTTTCCTTTATGGTTTTTGCGAACTTTACAATATTGGGTTTGTGGGCGTGGGCACAGTCTATTGCAATTATGTCAGCCCCTGCATCGTCAAGTGCCATGGCACGCTCCAGATCAAATGGTCCAGTTGCCGCAGCCACCATAAATCTGCCGGTTTTATCCCGAGAGGCATTAGGAAACTTTTTAAGCTCCAGTATGTCCCTTATGGTTACAATACCTACAATATGGTTTTCCTTAATTACCGGCAGCCTTTCCACCTTATTTTCATAGGCAATATCCAAAGCCTCCTCGGGGGTGGTCGATTCTGAAATAGTGACCACATCCTCGGTCATAATCTCCCTTACCTTTTTTTGAGGGTCTGAGTTAATGATGGGTTTTATATCTCTTCTGCTGATGATACCAATTAATTTACCATTATGAACCACTGGAAGTCCGCTTATCTCTTCCTCATCCATCATTTCATGGACTTCCCTTAGGGAGGCATCGGGTTTGGTGGTTATTACATCACGGATGGTGAGGTCTCCTGACCTTTTCACTTTTTTAACTTCTGCAATCTGCTCGTTAATACTCATATTACGATGTATAACACCCAAACCACCTTCCTGAGCCAGTGCTATGGCCATTTCGGCCTCGGTTACGGTGTCCATAGCTGAGCTTATTATAGGGATGTTTATAGTGAAATTCCTGGAAACCTGGGTATGGGTTTTCACATCCTTGGGTTCAACTGAGGATCTGGAGGGCACTAGTAAGAAATCGTCGAATGTATAACCTTCTGGTGCAGTTTTCAATTTTTTAGAGAACATTTAAACACCTCAAACAACCTTAAAAAGGTTGGTAAAATTAAATATTTAATGGTTTTAATTAATATTTTAAATTATTTAATATTTAATCTTTTATTAATATTAAGTTTTTCCTTAATCTCAAATTGTCATCAGATTATTTTATCTGATATTATTTATTTTGAATTTTTATTTGGATTTTATTTTATTTGGATTAGGATTTTCTTAAATATTATATTTCTACCCTTTAAAACTTTTCCATCATCTGCTTTAACTGGTAAACTGCAGTGTGATGAATAGTGCCAAGGTTACGATCCCCACCAACACAGGCCGCTCCTCTGATTCCAACTACATCACAGCCCAGCTCATAAAGTATGGGGAGTTGTTCTTCCTTTACAGATCCTGCAAGGGCACTTCTAAGTCCGTAATCATGAATAGTTTCTGTAAACTTTAAGATGGTATCTTTATCCATGTGATCAAAAAGAGTTTTGCCGTCTTTTACTGCAGTGTCAACCATGGCCAGATCTGCACCGGAATCTGCTGCAACTCGAGGTATTTCCATAGGATCCACAGCCCCTACCCGGTGGGCGTCGGCGTATCCGGAGGCCACCACCAGCGCCTGGTCATTCAAATCTTTAACAGCTCTCACCACATTTTCCATAACTTCCAGAGCTTCCCGGTAGTTTTTTGTTCCATATAATCCTACTTTAATATAATCTGCCCCAGAAACCACTGCTCCAGCGGCTGCCAGTGATACTGTCCCTGGTTTAAAGGGGATATCTCCTACTGTGGCGCTGACCTGCATAGATTTAGGGGTCAACTCTCTTATGTTCTTGATGACCCATGGAAAGTTAGCGCCCAATGAACCTTCTTTTGGATTTTTAACGTCGATTATATCTGCACCGCCTTTAATGGCTTCCAGTGCTTCCTCTGTATTTATGGGACTAATTAAGAGAAGCAAATCATATACCTCCTATTATACTAATCAAGTCTAAAAACTAATATTTAAATTCTGTGATTTAGTGTCTAATAAATTTCTATTTCTCTGATTTTAATTGTCTAATAAATTTTTATTCCTGTGATTTAATCATCAAAATGGTGATCCTTTTTTTCTGATTCGGGATGCTATTTTTGCATGTTCCGGGCAGAAGAGATGAGATTCAACAGATTCTTTCCTCATTTTTTCAATCATTTCACTGGTACAAATATCTAAGGGGCACTCTAATGTGCACAAACCACAGAGAGTACATGTAAATAGTCCTGAATCAAAACAAGACTTTTCATTCTCTATAAAACGGCTTAAAACCACTCCCCGGCCGCCCAAATATCTCCGGTACCCAAAATCATATCCAATGGCATTGTAGATGGGACAGGAAACAATGCAACTGCCACAGCCGATGCATAAAAGACATTCTCCTCCCTCTTTGATGGATTCACTCCGCCCGTTGTCAAGAAGTATCACCACCACTCTTCTGGGACCGTACATGTCATCCAGAAGTATCTGTTCTATATCAGCTGTTTTTGAGGGGGAGGATATAACATTCATATAGGCAGGAGTTGTTTTCCCGGTTGCATATATGGTTTCAAGTTTTACAACAGATACCGCTTCCTCTATAGTTCTGACCAGTTTATCTATACCCACGATTACGATGTGGGTGTCCAGCATGGAGACCAGGTTTATATTACCTTCGTTGTGGACGGTTATGATTGAACCATCTTCTGCTGCCACCGAATTTGCCCCGGTTATTCCAATATTACATTTTGAAAGTTTATCCAACACATCTGACTTGACAGCATCAAGTATGGCACGTGGTTCAGGATTTATTTTAGTATTAAGCCTTTTTGAAGCTAATTCTGCGATTTTCTCCATATTCAAATGGGATGCCGGGCCAATTGGATGGGAAGGACGGCTTTCGGGGTCGAACTGGACTATTCTATCTCCTAAATCTGTTTCCAGAACAGCGATCCCATTACCTTCCAGGAACTCTGAAAGTCCTATTTCCCCGGCGGTGTTTGACTTTGACTTGGCAACCATTAATTCATTTTTAACTATATTTAATATGGATTCCAGGGCTTTTTCTGAGTTATCTGCAAATATAACTTCATTACCATTTTCTTGAAGTTTTTTTATCCCTTTATTCAAAAGTTCATCAAGGTTTGAGATGGAATACTTTCTTATCTCTTTAACTTTTTTCTTAAGATCCTGTGTTCGCTCACTATCAAGGAGATGGGAACGTCTTTCATCCAATATAGCAAATGATTTGTTCATTGCATCAATTTCAGACTTCTTCATCTTCAAGCCCCATTAAAATCAGTTCAGATATGTCAACTACCCCTGAAATATGGATATTGTTATTTAATTTGTTTTTATCATTCATTTTGTCTTTGTCATTCATTTTGTCTTTGTTGTCAATTTTAAAACATTCTAAACCTTCTTTGAGGTTTAAAATACAAAAAGAGCAGGATGTTACCAGTAAATCAGCTTCTGTGTTTTCTGCATCCATAATCCTTTTTTTACCAATATCAACGGCCATTTCTTGAAATGCGGATTTAACACCGCCGCCTGCCCCGCAGCATCTTGATTTCTCTCTGCTTCTTTCCATCTCCACCAGATCTGCTTTTTTCTTTAAAATTTCCCTGGGCTCTTGGTATATCTCGCAGTGCCTTCCTAAATGGCAGGGGTCGTGGTAGGTAACCTTTAGGGGAATTCTTTTAATTTTCAGTTTTCCTTTCTCAATTAGATCATTGAAAAACTCTGAAGTGTGGACCACATCAAGATCAACACCCAAAAGCTCTTTATAATCGTTCTTTAAAGTGTTATAACATCCTGCACAGGATACCAATATCTTTTCACCCTTTAAATCTTTTAAGGTTTTTTCCATGACTTCAAGAGCTTCTCTTTGAAAGCCTGTTCTTAAAAGAAAAGATGCACAGCATTTTTCATCCTCAATGATGGTATAATCTACACCTGATTTTTTTAACACAGTCTCTGTGGCTTCGGATATGCTGGTGAGCTTTTCCCGCACCACACAACCTCTAAAATATATCATATTGGCACCATTTTTTTATTAAGGAAACTATAATTGATAAAATTCATTATTTATGAAGATTATCTTATTGTAAAGGAAAAATCTTTTTACTATTTATTTTATTCAATTTTTCTTCATTATATTTCAAATCCCATTTCATATTATTTTATTATAACTCCATTTTCATAGCTTTTATGTTAAGGGTGCCTTTTTATGGCCAAATTGTAAATTATTCCCAGTCCATAGGAGATATGTTGCAGTGGTAGAAGTAAAAATATCATTAAAGAGAGAATGGTTTTCGTTTTTAGGGCTACTTCCAAGAAAACAGCCACTGCAAAGAGGATGTAAAGTATTAGGGGAACCAATACCAACCATCCAAAAGTGAAATATAAAGGAATCAATAAAATGAGGTATAGAACAAATACAACCGTCAACGGCACAATTATTTTCACCATGCTCCTATGTTTCCTTACGGTGTTGCTGATGTTAACCCCGTAGTTAAACATATTTCTGGTAAATTCCGTGATGGAATTGGTTTCACGGTGCCAGACCTTTGCTTCTGGAACATAGAGAAAATTGTAACCGGCCTTTCTAAGTCTGAAATTCAGCTCATTATCATCAGATATAATAAGATCATCATCATATCTAAACCGGGATATCACGTCTTTCTTGTATATGGCGTTGTAGTTGGGTATGCTTTCTAAATATTTAATACTTCTTTTTGAGAATGCAGGGTTACCCCCAGATGCTAAAAAAGATGTGATAAACGCATTTATTACCAGTTCTTTTTTATCATCGGTTCCTGCTATTAACCGGGGACCTCCAGCTCCGGCAACATCTTTAGACGATTTTTTAATGGCATCATAAAGGTTGGAAAGCCATTTCTCATCTACATTGCAGTCTGAGTCAGTAAAGGCGATGAACCTTGAATTTTCATCAGAATTGTCAATTACCAGATTCCTTGCAAAACAAAGGCCGTGAAAACCAAAATCGGCCTCATTTAAAATTTTATACACCACATCTGAATCTTTTAAAACGTTCTTTACAATTTCTCGGGTGTGATCGGTGGAATTGCCATCAACAACTATTATTTCATAGTTTTTATGGTTAAAATTTTGATTTAAAATGCTTTTTAGACAGTTTTTTATATTTTTTTCTTCGTTCCTGGCTACTATTCCTACCGTTATCAAAATTAACATCTTTTAACCGCTTAAACTTAAATAGATAAAACTTTATTGTTAGTTATTATAATTTTAGATAAATAAATCATTATTATCCTTAATATAAAATTTGATCTGATAGTAATTCTAATGTTATTGTAATTTTAGATCTCCAGAGTTTTGATTAGGTAAAAAAAGATCATGAAATTAATGAAAAAATATTCTTCAGAAAAAATATTCTTTCAACGAAAAGGGGGAGAATGTGGTAAATTTTGCCTTAAAAAGTTATAGAGAAAAGTAAGAAGGATTAATCATTTAAATCAAACAGATCTTTGTTATAAATTCCCGGGGAGAACATCAGTATGGCTGATTACAACTGGTCTAAAATAATAAATAATTACTGGACAGCGGACTTCTTTCCATCCTATTTAAAGTCTTGGTATTATAAATTATTCAACTACTTTAAAACTTTTAAATTTCAAGGAGATAGTTACCGATACTTCTATCATTGGTACAACACTACCTGGAAAAATGAAAGAACGGTTGAAATCCCCATCATTCGTAAATTCGTTATTGAAAATCAGAATGATGATATCCTAGAGGTAGGTAATGTTCTTTCTCATTATATTAATATAAATCATGATGTGCTGGATAAATACGAGAAAGCTAAAGGAGTAATCAATGAGGATGTAGTCGATTTTCAACCAGGAAAAAAGTACTCTTTAATTATCAGTATTTCCACTTTAGAGCACGTGGGCTGGGATGAAACCCCTTTTGACCCCCAAAAAATTTTTTCTGCTTTAAAGAATTTAAAAAATTCTCTTGCCCCTGGAGGTAAATTAGTAGCTACCATACCAATAGGCCAAAATCCAATTCTTGATAACTTTATTGAAACTGGGAGGATAAAATTTAACGATAAATATTTTTTAAAGAGAATATCTAAAGATAACAGATGGATAGAACTTAATTCAGAATTTTATAGGGTAGAATATGGTTCACCGTTCCCGTCAGCTAATGTACTGTTTTTAGGTGTTTATAACAAATAATAAGTAAAATATGTTCGAAAAAACGGTTATCCAAACTCTTTTTTTTTATCGGGGAAACTTAAAATTTATTTTTATCCAGAACATTATTAAAGATATCTAGAAGTTTTTTACTGTAATTTTCCCATGAATATTTTTCAGATAACATTTTGGAAATTTTTGTTGTTTTATTTACAGATTCTACATAATTTTCCTTAATCTCCAATATTTTAATTGTTAATTGACTGATATTTCCTGTTTCAACTACGGGAAAATCTTTGGACAGGATATTTTTAATTCCGCATTGGTCAGAAATAATAGTAGGTATCCCAGCTAACGTAGTTTCTAAAGGAAATATGCCCCAGGGTTCAGATTCTGGTACAAAAACTGCTATATCCGCAATTTCATATAATTCGTATAATTTTTCGTTGGAGATGGTACCATAAAAAAAAATTTTAATGTTATTATCAAAAGCTTTTTTCTGCATTTCTTTTTTTAGATGCGGGTAAAGGACATTTCCCACAAAATGTAGTCTTATATTTGGAATTTTATCTTTAATTTGCGAAAATGCCATTACAATGTCTAAAGGACGTTTTTGTGGATGAATAGGACCTACAAAAATGGAATCAAAATAATTATTTTCAACATATTTAATTTCTCTTTCCAAATCAACACCAGAACCTACTGTAATCACCTTTTTTCCCGGATATTTCTTTTCAACCGCCTGTTTAATTACAGGACTTATGGCTAATATAAGATCCACACCCAAAGATAAATTGCTGTCCATTAAATTAGCTGGATATAATTTTCCAATACCTTGATTAGGAATTTGTTGACGGTAAGGTTCATTACACATCCATATTACTGGAATTTCTGTAAATTTAGAGATCCATTGAGCAGGGTGGTTGTGGACGTTGATCACATCATGTTTTTTAAGCTTGGTACTTAATTTTTTAATCAAATAATACCATCTAAAATGGTTTAAAAAAAAGAGATTATTAACAATCCATCTGCGGTTTAAAGAGATAATGTCTGTATTTTCGAGTAAATCGTCAAATAAATAGTTTTTTTCCTTTTCAAAAGTGTATATTGTGACATCATGCCCCATCTTATTTAAATGATAACTTAATTTACATATCTGTTTCTCAGCGCCTCTTGGATATATTAATTCAGGATTTACAATTCCAATATCCATAATAAATCACTAACTTAAAAAAATTTTACACTTATTTCAAATTATCTTATATTTTTAATGCAGTTATTTAGAACTGCTCATTATCAAGGACGTATTTGTAAATTTCAAAAGTTTCATTCGCAGCCTTATCCCAACTAAACATCATGGCTCTTTTAAGACCTTTTTTAATTAAATCGTCTCTTAAACCATCGTTCACCAGTATCTCATACATTTTATCAGCCATTAAATCAACATCATGGGGATCCATCATTATCCCAGCATCTCCAACCACTTCGGGCAGTGAGGTGGTGTTGGAGGTTATTACCGGGGTGCCGCAGGCCATGGCTTCCAGGGGCGGCAGACCAAAACCAGCATAGGAGCAGGGGTAGACCAGCAGGTCAGAGGCGTTGTACCATCTGGGTAAATCTCCTTCTGGAACATAATCAATGAAAATGATGTCGTTATTTAAATTCAAATCTTCAATTAACTTTAAATTCTTTTCTCTGGCACCATAAAATTGTGGTCGGCCAATTTTAACTAATTTAACGTCGGAAAATCTTTTTTTTAGTTTATAAAATGATTTTATTAAGGTAGGAACGTTCTGTCGGGGGTGTTCGGAGCCAATATATAAAACTATTTTTGAATTTTGCGAAAGATTTAAATCCTTTAATATTTCTTTATCATCGGTTCTGGTGTAAACTTCATGGTCCACGGCAGGATAGACAATGTCTATCCTGTTTTCAGGATAACCCACATGCTGGATAATGTCATTTTTAGAGAACTGAGAGATAGTAATTATCCTTTCAGCATTTTTTAATCCCTTCATATTTAAAATAGAGGAATAACTTTTCTCGTAAACCAGGGGTATTAGATCATAACAGGTTATCAGGCAATTTTTTAATCTTAAAAGTTTTTGTAGATAAGCAAGATTTTGTGAGGTTATATGTTTTAGATTACCCTTTTTTAACCTTTTTTTAACCATTAAAGGGTATATAAAATATAGTTTAAGCGCATTGGCAATATTTGCATTCCCAATTTTGAATTCAACTGGATCATATTCAATAATGTTTAATTTTAACTTTAACCTTCTATGTATTTCCCTTTGATATTTAGCTACCCCGAAAAGTTCGACAGTTCTAGCTCCGTTTATATAATCGATTTCCATGCGATTTTTCACCATTTACCTAAATTTATGGATTATTGAATAAATCAAATATCTAAAACGTCCTGGTAAACTTTCTCAGTTTTCTCAGCGATTTTTTTCCAGGAATAATTTACAACCATCTTTTTACCACATTCCCCCATTTTCTTCCTCACATCCTCATTTTCCAGTAGATAGGTGAGGGCATCTGCCAGGGCTTTAATGTTTCCTGGTTCAATGATTAATCCATTTTTTCCATGATTAACAATATCTGGTATTCCTCCCAGTTTTGTTGATATGACGGGAATACCGCAGGCCATGGCCTCTAAATTCACGATTCCAAAGGCTTCTGCCAGGGTAACTGATGGTAAACAAAAGATATCAGCAGCTTTGAAGTAAAGTGGTTTAAGATCTTCTTCAATATAACCTACAAACTTCACGTGTTCCTCTAAATCCAATTTTTTTGCCAGATCTTTTAATTCTTCCTGCATATCCCCTCTGCCCACAAAAACCAGTTTAACCTTAGCATTGGATATTCCTTTTTTTACCAATGAAAATGCTTTTAAAAGGATATCAGGGCCTTTATACTGCACTATATTTCCAAAAAAGAGTATAATTTCTTCATTAAGCGGCAATTCTAATTTTATTCTGGATTCCTCCTTTGAAAAATTAATATCGAAGTTTTCAAGGTTTATACCATTGGGGATAACCACTATTTTATCTCTATATTTACCTAAATATCTGGACTTATCTATATAAGATGGTGATGTGGCAATTATGATATCGGCGCTGGAGAGAACCTTTGGAAGTAGGTATCTGTTGTAAATTGAAGTCGCTGCATTTCTTATTAAATTTCCACCTGTATTTTGCGCATCTGCCTGGTAAGTGATTATAAAAGGGACTTTTTTCTTTTTTGAGTATCTTGAAGCAGATAAATCAGGATAGGGTATATTATAAAGGGCATGAACAATGTCTACATCATTTTTTAGCGGTTTGTACATTAGGTTCAGGGATAGGTTGGCACTGGCAATTTTCAGATTGGTGCCGTAGCGATAGATGTGCATCCCCTCTGAGAATTCTACTGAATCACTGGATTTCATGGATGTGGTGAAAACGTTTATTTCATGTCCCCTTTCTCCCATTTTAAGGGCTAAATTATGGGCAGCAATTTCTGTACCGCCGTGTGCATACTTTTTGTTATAATCAGGGTTATGGAGAAGATTGATATAGGGAAAATGACCAACAAAATATCCTATTTTCATGTTATCTCCAGTTAAATCTTATATGCTAAATTTGATATAAAAATTTAGAAGTTATTATTAAAAATTTATGAAATTTATTATTTCCTCTTATTTTGGGGGTCGTTTTTTGGATTATCCTTTGAGTTTGACTCTGAATCTTTCTTTTCAATAGCTATTTCCCTTACCAGTTCTGTTATTTCTTCTTCAATATTTTCTATCATATTGTATATTCTGAAAATGAGATAATAGCATCCTATGAGGCCTAATATTAATATTAGATCAAGACCTCTTCCTATCCCGGTTATAGTTGCAAAGAAACCGGTGGATTCAGGATAAAATGAAATTACTATGACAAGTATCCATATAACGCTCCATACCGTAAGCATTCCCAGGGACATCTTGCCGTCTCTGAATCTAATGATGGTTACCACTATCCCCAGAAGTCCCACAAGGATTCCTATAATCTGGTATATCATTAGCATATAAACACCTCTATTTTAATTTGAAGGTTAAATTTTTTTAATTTTTATTAAGGTCAATTTTTTATAATTTAAGCATCTCAAATTTAGATTTAGGCACCTCAAATTTAGGTATCTTTTATCAGATGTTATATTGAATTTTATTGAATAATTCTTTTATTAATCTGTCTTTTATTTTTTTATTAATCTGTCCTTTTATTTCAGAATATTTCTTATTAGCTTAGCAAGTATTTTCAGTCCAACCTTTGTATCAGTGCCCTTTGACAGAGAATAATCGGTATATATCGTTTTTATGGGTACTTCTTTCATTTTGAGGTTGCTCTTTTTGATCTCATATATTATTTCAGATGACACCCCATAATCCCGGGAATGTATATCAATCAACTCCGCAGCATTCCGACTAACTGCTCTAAGACCGGATTGTGAATCCTGAACATGAATGCCGTAGAATATCAAGGTTATCAGGTTCATAATTTGATTTCCAAGTTTTTTTGAAAGGGGCATCTCATTAAAATCTCTAGTTCCTATCACAACATCGGCTTTACCATCTATTATGGGTTTAATAACATTCTTTATGTCCTCGGGGTGGTGCTGGCCATCAGCATCGAAGGTTACAATTATATCCGCATTTTTTAATAGTGCTGCTTCTATACCTGTTTTTAAGGATGCTCCAAGACCCCGGTTTATAATATGTCTGTAAATGTATCCGTGGTTTGGCTGTTTGTCCAGTGTTTCATGGGCTTTTTTATAAGTTTTGTCCAGTGAACCATCATCAACTACAATCAAGTCTAATTCCATGGGTAAAAGGTCCTCTAAAACCCTTTTTATGGTTTTATCTTCATTGTACGCAGGTATTACTACAAATAATTTCATATATTACCCCTACTCTAAGTTCTAATTTCATATTAGCTGAATACCCCATTCCAGATAAAGATCGTTAGATTTTTTTAATGATAAAGACCGTTTAGTTTTTTTTTAATTATTTAGTTCCGTCCTGAACAAAATTATTGCTTAAACACTTATACTATTGTTTAAACACTTGAATTATTCCTTAATTACATTATTTAGCCATACAATCTTTGTGCAAGCTCTGTGACCCGTTTTCCAAGGTTTTTTGATGTTTCAATACCAACAATATCCTTTTTTGTATCACCTTTGGGCCCGCCAACCCCGGTTCCACCGTAGTGGGCAAGGGGTGCCCCGTCACCAACTACTATGGCATCGTGGATAAGCAGAAATTCGTGGATCGCGGAACACACAGTCTCTTGTCCGCCGTTTCTTGATCCACCCACACTTATAGCCCCGGCAATTATGTTTCTAAGTTTGAAATCTCCTCTAAGCGGCCGAGAGCGGTCCATGAACATCTTCATCTGGGAGGTAACGTTCCCAAAATAAACCGGGCTTCCAATAATCAGACCCTGAGATTTCTTGAGTTTTTCTGTTATATCCCGCATATCATCATAAATGGCACATTCACCGGTTCCTTTACATATGTCACAGGCAATACATGGTTCTATGTCAACTGAACCAAGATTTATTAATTCAGTTTCAGCACCAACCTCTTGAGCGGATTCTAAAGCTTTTTTAACCAGGAATTCGGTATTACCACCCGCTCTAGGACTTCCTACAATACCAATAATTTTAACCAAAGAAATACCTCCTAAAGATGTTTATAAATTATTTATTTTTTTATACATTTAATAAATGGGAATGTAATATTAACATTACGGGGAATATTTAAGGGCCAGAAATATTTAAGGGTCAATAGTACTTTCATCAAAAAAATAGTTTATCCAAAAAAAAGTACTTTATCCCAAAAAAAATACTTATCAAAAAAATACTTATCAAAAATATTGTTCTAGTTATCAAAAAATTAATTGTTCTGATTATGAATAAAAGGAAAATCTCAGCCGTCACCCTATCAGAGGAAACAGTGAAATTGATTGAAGAACATTTCCAGAGGGAGAGGGCGGGAGATAAAAGGGCAAGATCTGCGGCAGCAAAAGATTTAGAGAAATTCTTGATAAAAACTGTCGATGGATCCTACACTTTAAGATCAGAAGAGATTAAAGGTAAATCAGAAACCATGCACACATTCCACGGTGCAATGGAAGAATCCCGGCAGAAATTTGTTGAACCATCCCAGATCATGGAAAAACTCAAAGAAAATGGAGAAATTAGAATATTAGATCTCTGCAGCGGACTGGGATACAACGTGGCCGCAGTTTTGGAGTTATTAAAAGAAAATGCCGGATTAAGAAATGATGAGTTAGGAAATAATGAAATAGAAAATAAGGAAATTAAAAGCAACATCACCATTGATATGGTGGAAATATCCTTAGAAGCACTTGCCGCAGCCCTACTTACACCTAGCCCGACAGATGCCCATGAAATGGTGAAGACCGCAGTGGAAGATAAGCTCTACTCAGAAGGATATGTTAATTTTAAATTCCAGAAAAAGAAAATACCAGAAAACGTAGATATTAATATAAACTATCATGAAGTGCGAGATTTTATAAAAAAAATTTCTAAATTTTCTGATAATGAAATTGATAGCTGTGGAATTTATGATAGTAAGAAGATCTATGATATCGTGTTTCTGGATCCATTCAGCCCCCAGATGGCCCCTGAACTTTACACGGTAGATTTCTTTAAAGCCCTGAGGAAAGTTGTAAAAGAAGATGGCCTGCTTTTAACCTACACCTCAGCCGCCCCGGTTAGATGGGCCCTTATTGAAGCAAGTTTTTATATAGGGGAAGGCCCGAGCTTTGGAAGAAAAAAGGGAGGCACCGTGGCATCACCAACATCCCTAAAAATCTTAAAGGAACTTTCGCCAGAAGATGAGCGGATGATAGCTTTAAGCGATGCTGGGCTGCCCTTTAGGGATCCTCAATTAAACGACAGCAGCTCAGTTATCACCAGGAGACGTGAAGATGAACGTGGCATGGCGAGGGGGCGCTACAGGTTCGCTTCAACGGTTAAAACGCCAATTTTTCTGGAAAAAGAGTTGGATGATGGGAGGCTGAGACGGAGGGTCTTGAAAAATCTGCAGAAGTTAGGTTTCGAAGATTTAAAATCAGATAGATCCCGATATATTGTATGCCCCCAATATAAAGTCTGCATATGCGGCTGCCAATGCAGGGACTATGATACTTCAACTGAAAGGATAAAAGAGATGACTAAGAGGTTGTACAGATTATTAAAATAAATTAGTAATAATAAATGGAATGAAATTGGAATAATTAGAATAATAAATGGAATGAATTGGAATAAAATTAGAATAAATTATAACAATTGAATAATTAGGATAAAATTTTAAAATAAGTTAAAAAACTAATTTAAAATAAACTTGAATAACTAAAAAGAATAAGTAAACTACAATAGATTAAAATAATTAGGAATAGACTAATATTATATGTTAATTCTTTAATTTAATTCATTTAATGTTTATTTAGTAATTTCTATTTAGCACTTTGAATAAAAATCAAGATGAATTATAGTACTTAATTTAATCGTTTATCTAAGATCAGATAAAAATGAGTTTTGAGATTAAGGGTGAAAAATGAGTTTTGAGATTAAATACAAAGATGCCATGGGTCGGGTGGGAACACTTCAAACACCACATGGAAAAGTTAGAACGCCAGCATTGATGCCGGTGGTACACCCCGGCAGGCAGGTCCTGGACGTTAAGAAATATGGGGCTGAAATAGTCATAACCAACGCCTATATAATATATAAAAATGAAGATTTGAGGATTAAAGCTCTTGAAAGAGGTGTCCATAAGCTCATAAACTTTCCCGGGACTGTGGTAACAGACTCTGGCTCCTTCCAGCTTTCAGAATATGGTGATATCCAGGTTACAAACCAGGAGATTGTGGAGTTTCAGGAAGCCATAGGAACAGACATAGGCACTTCACTGGACATTCCCACCCCGCCTTATGTGGGTAAGGAGCGTGCTGAAAGAGAACTTAAGTTAACTCTAAAAAGAGCTGAAGAAGCTTTAAAGGCACGCAATAAACTGATGCTCAACTCTGTGGTACAGGGATCCACCTATCCAGATTTAAGGGCCAGGTGCGCCCATGATCTTGGTAAAATGGGATTCGATGTTTATCCCATTGGGGCGGTGGTCCCGCTAATGGAATCCTATCAATACTCTGCCCTGCTGGAAGTGGTGATGGCTTCAGTGATAAATCTTCCTGACTCAAAGCCCAGACATCTCATGGGCGCCGGTCATCCTATGGTGTTCGCTCTGGCAGTTGCAATGGGATGTGATCTTTTTGATTCTGCTGCCTATGTACTTTATGCCATGGAAGACCGGCTGTTGATGCCTAACGGCACCTACAAACTGGAAAACCTAAACGAAATGCCGTGTACCTGCCCAGTATGTGACAGTTACACTCCGGGAGACCTTAAAGAGATGAAAAATGAGGAAAGGATGAGATTACTTTCACAACACAATCTCCATGTAAGTTTTGCCGAGATACGTACCATAAGACAGGCCATTTTTGAGGGTAGTCTCTGGGAGCTGGTGGAACAGAGGTGCAGAGCCCATCCCTATCTTTTGGATGCTGTAAGAAATCTTAAAAAATACATCCCCACCATTGAAAAATATGATCCGCCCTTTAAAAAATCTGCATTTTTCTATTCTGGTCCAGAGTCATTAAATAGACCAGAAGTCCACCGTCACCTGAAACGGCTTGAAAGAATCCCACAGAAAAGACGGTTGCTAATGATCCCACCGTGTGAAAAACCCTATTCAAAGAACCTCCCCCAGAATATGGGAAAATTTTACTTTAAAAAAAATAGCCCTCTGAATAACCAGAAATTTTACTCCAATAAAAATGATAATAAGTCTGATGATTCAAAAGACAATAAACCTGATAATTCAAAAAAGTCTTCTAAAGATTTACAGGTGGTTGTTGCGGATGTTCCTTTTGCCATCATACCCCTGGAAATAGAGGAGACCTACCCACTATCTCAGAACGAATCTCCCCGGATATATGATGAGGATGCCCGGAAGTTTGTAGGGAACATCATAAAAAACTATATAAAAAACTTTGAGGATGCTATTGTGAGTAAAGATGTTGTGGAAACCTTTGATTTGGATTTTGCCACTGATTATATTGATGATGGGTCTATTGATGATGGGTCATTGGAAATTGATGTGGACGATGAGGATAGGATAAGATATATATCTGACTACCAGTTTGGCACCGGATCAGGCCAGGCTCTTTTCAAGGGAGATGTTGAAATAGTTAAAAGCAAAAAAACTGGTAAAATAAGACATATCTACAGTGGAGAAAACCTTATTGCAACTTTAAGAGCCAGTGATGGTGTTTTTGTCCTGGGTAGGAAGGGTGCCCGGAGGCTGCATCAACATCTTCCCTATCCCCAAAACCGGGTGGTGGTAAATGAGGATGCAGAACCCTTTGCAGTTGAAGGAAAAAGTATATTTGCTAAATTTATTATAGATTGTGATATAAATATAAGGGCAAATGAAGAAGTTTTAATTGTGAATGATAAAGATGATCTATTGGCCTTTGGTAAGTCAATTTTATGTGGTCCGGAAATAATAAATTTTAACATTGGCCAAGCAGTTAAAACTAGAAAAGGAGGTTTTTGATGTTACCTGGTGCGGGTATGAACCCAAAACAACTCAAACAGATGCAGAGAGCCATGAAACAAATGGGTATGGACATGAATGACGTAAAAGGCGTTACCGAAGTAATCATAAAATTCAAAGACAAAGAAGTACTGATAAAAAATCCTAAAGTTAACCTGATGAATTACATGGGACAGCAAACATACCAGATAAGTGGCAAAATAAAGGAAAGAGAAATTGAAGTTGAACTAGAAATCCCTGATTATGATGTGGAGCTGGTGTCGGAACAGACAGGAGTAAGTAGGGAGGAGGCACTGCAGGCATTAAAAGATGTTGATGGTGATCTGGCAGAAGCCATAGTGAGGTTAAGTTAATGGCATTGATTGCCCATATCTCTGACTTACATTTAGGTTCCCTGACATTCCAAGAAGACCTTATAAAAAAGGCTGTAAATGAAATTAATATGATGGGGCCTGATGTAACCATAGTAACGGGGGATATAACTGAAAACGGATATTATATGGAATTTGAGAAGGCTGCCAGATATCTGGATGAAATTGATTCTCCCCTACTGGTGGTTCCAGGAAATCACGACGCCAGACATGTGGGGGACGAATGCTTTGGAGAGGTTATAAAAAACCGTTTTGGAGCTTTGGACCTTAAAGATTGTGGAATAAAAGTTATTGGACTGGACAGCACTGAACCAGATCTGGACTACGGTAAAGTAGGAAGAGCTCAACACAACTGGATGGTAATGGAACTTCTAAAAGCACAGGAAGAAAATCTCTTTAAAATTATAGCCCTTCATCACCATATAATACCTGTTCCCAGAACCGGTCGAGAGAGAAATGTTTTAAGTGATGCAGGAGATATATTACAGTCAATGATAGATGGAAACGCAAATTTAGTACTTTCCGGTCATAAACACATGCCCCATGTGTGGATGATGGAAAAAACAGCATTTGCAACAGCAGGAACTGTTTCATCTCTTAAGTTAAGGGGAAGGACTTTTACCTCATTTAACACCATTAATGTAACTGAAGAGGGTATTGAAATTGTTTTAAGGGGTGCTGATGGGAAAAAAAGATGTCTTGCCAAATATGAAAATACTTGTAGGTGATTGATTGAAAGCTATTGTCGATGCATCCAATGTGGCCCATTACGGAAGGAAAGATGGCAAGCCTAGCTTAGACAATATTATGAAAGCTTTGAAAGCTCTAGAAGGATTAGGGTATGATCCTATTTTAATAGCTGATGCATCGCTTAGACATGAAATAGACCTTAAAGAAGAATTCAATAAACTCCTGGACCAGGGTAAAATACAGCAAGTTCCATCTGGAACCACTGCTGACAACTATATATTGAAAATGGCTGAAGAAGAAGATGCAAAAATATTGTCTAATGATGTATTCCGGGAATATTATGATGAATTTCAGGATATCAACAGCAGAAGAATTCCTTACACCTTCAAAAACGGCAAGATATCTGTAGGAACTTCATCCAAACCTAAAAAAATAAAAAACATTCTTCAAAAAATATGCAACGAAACCCTATCTGAATTTGATAAAAAAGGTTACGACGCCTACACATTAAAAAAGAATAAAAAATTAAGTGGAATAGCAGTTGCTAAAGAGGCAATTGAGAGAATAGCCAAGAGTAAAGAAGAAGGTATTGATTCCAAGATAGAAAGTGTCTTCATGAAGATTCCTCTATTTGATAAAGTAGTTAGCATGGTTGAAGATGCTGAGAAGGCCAATGATTTTATTATATTTGTGCTGGTCAGTCCCCGGGACTACCGGGAAGCAGTAAGAAGTGCTGGTAACATTGCAGTTACCGTTGGAGACCGGCTGAAACTGGACCACGCCCCACTGGTTGCAGTGAGAAATGATCTTTTCACCAAACCCGGATCATTTGAGCTTAATATTATTTATTCTGATGAAATACTTGAAGAATCTCCCTACAATGTGAATATAACCATAAACGACCACGACTATGCATTTGTAAAGAAAAACTCCCGTAACATAGCCAGCACCGTTGCAGCACGGCTTGGAACATGGAAATTTCCCATAGTATCAGTTAAACCCAGCATGCTCATGGAAAAACCAGGGCACTTTGATATAACCTTAGAGAAGGGAGAAAGATAAATGGCCGGGGATTATTTCTTAAGAAAGATCTTTGGATTTCTGCTTAAACATCGTGTGGTGAGCATTAAAACCAAATATTACCCCACTAACGACCGGGAACGGGAATATGTGGAGATGATTAACTACACCCAGACCATGCTTCTGGAGATTGAGAAGGCCCATATAACCACACAAAACATTTTTAACAATATTGTGAAAGAAATTGGTGAAGGTAACATCCCCCAAAATCGTAAATTTTTGGAGATAGAACCTGCAGAAGATGATGTGAATGAATACGCTCTTTTAAGCAACATAATAATGGGAAGCGACCGATTTTTATATGTAGAAGTTTTTAAAGGGGACCGCCCCGTAATGAATGAGTTTGTCAGGCTGATAAAAGCTGAAAGAGGTTTGATTGTAGAAAGAAGTGCCGGTGAAATTGTGGCACGGCTTTTATCAAAAAACGACGCTATAAGGGTTGCAATAGAACTCATAAAATCTGGTATAGAAAAGGATATTGGTGTGCGAGCTGCAGTGGGAATGACTGGCGCTGCAGCCATTGAAAGATCCATAAACCTGAATCAGGTGATAGGTGAAACTTCCGGAGTGGGATTCACCAAGCTGGGCGGAGAATTTGCACTGACATTTTCCTCTAAAATTGGTAGGTTAGAGGGAAAGCCGGTTGTGTATGACAACTACCTTTTTATGGATGTTATAGACTCCACCAAGTTCATTGAGGAGAACGGTCGTGACCGACTGGTTGAGATAATGAATGATATTAAGAATTTCATAGAAAAAGACTGTGAAGGAAAGATAGAAGGTTACAGAGAAGGAGGAGACGATCTCATTGCCAACTTACCCACCAAAGACGCTGCCTTAAGGGCGGGGATAGATTCTGCATGGCATTCTCTTAATAA
>JADGNH010000047.1 GCA_017883605.1 Methanobacteriaceae archaeon
GAAGTAAGGGTTTTAAGGTCTTCATCATGTGGTTCAACATTTTTTGTGGCCGAGGAGATGATTGGACAGGAAAAAGAGGATCTACCCCTAAAAGCTGGGCTGAAAAACTTACCATAATCCTGACGGAGGGACCATACCGTTCTCAATACGCAGATTTAGCTTTTAACATTGCTAATGCTGCGTTGGACATGGAATATAATGTTAACCTGTTCCTATACATGGATGCCACCCACATTCCTAAGAGAGGTCAAAATCCACATTCATTCCCCAATGCCGGGGAAAAATTCAAGATATTATTACGTAAAGGTGCAGATATAAGGGCCTGCATAAGGTGTGCCACTGCCCGGGACGGATCCCTGATGGCGCTGGAGATCCTAGACATCCTTAAAGAGGTCCGGGTTTACGCTTCCCACGACGACCTGAAGGCTCGGGGAATTAAAAAGGAACAGTTAATAGAGGGTATGGAAGTATTTGAAAGCTATGAGGTACTGGTTTTGGATATGATGGAAAAAATGGATCAGATAATAAGTTTATAGGGATAATAAGTTTATATGACTATCACATGTTAAAGAAGAAAAATAAAACGAGTAGAAAGAAATTTGTAGCAGTAACCTGCCAGTGCAAGGACTGGGCGGTGCCCAAACCAGATTCTCTGCTGAGGAAAGTCCAATGTCCCGGTTGTGGAAAGGTTTTTAAAACTAACCGGAAATCTAATCTCTGCTTCAGGTGTGAAAAAAAGTTTAAAAAATTGTGGATTAAAAAATAAATCCACATCAAGTTTAAAATTAAATTCTCTTTTTCAGATACTTCAACGGCCAAATCAACTCCAATTTTTTTTTTAAACAGATTCATTATGGTTTTTAAAACATCATCAAAAGGCCTCTACCAGTTCCATAGACTACGCTGACCACCAGAATAATCAAAAGGAACACTGAAATGGGGTAGGTTATTCTTCTTGTGTTTTCTTTGGATAGCTTGTAGCGTAGCAGCTCTTCTAACATGAGTCCGCCGTCCAGTGGTTTTAGTGGAAGTAGGTTAAATGTTCCCACCGCGAAGTTTAACAGGAATATCCAGTAGAACATGTCATACAGAGGGAAGACCACCCAGGGCAACTGGTTTCCCCAGACATTTAAAATATCTGAGTTAAGGGCCAGATGCTGCTTTGCCCTTATACCTACATAGGATTTGCTGGCGTTGTTTGGATTGGCCCCGGTCGTCACAGTGAAGGCCCCCTGTTGGGTTTGGAAGGTTAAAGTATCTCCTATTTTGGTTTTATTAAGGAATTGGGTGTAATCAGAAGTGTTTTTTATATTGTAACCGTTTATACTCTGTATTACCATATTTGGCTGGAGAATTCCGTCTGCAGGGCTATTAGGAACCACACTGCTTATTTCCATTCCATCAGAATGGAAAGTAGGGGCAATTATGAAGCTGCTCAGTATAAACGTAATGATCAAGGCCACTGCTGCAAGGGATAGGTTGAATATTGAACCAGCGGCGTATATTCTGAGTTTAGAGATTCTTTTGGATTTTTTAACGTCTTCTTCATCTGGTTCCACAAATGCACCGGGTAAGATGGCCAGTAGAAGAACTCCGATAGATTTGATGCGCACCCCTTCTACCCGGGCCAGGATACCGTGGCCGAACTCGTGTACAATCATCACCGTAGCCAGACCAATAATACCGTATATTAAGGGCACGAAGATGGGTGAGCCTGGAATATCCACGCCAGGAAGGATAATAGATACACTGGGAGCCTCTAGAAGTGTTTGGAGGGATATCACCAGGAAATAAAACATTAAACCCATAAAAAATACTGAAACAGGAATTCCAATATTCATAAAGACCCGCCAGAATCTGGGGCGCTTCTGTGCAACTCTATCTATAAAATTCCTTAAACGGGTGGTTTTTCTCATTAAAAGGGGCCCTTCTATATCAATTTTAAGCTGTTTCCTGAATAAAACGGCTACAGACCAGATAAGAATAAATGCAATGGCATAATACCATAAAACGTTCAAAAAATCACCTTTTTGATCTAATCTTTGATTCATCTAGTTTGATTCATTTAGGTTAATCATTCTATTATTAATATGTTGATACTTATAGTACAATTTTTAATTCAATTATTTTTAATCACAAAAATTTATTCATAACTTTATTTAAAATTTTAAATTTATAAACTTATTTAAAACTGCAGAGAGTCGTAGAGCAGGACTTTACATTCCTCTCCTTCTCCAACTCCTTCTAGATTCTCTTCTATTACAATGTAACAATCTGATTCTACCAGGGACCTTATAATACCTGATCCCTTTATTTTAAGAGGTTCCACTCTATCCCCTTCAGTTTTTCCCCGGATATAATCGGTTCTCCCCAGGGTGGAGGGTATCTTGCGGGTAGTTATCTTCTTTATATATGATGTCGCCCTTTTTAGGTTTTGCATTTCCTGGAGGGGAGCTCTTACCAGGACGTCAAACTGGACCATGGCCGCTACAGGGTAGCCTGAAAGCATGAAAACAGGTTTATCATGTACCTGGGCAAATGCAAATGGTTTTCCGGGTCTTAATGCTACTCCATGGATCAAAACCTGGCCTAATTGATCTGCCACATCTACCACCACATCCCCTTTGCTGATGGCAGTCCCTCCGGTGGTTATAATGGCATCATGGGTTTCAAGAAGCTTTTCAAACTGTTCCTCAACCAGCTCTGCGTTATCCCTGGAGTGGATAAGGGTGGGAACTGCCAGGGAACTTTCAACCAGGGCTTTCAACATGAAATGGTTGGAATTTATCACCTCTGCCCCGCTGATATCTGGACGGGGTGTCACCAGCTCACTGCCGGTGGTTATAACACCAACTCTGGGCTTTTTAAATACCCTAACCTTTTCATATCCGGAAGAAGCTATTATGGCCAGGTCCTGTGGTTTCAGGGGCTTTCCCATCTTTAAAACCGTATCTCCATGGGATATGTCCTCTCCTCGGTAAGAAACATTTTCACCGGGGGTAAGGGAAGCTTCAACCTGAAGATGGTCTCCATCCTCCAGGGTGTACTCTTCCATGACCACTGCGTTACTTCCCTCAGGCAAGGGGGCTCCTGTAGATATTTTGACAGCCTCCCCACTTTTTAAAACTATTTTTGAAGTTTCTCCTGCTCCTATCCTGTCTACAATGACAAGTTGGGCCGGGGTCTTCTCTGAAAATCCGAAGGTGTCTTCTGCCTTCAGGGCATAGCCGTCCATGGCTGAACGGTCGAAGTTAGGGGAGTCCAGACTGGAAACCAGGTCTTCAGCTAAAACCCTGCGATGAGCATCCTCTAACGGAATTTTTTCTATTCCTGTCTGGGTTAAAATGCTTTCTATGATTTTTTGGGCTTCTTTTACTGGTATAAGGTGGGATAAAAACATTTTTAACCTCAAATGCATTTTATTATAAGTTTATCTTCCATTATCTATGAATGGTCAATATCACTAATTGTAAGGTGTCAAGTAATTGTAAAGTAGTTCTTAAAGAAATAATATGCTATTTAACATTTGCTATTGGTTATTAATAACATCATGTAGTATCATTTAATTTCTTTTTATGTGGTACTTAAATTTTCTTGGATTGAATTGTTATTTATTTATAACCTCATTATTTTGATACCAAAAATTTCTAAATCCAACTTTTTTTATTAAAAAGAAGTTTCAAAAGATACACAGATTAAAATAAACTGATAAAAGGGGAGAACTGTTTTTACTGTATTTAAGAACGTAAAATTATATCATTTACCATAAAAACTGTCAAATATTGCCTTTTTGACAAAAAGATAATTATATATAATTAGTTGTCTCATAATACATAGATATGGGCTTGCTGGAATAACACTAGAAAAATAATATAATTGGGGGAATTTTATGAGAAATGCTGCTATGGGTCTTTTGGCCATAATTCTCGGTCTCATTGTCATTGCATTCCCATTATTGGGAGTGGTGACTGTTAGCGTTATAACTGGATTTGCTGTTCTTATGCTGGCTATCTGGTTCATGATTGCTGGTGTTGCTGAAATGCATGACAGCGCTTTGGTAGGGATTTTGTATGTGATACTGGGTATTGTAGCTTTGATACTTGGAATGGGATTTATCTTCAACCCTGCTCTCTTTGCGGCCTTTGTAGGCATATTGCTTTATTTAGCAGGTATTCTACTGATAATTGCCGGAATAATAGCACTGTTAGGTGGAATGGAAGCAAAACACAGAGTATGGGGGGGAGTTTTAGGAATAATACTGGGTATCATATACATCATATTGGGTATCTATGCATTTGATCCTATCTACCTCGGAATTTTAATAGGAATTTGGCTTATAATAACTGGTATATTTAGTTTTTTAGCACCAAGTGAATGAAATTGGATACAAGTGAATGAAATTAGAATAATTAGGAGTATTTAAATCCACAAGCCCATATTAATCTTTAAAAAAAGTTTTTTTTTCATTAAATTTTTTTTATATTTATTTTAAATCATTTTATATTTATCCAAAAAGAAGTATTAACTAATTATATCCAAAAAAGATAAAAATTGATCCGAATATGGGGTTATAACAATCTGGTCAATAATAAAATTCAGCTGCCATGACAGAAAAAAATTTAAAAAATCTACGTTTTCGGCGGAGAATACAGCAAGAAATGACCCGCTGGCGTGGTATAATGGGAAACCCGGAATTCAACTCCGAAGATTTCCAGCTAGAACGGGTTGAAGTCACCATCCCTGACCTCGATCCAGTTTTCCATGATTACAGTATCGTTAACATCTCTGACATCCATCTGGGACAGTGGATAACTCCCCAACATCTGGAAGGGGTGGTGGATATGGTAAATGATCAGAAACCCGATGCAGTGGCCATTACTGGAGATTTTGTATCTTACACCCTGGATGACGTGACAGATGATTTGGAAGCTTCTTTAAAGAGACTAAAACCCCGGGAAGTTTCAGTGGCAGTTTTGGGAAACCATGATCACTGGCTGGGGGCAGAAAGGATCCGGGAAATACTCAAAAGATGCAAAATCGTTGATGTAAGTAATGATGTGCACACCTTAAAGCGAGGAAAAGCACAACTCAACATGGCCGGGGTGGACAGTGTTATGTTAAATAAACACCGCCTGGATCTGGTAATGGAAAAATTACCAGAGGAAGGCCCAGCTATTCTCCTGGCCCATGAACCTGACTTTGCCGATGTCAGCTCCACCACCGGCCGGTTCAGCCTGCAAATTTCCGGCCATTCCCACGGCGGACAGTTCATAATCCCTGGTTTGGGAACCTTTATAAGAGGTCCCCATTTTTTCAAATATCCCCACGGCAAGTATCAGGTAGGAGACATGATGCAATACACCAACAGGGGATTGGGGACCAACATTTTCTGGTTCAGGATAAACTGTGACCCTGAAATAACCGTTTTCAAGTTGAAAAGTCCGGATTTATAATAAGTTCTGGGGTATAAGAGAATCAGGAGTTATAATAAGTTCTGGGTATAGGAAATTCTGGGGTTAAAGGTAAAAAAGATTAAATTTAGGGCTGAATGGGGTATCAGATGGATAAAAGTACCGTGCAGAAAACAAAAAGATCAATCTTTTACTGGATAGGACGTACCCTGATAATATGGGTTGGCGGGGTTTTGGGATTAATGCTCATAAGTCGTTTGTCTGTCGGTTTAGAGGTTAGCAACTGGGAAACCGCTTTCATAGTGGTGCTGCTGGTTGGCATTCTTAACGCCCTTTTCTGGCCCTTGATATCCCGTGTATTCCTACCTTTCATGGTTTATACCGTGGGGGTGGGTTCACTTCTTTTAAACGGTCTTTTAATCTGGGTGGTCAGTAATTTTGTCCCGGGAATAAGTATTGAGGGCATGGCATTGATTCTCACCCCCATTGGGATGACCCTGGTCACCACCATTTTATCTTACATTTTAACCGCGGACGACGATGCCGCTTATTACCGTATAGTTTTAAGGCACAAAATCATAGAATCAGAAGGAAAAGAACATAAAAAGAATCCAGGAGTTATTTTTTTAGAAATAGACGGCTTAGCAGAGAAAATACTAAAAGAAGCCATGGATAAAGGACATATGCCAACCTTAAAAAGTTGGCTCAAGGAGGGAACCCACAAAATAACTGGTTGGGAGACTGATCTATCCAGCCAGACCGGTGCCAGTCAAGCCGGTATTCTACACGGAAATAACTACAATATACCTGCATTTCGATGGGTGGAAAAGCCTAATAATAATAAAGTAATGGTTTCTACCGGTCTAAATGATGCCCCCGTCATTGAAGAACGGATTTCAGATGGTAAGGGGCTTCTCTATTCGAATGGGGCCAGCCGTTCCAATCTATTTTCAGGCGATGCTGGAGACGTGATATTCACCTACAGCAAACTTAAAGACCTTAAAAGGTTTTATTCTAAGAGCTGGTATTATTTTTATTCCAGTCCATCCAGTTTCAGCCGTATTATAGTCCTTTTCTTCGGAGAAGTGATTTTAGATTTCATATCCCAAATAACCCATAGTTTGAGGAATATAAGGCCGCGTATCCGGCGCGGCCTGGTCTACCCCTTTGTACGTGCTGGGGCTGCCATATTTCTTCGAGAAATAACTACCTACACCCTGATTGGGGATATAATTAATGGTGATGTGGATGTGGGCTACGTCACCTATCTGGGGTATGATGAGATAGCCCACCATTCTGGAGTTCGAGATGCTGACGCATTCCATGCATTAAGGGGATTGGATAAACAGTTTAAAAGGTTAGAACAAGCTAAAAAGTACGCTGAACGTCCTTATTACCTGGTGGTACAGTCTGATCATGGCCAGACCAATGGTGCCACCTTCAAGCAGCGCTATGGTATCACCCTGGAGGATTTGGTCCGGGATCTGATGCCCTCGGAAATCAACATCTACAGTAAACTCTCATCCAATGAAGATCATTTTGGCCAGGCCATCACTGCACCGGGAAAAGATGCGAAACGTTACCTGGTAAATAAAAAAGACACTGTTTTTGAAGATACCCGGAAAGTAAAAAACAGTACCTTAAAGACCTTCAACAAAAACTACGAAGCAAAAGAGATTCCTAAAAAAATTTCCAAAGAGGATGCTGATGCAATTGTACTGGCATCAGGAAACCTGGGATTGATCTATTTAACCCAGTGGAAAGATCGCCTCACCTATGAAAAGATGAACCATTTTTATCCCAATTTAATCCAGGGAGTTGTCAAACACCCTGGTGTGGGTTTTATCATGGTAAAATCTTCAAAACACGGGCCTCTAGCCCTTAATGATAAGGGATGTTACCATCTGGCTGACCATACAGTGGAAGGAGAAAATCCTCTGGATAACTTCGGTCCACGGGCAGCAGAACATCTTCTTAGAACTGATGGATTCGAGTATGTCCCCGATATCCTGGTAATAAGTCTTTATGATCCTGAAAAAGATGAAGTAGCTGCTTTTGAAGAGTTGGTTGGCAGTCATGGTGGTTTAGGTGGTACGCAATCACAGCCCTTTATAATGCATCCAGTGGAATGGGATTTGGGTGGTGAGGAAATTATAGGGGCGGAAAAATTACACCAGGTGCTTAAGGATCAGCTTAAAAAAGTTTTAGGTTCAAATCAAGCTATAAATGGTTAATATACCATAATGGGATTGTATATCTGTTTTTAGGAATAGACTTGTTATATTTGTTTTAAATTTGAGATTTTTTTTTTTAGATTACAAAAATTCTTTAGATTAAATTTCATATATTTTTAAAAATTAAATTCATATTATTAATTTATAGTTCCTGGTTTATCTTTCTATTAATTTTATAGTTCCTTTTTTCCAGTTTATTAATTTTATAGTTCTGCTTTTCCATTCTGGCAGAAATATGCGTTATAACCACCATTTTTAAGTCTGTATTCCTCCCATATGGGACATTTTTCACATATACACTTTTTATTGAAGTCAATATCATGGCATAAAGCTTTACCAGTTGTACAGTACATTCCCGGAACCCGGTCCCGTTCAAAATACATACCACTCTCGCTGCTCCAGGCTATCTCCAGCATTATCCTCCTTTTTCCCTCAGCACATTCACTTTCAGCCTGGACTGGACATTGTGGACAGAGACATCTTTTAATGTTTTTCACACTAAAGTCGATCTGCATCAAATTCAAACCCCCTGAACATTTTAACCCCCTAAATTTTAGATATGGAACACTATTTGACTCTAAATGCTTAAATGTAAGAAAATGAAACCATTGTGGATGATACAATAAGAATTCCCTTATCAGGGGAAAGTGAGTTACAGTAACTTAACTGCTTCTGATAGTTATTTATTTTTTCTGATTATTAAATATTAACAAAATTACTTTAAATTACTTTAAACATTGCCAAAGTTACCTTAAATTACTTTAATCTATATTAAAACTATATTAATTATTTAAAATTATATTATATCATCTTAAAATCATTTCAATAATATTAGAAGCAATTTTAAACTTCTAAAATCTAAGAAAAGAATTAAATCTTAAAAAAAGGTAAAATATTAAGATTATAAATACATTTTAAAAAATTTATAGACTTCACATATTTTTTTAATCTCAAGAATTTATAAAGGATAAATCTTTTTTAGAATAAAAAAGGAATGAGATTCATGGAAACAGCTTTTCTAATTATAATTACCTTATCCGCATTTATTGCCACTAATCTGGACGATATATTCATTTTAATGGCGTTTTTCGCCAGCTCGGACTTTAAGAAGGAGGAGGTTGTCCTGGGGCAGTACCTGGGTATGATCATGCTTATCCTGATAAGTTCTCTGGCCTACCTGTTTCAACTTATCATACCATCTTACTGGATCGGTCTTTTAGGGATATTTCCCATAATCATCGGGGTCAGAAATCTCTTAAATATAAGGAAAGATCCAGCTCAGCAAATACCAAAAAAGGTAGAAAACAATTCATTTTCAGGAAAAACTGGTTTAAAGTCTTTTCAAATTGCCGGGGTGACATTTGCCAACGGTGGTGATAATCTGGGAGTTTATGCTCCATTATTCGCGGGTTTAGATCTCCAGGAGTTACTTCAGGTAATCCTGATATTTTTGGTTATGACAGGCTTATGGTGCTTTTTAAGCTTTAAAATAGTTAATAATAGGATAATCGGAACTAAAATCAGAATTTACGGTCATTTAATACTTCCATTTGTTCTTATTGCCATTGGGTTCTATATAATCTTACAGGGCTTTTTTTAGACATTATAATTTCACGTATTGTATCGATAGAGGTTATTAAGATATCTTATATATAATAAATCAAATTTAAAAATAAATCAAATTTAAACCAAAGTTACAAAATTGATATGGTCAAGTAGTGTGTTTAAAGGTGATTTGAAATTGCATTCAAATAATTCTATGATAAAAATAGATTCTTTGAACAAGTCTTTCGGCAGAATCAGGGCTCTGGATAATCTTAATCTTGAAATAGAGAAGGGGGAACTTCTGGGGATTATCGGGCCCAATGGGGCGGGTAAGACCACCGCCATCAGGATAATCTGTTGCATACTCCAGCCAGATTCAGGGGATATTCTGGTGGACGGCATGAGCATCCACCAGGACCAGATCAAAATTAAGTCAATGATCGGCTACCTGCCAGAGGAACCTAACCTTTACGAACGTTTTAAAGCCAGAGATCTGCTGCGCTATTTTGCAGAACTTTACGGGGTCCCGAAGGGAGAGACAGAGGGCAGAATAGACGAACTCCTGGAACTGGTGGGGATGAGCCATCGGGCTGGTGACAGGATAAATACTTTTTCCAAGGGACTCAGACAAAGGATTGGCATTGCCCGGGCTTTGATCCACGACCCTGAAATTTTGATATTTGATGAACCCACCATGGGCCTGGATCCGGCAACCTCCAACACCATCAGGGAATTTATAAGGCAACTTAAGGGAGATAAAACCATGATACTGTGCACCCACTACATGGACGAAGCAGACGCTCTCTGTGATCGGGTTGCTATTCTGAATCAGGGCCAGATCATTGACCTGGGAACCCCTGATTACCTTAAATCCAAGGTACACGGAGACATCATCCTCCAGATAAAAGTCAAAAACCCGCAACCTGTCGATGAAACTGTTATACGTAACTTTGATTCGGTAGAGGGAATTGACATTATTGATGACCAGTTTTCCATTTCTTTAAGATCAAAAAACAACATTTCTAATATAATAGATGTTTTTGGGGATAGAGTTCTCTCAGTGAATACCAAAGAACCAACTTTAGAGGATGTGTTCATAAACACCGTAGATTAGAATTAAATGAAGCTAGAAATGTAAAGTAAGTCATAAATTGAAGCTAATAAAAGACCGTGTATTTGGAATAGATGGGGTTAGTAAAGATATCGTAGATACATTTGGATTGGGTTAAGTAAACATTTAGATAGGAAGATGAGCTTGAAATTTTTAATCAGATAGGTTATTAATCATTAGGTCATCACTCATTAGGTCCTTAGTCAAGTAGTTCATCAGTCAGTGGATCATTAATCGATTAAGGGTCATTAATCGAGAGTTATTAATCTAGTAAGGGTAATTAATCGAGAGTTATTAATCTAGTAAGTGTAATTAAAGGTCGTGTCATGAATTTCACTACCATAAGCAGATGGGAATTTAAGGAGAGCCTTAAAAGTAAGAAGTTTCTTATGATATTCTTTTTACAGCTTTCGGTGCTGTTTTTAATGATATTCGTATTCAACTCCTTTGCTACCAACATCCAATCAGAAAAGGGTATCTCCCTTACACCGTCCCTTTCTGGATTCGCCTCTCTGGATGTCGATGACCAGGGGCAGCTTTTTTCAAAGTACATAAACCCAGAGATCATAGATATAAAGGCATCTAATTCTAACACATCTGTGAAGAGATTGGAGGAGGGTAAAACCACCGGTTTCGTCATGGTTTCAGAGGATTCCCTGGATAGAATCAATCGTATGGAAACCATAAATGTAGAACTCTACCTGGACTACCGCGACCCCAAAAGGAGTGTAATAAGGGATGAAGTGAATGCAACGGCTAAAATAATGGCTAATGCTATTTCAACTTCGTGGATAGATTCTTTAACTCCTCAAAACACCACACAAACAGTGGTTAATCAAGAGAACACTGGGGAGCCACTTTCACTTCAGATCATAAGGAAGGCCATGATCGCCATACTCCTCTTCCTGCCGTTGTTTCTTTTTGGTAATATGGTGATTGATAGTGTGGTGGGGGAAAAAGAGAGAAAAACCGGGGAGATACTAATGGCCATGCCCCTATCACCGGCTGATATAATTTTAGGGAAAAGTATAGCTGTAATAGGAATAATAGCCCTGCAGGTTGCTCTGTGGATGATAATTCTTTTAACAGCTGGCTTTGAGATTAAAAGTCCCATTATAGTTTATATTTTAATTTTAATGACCTCCATACCCATAATAGGAGTAACCACCATTGTAACTGCGTATGCAAAAAATTACAAAGAAGCGGGTATTGGCATAACTTTTGCCTACATTGGGGTTGTAGGTTTTTTAATAGTACCTGCGCTGGCATATCTTTCGGGACAGAGTTTACTGGCCAATATTTCCCCTATGACCATGGTAATGAGGCTTTTCTCAGGAGAGGCCATTCCCTTCTGGCAGTTCTTCATCCCCATCACTTTCGTCCTACTGGTGAGCGCAGTCTCCTACGGGATTTCGATAAAACTTTTTGAGAGAGACGATGTAGTTTTTGGACCTAGACCTGGAATAATAAGACTTATAATTGAATTAACTGGCTTTAAGAAGGTTTTAAAATCGGATAGCAACTAAATGATATGGTAAAATTATATGAAAATCACAGCTCTTACTAGAAAAGAAGCCCAGGACATAGTTACCAACCGGATATATCTGCTGGTAATTTTTGTTCAAATATTTATTATTTTAGGAGCGTATGGTCTGGCCATTGTAAGTTCTGTTGCAACAGATCCAGCTCTTTTGGACACCTATGGGTTTACATCATCCCTCAAAGTGGGAATTCCAGAGGATCTAAGAGGATCAGAGCTGGCCCAGGATCTTGAAGCCCAAAAACTTGGCCTGATCTATTACAATAATACAGAGGATGTTTACAAATTTTTAGGGCCCGAATTGGTGGCTATAGTTGGGTTTTCTTCCCAGGGAGAGCTTACTTTACAAATAGACAACTCCAACGTTTTTTACCCGGTAATTTCAGGAAAGTTAGATAATGCAGTTAATACATTTAAACTAACAAATAAACTGGAAGCAGCAGGAATAAACAAATCTGAAATCCAAAAAATACAAAATCCAGTCAATTTAGTGGAGATAAAAGATGAAAGCTATGATCAAAAGGTTCCCATTGCCCTGGACAGTTCATACTTTGTTGAAGTGATGTATGGATTTATTGTGCCGTTTATTCTGCTTCTACCCTTTTTCATGGCCAGTAATATTGTAACAGACAGTGTGGTAGGTGAAAGGGAGAGGAAAACCTTTGAAGTTCTTTTAATGGTCCCCCTTTCCAGTTCTATGGTGATGATAGGTAAAATAATTCCGATTTTAACCTTTTCAATATTGCAGAGTATGGCCTGGATCCTACTTCTGGATTTCTTGAAAGTTCCCATCTACAATCCGGTTATACTGCTT
>JADGNH010000006.1 GCA_017883605.1 Methanobacteriaceae archaeon
ATCTGGAACTGGTTCTTCATCTGGAACTGGTTCTTCATCTGGAACTGGTTCTTCATCTGGAACTGGTTCTTCATCTGGAACTGGTTCTTCATCTGAGACTGGTTTCTCTTCATCTGAGACTGGTTCTTCATCTGGAACTGGTTTCTCTTCATCCGGAACTGGTTTCTCTTCATCTGAGACTGATTCTTCATCTGGAACTGGTTTCTCTTCATCTGGAACTGGTTCTTTGCCGAGAAGTTCTAACAACATTTGCCTCACCCTATCGGTTAATCCAGAGGTGTGTGCCTGTTCCTGAATCATATTTATAACCTTCTCAGCTACTCTTTCCATGGTTGGTTCGCCTTTGACCCATACCACTCCATTCTGTCCCACTACCACATCACATCGGGTTTCATCCTTGATCATGTTGATCATGGACCCCTTCTTCCCAATGAGCCGAGGTACCTTGGTGGGTGTTATTTTAATTAGAATTCCGCCTCTAAATTTGCCCAGTCCTCTGCCTTTAAGGCCTAGTTTTACTTTTTTTACTTCATCTACTTCTACTACTCTTAAAAATAAAACATCTCCTACATCAAATGTTTTGTTTAAATCCCTTTTTTCCTTTCCAAAAACGTCTGAGGCAGGTAAAATTCCTGAATATGGGGAGTTTATGTCCAGATTCCACATAGAAAATCTGATGTCGGTAATCTCTCCAATAACCACATCCCCTCTTTTTGGTATATATTTACTCTGTAAGGGTATTACACTTAATTTTTTATCCCTTATAGCCACCAGACCTACAAGGGAGGAGCATATTTTATTATCATCCCTAAAAGTTCCTCTTCCAGCATGATAATCATCATCTGCCAGAATATCTCCAGGAACTACTATTTCTTTATCCTCTACAAATATCACATTCTGCCTCCTTTAAGTGCCAAAAAAATAAAAGAAGTTTATTTGATAATTTAATTATTTTTTTATTGACAATTAATTATTTTCAGGTTACTTTATCAACTTTGTCTCCACTTGTCCCCGGGTAAGCTCATTTAACCTCAGATAAAAGTTTTCCTGCATACCGCCGGGTATTTCCACCACTGCTATCCATGAACCATCCTGCTGCCATTCTTCTTTTTTGATCTTCCCAAAATCGGGTATAGCTCCATAAACCTTCCCGGTAAAGTCGCCAGGTACCCTTAAAGCAACACTAACCTTTTCAAAGCGGATAGGTATTTTGGTACGGATGGCTTTAAGAACGGTTTGCACCTGTTCATCAACACTTTTAAAGGGATCAACATGAATTTTACATTCTTCCATAGCTATTTCTATCCTTCTTGCTGGATGGGGAAGTTTGGTTTGGGGATTTATGGCTTCTCTGCTTATGGTGGCAATGATATTTTTTCTCTTCTCTTCCTGCATCTCCTTACGCTGCTGAGCAGTAAGCTGGACATTTCCCTTTTTTATTATGATGGCAGAAACTTCCAGGGGATCGGTGGTTTCAAAAGCCTTAAGCATGGCTTCTTCCGATGCTTTATCCCCTTTCTTGGCGTCCTTGAAGACTTCTTCTATGGCAAGTACTTTATCCAATTCTATTTCTTTACCTCTTTTGAAATCAGATGCCAGATCAGGATCTACCAGAATCTCAAAATGTTCCCCGTAGTATTCTAATCGAGCTATAACTGCATCCTCAAGGGTAACCATTTTCCTATTCCTCTTCCTCTTCTTCTTCCTCCTCCTTAGACTTTCTTATGAGGAGTTCTTCAACATGTTCAATTATTTCATCATCACCTATCTTTTTGAACTTCTTGGTTTTAGCATCTATAACTGCTATTTCAACGCTCTCGGTGGTGGTTTTACCCTCGGTTGCTTCATAAACTGCATCTAAAGCAAGTTCCATGGCTTCCTGCAGAGTCATGTTTTCCTGGTAATTCTTTTCAAACTCTTCCATAGCTATGGGTCTGCCAGCACCAATGGCCGTGGCCTTGTATTCTATTAAAGCTCCACTGGGGTCGGTTTCAAAGAGACGGCAGCCCTTTTCGTTCACTCCACCAATTATAAGGGCAGAACCAAATGGTCTGACTCCTCCATGCTGGGTGTACATCTGTTTCAAGTCACATATTTTTTTAGCCAGGCTTTCAATACGTATCGGTTCGTTGTAGGTTATTTTGTTAATCTGGGATTCCATTCTGGCCTTTTCAATAAGGGATCTGGCATCTGCCACCAGTCCCGAGGTGGCTGCGCCGATATGTTCGTCGATCTGGAATATTTTTTCTATGGACTTAGGCTCCACCAGTTTGCTGGTTGGTCTTTTATCCACCACCAGCACAATACCTTCAGCTGATTTCACACCCAAAGAGGTTGTACCTCTTTTTACAGCTTCTCTTGCATATTCAACCTGAAATAATCTTCCGTCAGGGCTAAATACTGTTATACCCCTGTCGTATCCTTGCGTTGCAAATGGTTGCATACATATACCTCTCAATTATTTTTTTTAATATAGAAATGAAATTTAATTACTTGGATTAATCTGATTCAGTTGGATTAGATATTCTATAAAATTATGTATTTAGTCAAACTATTTAATGATGTTATTCTTTTAGTTTAATAAACTTTTTTGTTGAAGATTTTATGGTTCCTGAAATTCCAAGGGTATGAGAAACCACCTTTCCACCCTTAAATCTGGTAATATTTGGGATTATGGCTCTGACAGCATCAATTTCCGCCCTATTACACCGAAGCATTCCTTTTAAAACATTTTTGTGGGGAACATCACAGTTCCAAATTTTTACAACCCACAAATCAAAATTACTGGTACCACAGGCACCATAGAGACCTGCCGCCGCCTCCCAGATGAGGTATATTACATCTTCCCTGGTGAGTGGTTTCTGGGATATAACTTCAAAGGCCAGGTATCTTTTTTTGTTACGGAGGTGAGGGGGTAGTATCTTGAGCTTCATAACCATCTGATCCAGTAATATTGTTGTAAAAGTATTTTATGTCCAGTAATTGTATTTTATATCAAATAATTGTTGATTAAATTTATATTATAATTCTTTAAAAAATCTGTATTTGATTTATCTGATAATTTTGAATTACATCTAATGATTTTAGTTATCTAAATAATTTGAATTATCCAAAAAAATAACTATTCAACTAAAACAACCCCTTCCGCTATTATCCTGCCTTTTAATCTGTTTTTTTCAATTATCTGCCTGGGAGTTTCATATAGAGCAGTATATGCTTCTTCCTTATTCATTCCAAAACATCTGGTCAGGGCCATAACATCGAAGGGAGATCGGAGATCATAGATAGAATGGGCACCGCTGGTGATGATCAGGGGAAATTTGAATTTTCTCTGAAGCTTCAAAATGTCCCGGAACTGGCTTAAAACTCTGTAACGATGAGAAAATCTGGTTTTAAAGAGATATTTCAGATTAAACTCAACTGCTACCCTGTTCTCCGCGGCTTTTTTAGCAAGGACATGATTTACCCCGCTGTCCCTCCTGGCGCGGTAGGGATGGCAAAGTATATCTACCCGGGGATCCTCACAGGCGGCCCGATTAATCTTCAGATCACCGCCGTGCACCATTAAAACGTCTGCTTTTTTTCTGAATTTCTGTAACTTTCTTTTCAAGTCCTGAGAGTTTTTGGGATGGATTTCAACACCATTCAGGATCTGGATTTCGGGAGGTCCTACCCCTATCCCCGGTTCAGGAGGATGATTTTTGTAACCTTCCGGAGGATGATGGTTGTTAAATTCAGAAGAATGATGGTTGCGGTCTCTTCCAGGGGATTTATGGTTATTATGGTCCCCATTGACCAGGGCAACACCAGAATATCCCAATCTTTCTGCTTCTTTTACCAATTCTATGTTTCCATGGATATGGAAATCAAAAAACATCTAGTCACACCACAGTTTCCGGGCCAGTTTAAGGGCGACTTCTTTTTTGGCGGGGTATGCTGCCATCTTAACTTTAAGGTGTATGGAATCTCCGTGTTCCACTATTTTCAGATCACCCAAATAGGCCTTCTGTTTATCAAATCTAAGAAAAAGATTTCCTTTATCATCCATCTTATTTTCTAGCTGGTTTAAAATCTTTTTTTTGTCAGAAAGCTCTATTTGATCCAGTTTTTTGATAAAATCTTTTATATCTCTTTTTTTATCGATTTTATCGTAAAGGATCAAAACCGGATTTTTATAGTAGCCTTCTGTGATTTCACAATGAGGTGAGGATAAGGGGAAAAGTGTTTTAATGGCTTCTCTCACCTTTTCCTCGTTTTCTGTGCCATAAACAAATGTTCGGTAGGAGATGTTATGAATCATCTTCTATCTGACCTTTTCAGCCCCTTTACCTTTATTTCGAAGGCCCCTTGACTTTTTGCCTTCGCTGGTAAGGCCTCTGAAGACCCTGCCCGTATGCTGCTTCTCACAGATCCAGTTGATATTGGGATCGTTTTTTATTGACGGGCTGTTGGGATCCACCAGAATTATTTCAAAGAATTTGAATTTACCGTCTTCCCAGACCCAGTAAGAGTTTAAGACTTCCAGGTTAGGATATTTTTTGGCAACCCTTTCCTCAGCCATCCTTTTAATGGACTTCTTAGGGGTGATCTTTTTAACACCCTGCCTTTTAGGTTTTCTACCTGCTGTGAATCTGGTTTTTCTCCTTCCACCTCGGCGGACGCGGGTTCTTACCAGTACATAGCCTTTTTTAGCCTTGTAACCCAGGGATCTTGCTCGGTCGAGTCGGGTTGGTCTCTCTATTCTTTCTATTACGCTTTCTTTCCTCCATACAGGAGCTCTCTTCTGCATCAGCTCCTTCACGTAGGAGTTATCTGGATTTTTCCATGCATCTCGTATATATTTGTACATTAAAACACCTCTTTTGTTCAGCTTGCGCCACATCCATGGGACCGGGTCCCAAAAAAAGTAGGTTAAAATCGCCTAATTTGGCGGTGATCAATATTGGTCAGGTCTATTTAAAAAGGTTATGTTTATTTTGCAAAAATTGTGTTTATTCCCAAAGGTCCATTCATCTTTAGAATCTAAATTAATACTCAATCACCTTAGGCAATCTTTTAGCAAAGTTTATAAAAATAGCGGATATCTTCTAAGGTAAACTTCGCCTTAGTATATCTTTTATCCTTATTTAAAGCTTCCAGCTTAGAGAATAAACTTTCTGGAGAGGCGTTCGCCACCTTTTCTGTGGTATCCACTCCGGTTTCATAGATCATCCTGGCAAAAAGGGCGCCCACCCCATTAACTCTGACCAGATCAGATAATTTCACCAGTTCCAGTAAATCCTCTGAAGGCACGTCTGCTTCTTCTGATAATGGATCCCTCTCTTTTAGGGCTTTGGATCTTTCAAACAGATTTTTAGAGTTTTTAATACCAATACCGGTCAGATTTTCAACGTATTTCAAGTTAACTCCTGGAAAATCTTTTAAATAAACAGTTTTTGATAAGTAGCTCTTTATATCCCGTCGCAGTATCACCAGATATTCCTCGCTCAGACCGGTCTCTTTAGAGAATTCTTTCAACCTTTTTTTGGTTTTTACCTTTTCCAAGAGTTCTTTCAAGTTTTTGATCTCTTTAGAGCGGATATTTCAAACCTCTGAGAAACATCCTCTTTTAATGTCTTTCTTCCAGGTAAAATGGGGGTCGATTCCAAAATCTCCTGGTATTCTCCCAGGCTAAACTCTTCTAAGGGAATGCTGTACTGATCAACCATGATATCTCCTCAAAAATAAATTTAAATACTGTTAATTAGCTTTTGATCTTAAATTCTTTAATTAACCTCTTTAATGGTTAAATCTTTAATAAATAAAAAGAAAGAAAATGTTTTAGGGTTACTAATACCCATTTAAAAAATGGAAGTTAGCATTAGTACTCTCAAAGACCATAATTCAAAATAGCCTGGTATTTTAAGATATGATTCAAAAATAACCTGCATTCAAGAGTTTTAATCAGTTATTTTATATAAAATCTTGATGGCTTTGGTAAAGGCGGGTTTCCCAGCAGTTAAAAGGACCACTCTTAAAACATCTACTATTTCATCCTTGGAAATTCCCAGCTCCTGCATACCGCTTATCATCTGTTTTTTAACGGCCCGGTCGTCAGAGGAAGCAGCAGTTATAGCTATGGCTATCAGTTTCAGGGATTTATAGTCCAAAACTTTTCCATTGTATGCTGCATCATTTAATTCTACACTGGCTTTATATAGGTCCGGATAGTCCTCTTTAAGATGTATCATTCCCTTACTAAAAAATACCTCATCTTTCATCCTTTTCACCCCATGGCTATTTCCATATTCGATACAAATTCCAATTAAATTTCCTTGAATTCAATTTATATCTATATTCCATCTTTTATATCAATTTAACTGAAAAATTTATTATTATATCTAGAATATCTATGAAAAGGATGAAACGGAATTATTTGGTGGTTATCCACAAATGACAGCTGATTTAATGCTCAGATTATCAATTTATCAAAATGAAAGGTTTATTTGAAGATAAGAAGCTTATTTGAAACAAAGGAAATAGATGATGAAAACTGACTTTGGGTTTAAATTAAGATACTGGCCCCACATCAGGCCTTCCTTCTCTCATGCCTCTTCCTGCTTCTTTTTCCAGTGTCCCCGGCTTAAACAGCATCTTAACCACATTTTGGGCGTGTTCCCTGGCCCTGTTTTCAGCGAGCTCTTTGAGGTCTTTCTCATCCAGTACCTCATCTTCATGGACAAAAACCTCTATTATATGGGTGTTGGTCATGAGCTGAGCATATATAAGTCCCGTGGAGGCTTCGTGGGCACAGGTCTTGTCGATCTTCTCCGGACCCGGCATTCCCAGGGCCATGACCAGATCACAGCCCTCCTCTTCTATCAACTTCTTTGATGCCACCGGCAAATCCTTTATACCAGGCACGGTGCGCCTTATAAATTTTATATTACCTACCTGCATTTTGATTTCATCTAATACATATTTGGCCATGTCAACTCTGGCAAAGGTCGTATCACAGATTCCTATTTTCATTTTAAGCCCCGATAATAAGTTGAATTAATGAAGTTAGCTATTTTAATGAATTAATTACTAATGAAATTAATTATTAATTAATGCTGAAATCAATTATTGCTGAAATTATTATTTAATGGAATTGAATTGTTTATAATTTGATATATATGTTTTAAATTTAATTTATTAAACATTTTGGAAATTTTTTAATCAGTTCCCCGAAACAAGATTAATGAAAAAATTCTTATAAAAGTTTTTTTAAACTATTCAACAAGAGAATATAAGTTTTAATTGATTAAGAATCAGGGGGTAAGGTAATGAGAAAATATATTTTGGTAGCCATCCTATTTTGCGGAATTATAGCTGCCTCCGGATGCATAGGACAAAATTCAGGATCTGGAAAAGTAATAAATGAAACAAAAAACGTCAGCGGTTTCAATCAAGTAGCACTTAATGCTACAGGCACTCTTATTATAACCCAGGGCAGTACAGAATCTCTCACCGTTGAAGCTGAAGACAACGTCGCGCCCAATATAAAAACCCAGGTGAGCAACAATCAGTTGCAGATAAGCTTTGATAAAAATCTGATAGTACCAACCAAACCCATTAATTATTATCTAACCGTCAAAAATCTAAGCTCTATTGACATTTCAGGCGCTGGAAAAATCCAGTCCAATAACCTGAACAGCGACAATTTAACCATCAGAATCAATGGAGCTGGAGAAGGCAATATAACAAATTTAACAGCCAACACGCTCACCATCAAAATTGATGGGGCCGGGAAAATGAATACTGCCGGAAATGTTAATGATCAGACCATTAACATCTCTGGAGCAGGCGAATATAACGCAAAGGACCTAATCAGTAAAACTTTGACCATATCTGTTGACGGGGCGGGAAAAGCTACCGTTAGAGTATCTGACCGGCTGAACGCCATGATAAATGGAGCGGGGGCAATTTCTTATATCGGCAATCCCCAGGTAACAAAACAGGTGAATGGTGCCGGCAATATACAACAGATAACGGGCTGAGAATTTAGTGAAAATTAATTGTCAGCTTATTTTTTTATTTTTTTTAGAATCAAACTTTTTTTTAATCAGAAATTTAACTTAAAAAAAAAAATTAAAAAAATTTGACAACATAAACAAAAATTTAGAGAATAAATAAAAAAAAAGATATCCAAAAAAAGAAGGATATCTTAAAAAAGAAGGATATCTTAAGAAAGAAGGATATCTTAAAAAAGAAGGATATCTTAAAAAAGATATCTTAAATCTATTTAAATCTATTTAATCTATTATAATCCAAATGACTTCATCAGAAGTGGTGTGTTCACATATCCTTCTTTGAAGACTTCTCCGGTGCGAAGGTCGTTTATAACCACTTCTGCCGGGGCGAACATGCCCTTGTCTATTTTGTAGAAGTCGAATTCAGCTTCCTTGAACACGTCGTAGAATGGTTTACCGTAACCTGCAGATGCGGATGATGGTAGATTTTCAGCCACGGATTTAACATCGTCTCCTTCCTCTGATTCCACATAGTAATAAGTTCTTCCACCGAATAAGACTGCGTCGTTGGTTTTACCCATAGCCTTGAGTCCGTCGGGGTCTACTGGTGCTATGGGGGCTATGCCTGCCGCATGTTTCACCTTGTTAACGTCGAAATGCAGGAATTCCAGCATCTTATAGGTACCGTTCTCCACCACCCTTCCAGATATCTGGATGGAGCCCACCAGAGAGGCGGTAGGTGCCACCAGGACATAAACATTCTCAGGTGAAACATTAGAATCATTTGCTATGGCATCGGTTACATCAGCTCCGGGGAGCTGGTCAGCTTCCAGAGTCAGTATGGCCAGATCTGCATCATCCTTATATCCGATCTCTTCATAGGTTTCAGCGGGTTTTAAGGCCAGGGCCCGGGCAGGTCCTGATCCCAGGGCAAAGAAATCTCCCACGCTAACCGACCAGCCGGCTTTCTGGGATCCCAGGGTTGATATTGCAGGGAAGTCAGTTTTTATCTTAACTGACGGTAATGCAAAGTTTTCAGAGAGGTCTCCGGGTATGGAGATGCCCACATCTGCCAGTCCACCCAGACAAACCTTAGTATAAAGTTCACCAGCTTTAAAGCTTCCTTTTACATTTACACCGGCGTCTATTACCGTTGAACCGTTTTCAAGTTTTTCAACAGCTATGTTGAGCTCATCTGCATTTTCTATCATTAGATCTACTGTCTTTTTAGCTTCTAAATTGACACTTACCATTAAATCACCTCAATTGATTAGAAATTACCTAAATTAATGAGAAATCGCTTCAATTAATGAAAATTTATGTTTAATCCACACAATTTTCCGATAATCCACCCACAATCTCTGATAATCCACCCACAATCTCTGTTAAATCATTCACAATTTCTGTTAATCCATCCATATTTTTAAGTCTTTTTATTTAATTTTTCTCATAATCCGGACCATAAAATTGGGAAAAAATTTTTTAAAAAGATTTAAACTGCTTCAGCCTCTTCAAAATTAACTTCATATATGTGGGCGCTTATAGACTGGATGGTAAGAGTTCCAAGGTCCACACCAACCTTTTTTGCCACATATTTAGCTAAATTACTCAGTCCAACCGCGTTGGGGAACCAGGCGCCATATATGTCGTGTGATCTCCACAATCCGGTGGTGTTCAGCTTTCCATCCCTCACTTTGAAATCCACCAGCATCATACATGGCACTTCATCATTTTTTGTATCAACGGTGGGATCCCAGGTTACTGATATGGCTCTTCTTGATTCACGGAAGTTTTTAAGTCTATTTATGGCCTCTTGAATTTGATCAACACCTTGGAAGTGTTTTCTAAGCCGGTTACCGTAGGTATAGATGAATCCCTGCTTATCATCGCTTAAAAACTGCTCTGAATATATTTCAAGCTTCTCGCCGCTCCAGAAATATCCTTCTGGTGGCTCTGTCTCCCGGATATTTTTTATGGTTACCACCGTGTTTAGAAGTTCCTTGGTAAGAGAACCCCTTTCATCCTTTATTTCCACACCGCTGGCCATAACCTTTTTTACCAGGGTCTCCCACCCCCAGGTTATGTTGGGTGCCTTAATCAAGATAGCCATTTCACTGCCTCCTTCATTTTTTTGAGCTTGGAGAACGCCGCATCACGAGAAAGCTTTCTCATACCGCAGTCCGGGTCTAAAATCATATTATCCTCTCCAACTATTTCAATACCCATTTTTATGAGATTTAATACCTCTTCGGTCTCTTCAACCCGCTCTGTTTTTGTGTCTATGCATCCCAGACCTATTTTTTTATTTTCAAGGTTCTGTTTTTTCAGGGCGTCCAGGTTTGCGGGAATTCCTGCAAATTCACAGTCCACAATATCCACTTCAAATTTCAAAAGATCACCTAAAACATCAGCTACATCACCACATACGTGCATTGAAAGCGGAACGTCCAGATCTTTAGCTATTATTCCTACCGCCTTTTTGGCGGTGGCCATATCTGCCATTCCAGTGGATAAAAAAGGTTCATCTATCTGTATAACTGAGGCACCAGCATCTTTCAGATACCCCACCTCCTTTTTAAGGGCCTCTGCCAGGTCGATTATGGCCTTCTCTTTTTTATCTTTTTTATAAAATCCTTCTATCCGGGATGATAATACCAGGGTGGTGGGGCCGGTTACAATTCCTTTAATGCCCTTGAATTTCTCATTGAATTTGTTTCCGGAAAGAAGCTGCTGGCGGTTTTTGAAATCTGGTGAAATTTTTTGGGCAGTTTTCATTGCCAGCATCAGATCCGAAGCCCCTATAGGATGGGTTGTCGGCCTTATTTTCCCCAAAATTTTGGGGGTTCTATCCTCCACTACCATGCCGGGAATGGACCTGGCAAATATCTCCAGCATGTCCCCCCTGACTTGGCCGTCAGATATAAGGTCCACACCCGCCTTCACCTGGTCCTGCACTGCCAGCTCCAAAGCTGACTGGTAAGGGTCGTAGCTCCCCATGAAAGCAGATATTTTGTCATTTAAGGATGAAGGTTCCTGGGTAAGTGCAGGGTAACTTCCTACCACGGTAGTTAACATGTTAAACCTCTAAATTTTTGATTTGTTATCTTTATATAAGTTTTATCCATAAAATTTATGATTTTGCTGATATATAAAATGGACATCAAATTTCTTTTGTGTGAAAAATCAATATTTATGGAAAATCAAATTTTCTTTACAAAATCAAATTTTTTTTTTAAATGGATTAAATTATACAGGTAAAATTTTAAATAAATATGTATAGGTAAAACTAAAATATAGGCAGAAAATCCTCGCTATAATGGAAAACTTTAAGGACTAATAATTAAATCAAATTTAGGGACTAATAATGTAATCAAAAAAAAATTTGGATATGGAGACTTTCTCAAAAAATTAATAAGTAGTTCAAAAATGTAGGACAAAACTAATTCAAAAAAACATTTTCAGACCATTAAAATAGTTTAAACTGTTTATAATCTTGAAATAAGCTATTTAATCCCTACAGCTTTAATCTTATCAATCTCCTCTTTTTTCACCGGTAACTCCACCACCGATGTCCCATAACATGGCTTGGTGTAGGGCAAGGTGATGGTTCCCTTCTCTTCATTGATTCCGATGGGAATAGGGGGCAGTCCTATGATCCTGACCCCCAATATCTTTTCTCCGGCTTTAACCGGGATTATTTCAGGAGAATGTTCCTCAATGATCTTCTTGCATTCCTTAAAACCAGCCTGAGAGATAAGTATCTCAAAATTTGCGGATTCCCGTAAATAAGTTTCAAGACAGAAAGACATTTTAATCCTCCAGCCCCTTAATTGCTCTGTCAAATTTAACCCTCAGCGGTGTGGGGTTGTGATAGGCCCTGGCCGATATTACAGTTGCGTCTGTGCTTTCCTTTAGATCCTTTTCCATTTTTTCCAGAATTTCTGAATCCTTTTCAAAGACTAGAGCCATAGAGGCTGTATTCAGGATATGGTAGAAGGTTACGAAGTAGGAAACCGCTGCATCTTTATGCACAAATCCCAGGAGCAGGTCAAAGGAACCTTCCTCCAAGTCTTCGAGGCAGGATTCAATGTCAATCTTTTTCTTTACGTAGAAACCCTCAGGATCCGAAACTTCCAGGAGCTTCATTGCTGAGGGGGTACTGGCAATGGTAACCTCATAACCTATTTTGGTGAGTTTATATGTGGAATATAGAGCCATAGGTGTTTGAGACGGTGCTTCAGGACATCCCAACAATATCAAAGCTTTTTTCATCTTCTTCCTCCTTCAATTTTTTCGCGGAGATTTTCTTTCACTAACACGATGTGCCCCACTACCATGGCGCTTAAAAATAAAAAGGTCAGCAAAGCCGTTCCATTTATGGAACGATTTATTAAGAACAATCCTATCAGAGCTTGGGCAATGAACGCAGTTAAAGAACCTATAAGCAGAGCCTCTCTTCCCAGAAATTTCTTGCTACCCTTCTCCCTTTTTTCTCGATAGATGCTTAATATCTTAAATCCTAAAAAGAACACCAGAATACACCAACCCAAGAGGAAGATCAAGGTAAGATATCCAAAGTCATAACTGATCCCAAAGATCCCCGGCAGAAAGTAATCTATAACATCCTTCTTAGTAACCAGGATGCCGTAGAATAAGGGGAATGATAAACCAAATGCCATTATAAGGTTAATAGGCAAGGATATGTATCCATCAGCAAATCCTTGAGACTCATTTCCCCAAAATGAGGATGCTGGATTGTGTCCCAGTAGCGTTGTATTTTTAAGGACTATTTCCAGACTGGGTAAAGCGAATTGATCAATCCTTTCCAACCTTAAAAGTGGGCTGAATATGGGCATATCTAATAATCTGGACACTATTTCCAGGGATCCGAAGCTAACTATAACCACAGCCACTACCATGATCACTCTTTTGACGGTGAACACTGCTTTCTGGCGGAAAGATTTTGATATGATGAAATACCCTATTAAAATTCCTAATAACCATAAAAGAAGGAAAGATCTATGCATCAAACCCCCCGCAATCGTTATAAGAATCATAAGGAGTATTACAAAGTTTTTAAGCCCCCTGGTTTGGATTCCTACCTCTTCCATTATGTAAAGCCCTGCCAGGGAGGTTACTATTGCCAGGAGGGCTATGGCCCCATAGGGGTGGGTGAACTCGTGATGAGTGAAACCCGGCAGGAAAAGGGAGAGAGAGTCAAATCCAAATATAACTGTTAACCCAACACCCAGGGCCAGGGCCACCAGTAAAACCGCACTTAAAGATAGGGGGACCACGTTCAAAATAAACATTATCCCTATCTGCAATATAATTGCCACTTCTATTATTAGTTGAAAATGATTCCCAGCAACCAAAGCCATTAAATCTTACCTCACAAAACTATATGGTTAATTTAGATACGATTAAATTCTTAATATATCAATTTAATATTGTAATTTAGTTTTTAATAACAGATTTTAATTCAATTAATGTTCCATAATTCAATTAATGTTCCATATGAATTTAATTTGTAAATTTTAAATTTTGTATATCGGCCAGTTTGTATATCAAATTTATATTTTATCAGCCAGTTGTGATATATACTATTTAAATGAATCGGTTTAAAAACTTTATGAAGAATTTATTCTAGTAGTTTGTAGAAAACTACTTTGTGATCTCCAGGGCCGTTATAATCCCTAACCGCCATTAAACCATTTATTTCAATGATTTCTCCTGTTTTGTCTACTTTAAAGCCGAATCCTTTATAAAAGTTAATTGCAGTTTTATTCTGTGGTCTGGTGATGAGATAAACCCTTCTGCATCCGCTTTTAGATACAGTTTCCAGAAATCTTTGCATCATCCCTCTGGCTATACCTCTTCCCCTAAAGTTCTGAATCACACAAATAATGTGGAGATAGGCATCAGCAGGATCATCTTGGGATATGAAACCTATAAGAAATCCAAGAGCCTCACCATCTGATTTTTCAACCACCAGAGAGGTTTTTTTAAAGAACTTGGTGAATATATGGTATATGGAGTTTCTCTCAGTAGCCATAGGAGGACATTTTTTGGCAATTTCAGCTATTTTTAAAAAATCCTCCTCCCTCACGCTTCTTATCGTAAAATCATCCATTATATTCCTCCAGCTGAGATTAAAAATAGCATTAACTTTAAATATCACGAAGTCAAATTTTATTATAAGGGCTGGTAGCTCAGGTGGTAGAGCGTCGCCTTGGCATGGCGGAGGCCCCGGGTTCAAATCCCGGCCAGTCCACTGTTTTAACAATTTAGAGCAATATTTATTCTTTATAATTTTTATTCTTAGATCAAAATATCTTATAGATCAAATATTTGATTCTGCAATTTTCCTACTTACCTGCAGATTCATAGATATTTTTTATAATTATATCAAAGAGATCATCGGTTTCTAGCTCTTCTCTCCCATCTTTATCCATTAAAAGCTCCAACGCCATATCGATTATCTCACCCACATCTGTGGAACGGTTCATGAACCCCTTTTCAATATAATAAGCATCTACAGCCAGGAGTTTTCCCGGGTAACACGATATAACCGGGGTGCCTAAAAGCGCTGCCTCCCGGTTCATGGTTCCCCCGGCACCGATGACCAGGTCACACCTTTTCATTAAACTGAAGGTATCCACCGGCGGTTTTATAAGGTGAACGTTTTCCGTATCAAATATTTCCTGCTGTTCCCTAAATCTGGGAATAACCAGAATGTTGGCAAAATTTTTCAAAGGCTCAACCAAAGGCGATAAAACTGATTTTGTGCAATCTGCATCTAAATATGATGCAAGCGACGGCTCTGGTCTCATTAGTATTGTCTTATCTTTCTTCAGATCAAGATCCAGGTCTTCAAAGATATCAGGATTGTATTTAAAATCTTTTAAATGTGTTAATTCTGATGTACCCTTGTATCTAACCAGGGAGTTAGGATCTGCACCGGTTTCCAAAACATCCCAGACATTAATGGCCTCTGGGATTATTATCCGATTGCAAAGAGGGAGTGTGAGCTTGTTTGCAGCTTTAGCATGTTCGTTGTCCAGCGCGTAGACCGTAGGGATTCCCATACCCCACGATACCCTGGGAAGCTCAATGGAGTGTTTAGAAACCGCCACATCAGGTTTTTCTGTGGCTATTATCTTCGAAAGCTGATAAGCCCTATCTGTACTTGCTAAAAGCTTCTCTTCCAGGGTAACTCCATGCCTCCCCACGGAGGTGTAATGAATTCCAAATAAATCCAGAAGTCTGTGGATGTCTCCAAATTTACGGGCGGTTATGAAGACTTCTTCACCCTCATTCTCCAAAAAATCAATTATACTTTTGAAAAAACGAACATGCGGTGCATTTACAAGGTCAAACCAAACTTTCAAATTCCATCACCAGCCCTAAGTTCCCATAAATCATTTAAACAGCTTTAAATTCCCTATAACTATTTGAAAAAACTTTAAGTTTCTTATAAATCATTTAAACAGCTTAAATCCATACAAATCGTTGAACAGTTCCATACAAACCGTTGGACAGTTCCATACAAATCGTTGAACAGCATTAAATCTTCTATAAATCATTTAAAAACTTTAAACAATTAAAATTTCAATTTAACCAGGGAAATATCTAAAAATCAATTTCAAAGTTTGTAAACTAATTTTTTTGAATAACTTTTTCAAGGGTATCTATAATCTCTTCGAGTCCTTCTCCAGTTTTAAGGCTGCTTTTTATGACCGTTACATCGGGATTAAGGTCCTTAACATCCTGAACCATCTTCTCCTGGTCGGCACCAACTGCTTCGGCTATGTCCACCTTGTTTATAACCACCAGGTCTGCGTCCTTGAAGATCAGGGGATGTTTTTCCACTGTGTCGTCTCCCTCGCTTACACTGATCACCACCATTCGCAGATGACTTCCCAGGTCAAAATCCACCGGACAGATGAGATTCCCCACATTTTCTATGAAAAGAAGGTCTATTTCATCCAAGGGCAGGTCTCCCAGGGCGTGCTCCACCAGGTGGGCGTCCAGATGGCATTCCTTTCCAGTATTTAATCCGACCACCGGTACCTGGTATTTTTGAAATCTTCCGGCGTCAAACTTACTGATGACATCACCAGCTATAACCCCTATTTTATGGCCCATATTTTGGATAAGGGCTTCTATAAGGGATGTTTTACCAGAACCTATGGCCCCTAAAACATCTACTGCAAAAACATTTGATTTATCCAGTATTTTCTGATTTCTCTGGGCCAACTTTCGGTTAGCCACCATAATATCGTGCTGTATCTCTACTTCCGCAATTTTATGCATCTTCATCACTTTTCTTCTTCTTCATCACTTTTTTCTATCTTAATCTTTTGAACATTACATTCCCTTCCGGCAGTTACTTCCAAATCCCTTTCACCGCACTGGGGACATACTACTATAGCCAGATAATGATCAGAATCATCCAAATCCGTTGATCCTTTAAAATCACATGAATTACACTTAATTTCAACTGGTATTTCATTTATAATAATTTTTGAACCCTGCAGGAGTGTATCTTCACTTAAAACATCCAATAAAAATCTAAGTTGCTCCGGGTTAAGCATGGTAAGTTTACCTATTTCTATGGTCACTTCTATGATTTCTTCTGCTTTGTTTTTTTCTGCAACGTCCAGTATGGTCTTCACCATAGCGTCGGCCATGGAAAGTTCGTGCATCAATCCACCTCTTAATTGTATTTCTTTTATATATCTATATTTTTATCATATTAAATTTAGGAGCAATAAATTTAAGGATTAAATTGAAGTTTAACAAAATCAAATTAAGTTTTAACTAAATTTAAAAATTAATTTTATTTTTTTCTTGATAATGAGAAATATTCAGTAATCATTATCAAAAATAATAACTAAAAAATTCTTTAAATTAATTTTTTTAATGCTCCATTGGAATAACCGAGTTAATAAATTGTTTACATCATATTAATTCATGTTGATCATATTAAATCATTGGATAAAAACTAATATACAAACGTAAGCGATCAGGAATTAACAAAAAGGTTAGAATTAATAATAAAAAATATAAAACAGCTTGAAAAAAAAACTTTTAAGATATTTTAAAAAAACAGGTTAAAAAATATTTTTTTTTAATCCTGTTCTTAATATTATCACTCAAATTTTATTTTATTTTTAACTGTTTTTAAATGTGGTCTTATACAAAAGTGTTGATTTCAAAGATAAGTTAGAATGAAAGTTGATAAGAGCGTGGTAAGACAAAGTTTATTCCAAACAATATTTATAAGATGTCTACAGAAATATAATTAATTTAGAAAGAGGGGTTAAAACGTGCCAATAAACATCAAAGAAGCCAACCTTGAAGCAATAACCCATACCATAGCTTATATGGAAAAAAAAGAAGATTACGATGAATATGTTCTAAAAAAATTGAAAGAAGAACGTGACAGACTTTTAAAAGATTTAAACGTTTCTTTCTGAAATCATTATCATGCATATGATGATTTTGAGATGAAAATGAATTTTTAGAGGACATAAAAATAGAGGTGGTTGTTTTGATAATAGGAGGATCTGCTTCGCAAAAGCTGGCCGCTAAGATTGCCTGGCATTTAGGTGAAACACTGTGCCCATTAGAAACCCGTAAATTTCCCGACGGTGAACGATACATTAGAATAAAGGGAGATGTTAATGAAAACGCAGTTGTGGTACAATCCACAGGCTATCCTCAGGATCAAAACCTAATAGAACTCTTTCTAATCCTTAAAACCCTGAAAAACATGGGTGTTGAAGATATAAAGGTTGTAATTCCATACTTCGGATATGGAAGGCAGGAAAAGAGTTTTAAATCGGGTGAAGCTGTCTCAGCCGCTGTTATTGCAGATTTAATTGAAGCTGCAGGCGCATCCCATATCTTCTCCATAAACCTCCATGAGGACGGGATACGCGACCTTTTTAACATAGAATCATATAACCTATCTGCAATGCCCTTAATCGCCGAATATATTGGTAATAAATTCGAAAACCCCCTGATTGTTGCCCCTGACCGGGGTGCCCTGGGATTTGCAGAGGAGATCGCCGGGATTCTTGGATGTGAATGCGATCACCTGAATAAAACCCGGTTATCACCGGAAGAGGTTGAAACCGAAGCAAAAGACCTGGATATAGAAGGTTATGAAGCAGTTATAATAGACGACATTATAAGCACCGGGGGCACCATCGTGAATGCTTCAAACATTTTAAAGGAACTGGGTGCCAGTAAGGTGGTGGTGGCCTGTGTCCACCCGGTACTGGTGGAAGATGCCCTGCTTAAACTATTCGCTGCCGGTGTGGATGATGTGATTGCCACCGATACCCTGCGTTCTGATGTAAGTGTGATTTCCGTGGCTTCCCTGGTTGCTGATGCTTTAAAGCCCTTTTATGAATAAAAATTAAAAATTATTTTTTTTATTTGCAAATTTTCCAACAATACAACTTTATTCAAAAATATAACCTCTTATTCTTCCCAAAATAGGAAATAATAAATTATATAAAATGAATAAATAACGATGTTGAGGTCTTATAAATTTAAGATCTACCATTTAAAATATGCAATGGGGGGATAAGAATGTTTGATTGGAAAGCAATTGGAATGGGATTTGTTGTTACACTAGTTTTAGCTATTATTGGGCTTTTTGTTCCATTTTTAGGTCTGTTAGCGCCGATAATAGGTGGAATTGTAGTCGGTTATATGATTGGTGGCGGTAAATATGTTGACGCAATCGTCGACGGAGGACTTTCAGCAGGTATAGCCGGGTTCATATTTACTTTAATAACAGTATTACTGTTAGGGGCTGCTATTTCAACAGCAGCTATTACCGCAGGTTACACCGGATCAACTGGAGCACTTACCGCAGTTGCAGCCATTATAGGGGCTATCGTAGCATTTATAATCTTTTTAATACTTGGTTTAATCGGGGGAATCGTTGGAGTGGCAATTAAAGGCCAGCCAAAAGAAGCAATGGCAGAACCAGCAACAGAGCCAGAACCAATAGCAGAACCAGAAACTGCAAGGATGAGTCCTGATATAGCATTCAATGTAGAAAACGTCCAGAAATGTCTCTGCCCAACCTGTCCTGTACAGGCAGAAAGCGATTGTGCCAAAGAAAAGTTAATTAAGTTGCAGGAAATGATGCAAAGCGAAGAGGAAATGAATCCCACACCGGAAGACGTACCGGGAGTGTATTGCAGCACCGGAAACGCAACCTGCACTGATATTGACCCAAGCAAAGAGTGTCAGTGTCCTAAATGTCCAATGTGGGAAGAATACGACTTAGAAAATGGCGAACCAGCGGGTGTCTTCTGCAGAGACGGTAAAGCAATGTAAAACGTGCCTAATCTAATATTTAGGATAAACTTTTTATTTTTTTTATCTTTCTTTTTTTTTAGCCGAAATTTTTTAAATCTTTTAATCTTCTTTAAAATTTAAATCTTTTAATCTTATTTAAAGCTTAAATTTTCTTTTTTAAAGTCTTTTAAATCTTTCTTTAAAGCTTTTTAATCGACCTAAAGTCAAAGATCAGTGCTAAAAAGATTATAATAAAAATAAAGGAATAAAATAAAAAAAAGGAAAACCCATTTAAATCGTCCTAAAGTCAAAAATCCGTGTTAAAGATTTTACTAAAATAATCCGTGCTGAAAAATTTTACTAAAATAAAAGGAAATAAACCTAAAAAATAAAAGGAAATAATTAATCTTCCCTTTTATTGGCAGGTTCCATATTAACTGATCTACCCCTTATTTTGCTGCCCCTCATTACTGAAAGAACTTCCCTGGAACTGGACTCAGGAACCTCTACAAATGAAAATTTATCAAACACATCTATTCTACCTATGGATGCACTAGAAATGCCGGTTTTATCACCTATGGCCCTTACTATGTCCTTTGCCTTGACCCGATCTTTGCGGCCGATGTTTATAAAGAACCGGACCATGCCAGAACTTGCCCCAGTATCTCCAAATTCATCAGAGGATGGATCCATATTAGTTTCTCTGTTCATAAGGATCTTAAGAAGGGCTGCCGCTACCTCTACAGAGTTATAATCTTCCTCGATCATTTTTTCAATTATGTGAACCTGTTTTTCCAGATCATCCGTGTTAACTACCTTTTTAACCTTTTCCAGGAATATTTCTGTTTTGATGTCCTGAACATCCCGGAGAGATGGGATCTGTTGCTGTTCTATCCTGGTTTTTGCAAATTTCTGGATGTCTCGGAGCTGGTATATCTCTTTTCCTGCGGCAAAAGTGAAGGCTATTCCTTTTTTACCTGCTCTGCCTGTTCTACCAATCCGATGTACGTAGTATTCGTCGTCGTTGGGAACATCGTAGTTGAAAACTGCTTCGATATCTTCCACGTCAATTCCTCTGGCTGCCACATCTGTTGCAACCAGCACCTCTATTTTTCCGCTTCTAAATTTGGACATTACCCGATCCCTCTGATTCTGGGTCATGTCTCCGTGGAGACCGTCTGCCAGGTATCCCCTTATTTGCAGATGGCCCACCAACTTATCCACCCTCCTTTTGGTGTTACAGAACACCAGAGAAAGTTTAAGGTCGTGAATGTCCAGAAGTCGTGAGAGAAGCTCCAACTTCATATTTTCCTTCACTTCAAAGTAAATTTGCTTAGTCTCAGGAACCGTAAGCTCCTGATGAACCACCTTTAAAAATTCAGGGTCTTCCTGATAGTTCCGGGTCAAATTAAGGATGGCCCGAGACATGGTTGCAGAGAAAAGGAGGGTCTGCCTATCCAGAGGTACGTCCTCCAGAACAAACTCTATATCTTCCCGGAATCCCATGTCAAGCATCTCATCGGCCTCATCAAGAACCACTATTTTCACGCTACCCATCTTCAGTGTCCCGCGCCTCATGTGGTCCATCAACCTTCCCGGAGTGCCTATTACAATTTGTACACCCTTCTTTAAGGCTTTGATCTGCCTTTCTATTGGCTGACCACCGTAAATGGGCAGTACATTGATTTTTTTCAGGTATTTTGAGAGAGTCTTAAGTTCCTCTGCAACCTGTATTGCCAGCTCCCTGGTGGGGCAGAGTATTACTGCCTGAAGCTTTTTATCGTCGGGATCTACCATTTCCAAAATGGGTATTCCAAATGCAGCGGTTTTACCCGTGCCTGTCTGGGCTTGTCCAGTGACATCTCTTCCCTCGAGTATCTGGGGAATTGCAAGTGATTGAATGGGTGTTGCCTCTTCAAATCCCATGTCTGTTACAGCCCTCTTTAAATTGTCTGATATATCTAAGTCCTTAAATTCTAGTTTATTCATGTTTATTATCCCTATTTTTTTGTTTAATTAATATTCATAATCACTATAAACATAATCACTATAAAGATTTAATTTTTAAATCAAATCTTTCAATACTAAGTAATATCTTTTAATAATTTAATAATCCTCTAATCAACTAAATGAATTTTCCTAATAACTAAATGAATTCTTAATAAATAAACAATCCCCTAATCAACTAAATGGATTCCTTAACTAAATGAATATTTAAGACACGTTTTTTTGATTCTATGTTACTTATAGAGGTTTTATTATGGGTATTATGGGTTTTATAGAGTTATTAGGGGAATTTATTGTAAATTATCAGATCGAAATTTTTGATAAAAAAAATTTAATCACCTGATATCTATTAACATCTTAAAAATGCGTATTTTCAATAATCTTTAAGAAACCAATTTTTTTTTTAATAATCATAAAAATTCTAATAAAGAAAAGTTTTGAAGGAAAAAAAAATATTCCCTTCAAATACTCTTTAAATTTGATTAGTGAGTGGCTGGTTGTTTCAGTATCCCAGTGGGCACGATGTCGGTGATTTTCCTCATTTTCTTCAGTAAACCTGTTTTACCCTTACCAACCAGGGCGTGTTCTAAAACATCGCTCAAAGTTTCTACAGGAATAATTTTAACCCTTTTCTTGTACCTATCTTCTATGAAAACATCTTCCATATTGGATTTAGGGATCAGGACAGTTTTAATACCGGCTTCGGCTGCTGCCTCTATTTTACCAGTTACCCCCCCTACAGGGAGAACATCTCCCCTTACACTCAGGGAGCCGGTGAGAGCTACGGATTGATCTACTGGAATATTTTCCAGTGCAGAAACCACTGCAGTGGCCACTGAAACACTGGCACTGTCTCCTTCAACCCCATCATAGGCCTGCAGGAACTGTATGTGGATGTCATGGCTTGATATGTTAGTGCCGGTATTTTTCTTAATAAGTGCACTGACGTTGGTCACCGCTTCCTTGGCTATCTCTCCCAGTTTTCCTGTGGCAATTATTTTGCCCTCTAAACTGCTCTGGGCGGGGGCTGACTCGGCAGCTATCGGTAAGATAATGCCGCTTCTATCTCCGACTATGGCTAAACCATTCACTCTTCCGACCTCAGTGCCTTCTGATTTAAATACTCTGTATTTTTTTCTTTGCACTATGTAACGATCTGCAATCTGCTGTTCCAGAGTTCTTGCAAGTTTTTTGGCACCGATAACATGTTCCAGTGTAACATATTCAGCACCTTCTCCTTTAGCTATATCTCCTGCAGCGCGGATAAGACCTCCTAAATCTCTTAATTTAAGAGTTAATGACTCTTTTTTACCAGCTCTTCTCTGGGCTTCCCTTATGATCTCCGCCACAGCTTCTCTGCTGAAGTGAGGAATTCTTCCATCTTTTTTTACTTCCTGGGCAACAAATTGAACCAGTCTATCCCTGTTCTCCGGAGTGTCAGGCATGGCGTCCTTCATGAAAACCTCATAGCCATAACCACGGATACGTGAACGGAGGGCTATGTGCATTCCTTCCAGGACCTGCAGGTTTCCAGATGCTACCAGTACAAAATCACAGGGCACTTCCTGGGATCTGACCATTGCTCCACTGCTGGTCTCGCTCTGACCGGTTATGGAATATTTCTTTTCCTGCATGGCTGTGAGGAGTTCCTGCTGGGTTTTCATCTGCATGGTCCCGATTTCGTCAACATAAAGCACCCCTTTGTTGGCCTTATGTATCATCCCTGCTTCCACCCTTTCATGGGCGGGGGTTCCCAGTCCTCCGGACTGGTAGGGATCATGCCTTACATCACCTAATAAAGCTCCTGCATGGGCTCCTGTAGCATCTATAAAGGGAGCAGTGTTGTTACCTTCGGTATTCACCAGCAGTTTTGGCACCATAACTGAGGATCGAGGTTTCATCTGTTGAAGTGCAAGGAATACAATTCCAGCAGCTATGATGGCTGCAAGGAACTGCTGTAAGATGAATCCAGCAATCAGGATAAAGGCGATAATGACCATCATAAACATGTTTCTCTTTTCTTCCTGTCCTTTGGCCTTTACCTTGTAGTTAGTTACCACCTTTTTACCCTCACCAGAGGGCATTGCCCCTATCAGGGGGTTGTGATTGTCCTCCATATTAGGGTAAACAAGTATATCCTGGAGTTCCTCCGGTGGCAGAAGTTCTGCCATTCCTTTGGCCAGCATAGACTTACCTATTCCTGGTTCACCAATTAAAAGCACGTTTCTCCTCTGTTTTGCTGCTTTTCTGGTGGTTTCTACAGCTTCTTCCTGACCAATGATCTGGTCTATGATCCTATCCGGAACATCTATATCCCCAGAAGTCTTATAACTCCTGAAGTTAAGGGTGCTCTTCAATGAATCTGTTGAATTTGAATTCAAATTTGCCATAAACTATGACAACCTCCTATTTATTTAAATGTAACATAAAATTAACGTGTTTTTTTCGGTTTAATATACCTTTAGTTTAATATACTCTATTGAGTATAGATTAAGTTATATATAACATTTGCTTTTGCGAATTTTTATTATTATACCTACCTCTTATAAATACCTTTGCAAATAATATCTTAAATTTTTTTTCTCAACCTAAAAATTTCTTCATGCAAATACGTGCAAATAAATTGTTAAGAGAATTTAAAGGATAATAAAACAACTATATAAAAGACGATAATACAATTAAAGATTTAATAAGGGAATTAAATTTTAGTAATCCCTAATGCAGCTCATTGATCATGAAGTTTGATTCAGGAACTTGAATTTATCGGGGTTTGAAGCGATGATCTCATTTTTTTTATTCTTATAAGTGGGTATGTCATTTTCTGCTTTAGTAATATCAGCATATAGCAAATTATAATCTATTACCTCCGGAGGGTGGGTGTAGGGAATTTCTCCACTTATATAATAATCTAAGCCCAATTTTAGATTTGCTAGTCTTAGTTCAGCTTTTAAGAGAATGATATCATTTTCCAAGTAATTCTTATAAACAGCATCAGCACTACGCAATGCATTAAAATCATTGTTTAGAGCCCTTGATAGTTCTTCCGAACTTTTTTGAAGCATTGCAATTGCATTTGTATAATCGCTTTTGTTTTCATATGCATATGCCTGGTTTAAATAATTTTCAGCAGCAGTCGCATGTGTTTGAGATTCCTTTAAATATCCCTGAGTAGTTTTTGTACTGCTGTATCCGGCATAAACAAAATATCCTGCTACTGCCAATATTAAGAGAGCTAACGCTATAACTAAAATTTTACGCTTTCGAGTCAAAAAAATCTCTCTAAAAATTTCGCATCACTCCTCATCAGGCATGATTTATATTTTAAAAACTTTACTATTACAAGCTCTTATTTTACGCTTATATTTTTTACTATATATTATCTTTGAAATCCAAAAATTTCATAAAAACAAAAATTGTTATCCAATTACATAAACAAATTTCATAAAACAAATTTTGTTTTATTCAATTACATAAACAAATTTTCATTTAAGTAAACTTTTTTATCCATATCTTACGATAGGTAGAATGATAAGGAAACAGAGAGATTAAGATAGACTAAGTTAAAAAACTTTATTTTCCAGGATAGATCAAAGGAGAATTCAGGATAGATCAAAGGAGAAAACATAATCTAATAGGTCGGAGGCTAAAATTTGCATTCCAACAATAAAACACCGTGTATAATGGTACAGGGGACAGCATCAAACGCAGGTAAAAGCGTGGTGGTGGCTGCACTGTGCAGAATATTTTCCAAAAGAGGATATCGGGTAGCTCCCTTCAAATCTCAGAATATGTCCCTCAACTCTTATACCACCCAGGAGAATGCAGAAATTGCAATGGCCCAGGTACTGCAGGCAGAAGCAGCAGGACTGGAACCGTCATACCATATGAATCCCATACTTCTGAAGCCTAAAGAGGATTTCATATCCCAGGTGATCCTTCATGGGAAGCCGGCTGGTGATATGAATTTTTACCACTATCAGAACCACTTCCGAGGCGAGGCCCTTAAAGCCATTAAAACCTCTCTTGAAGTCTTAAAAAAAGAATACGATATAGTGATCATGGAAGGGGCTGGATCCCCGGCAGAAATAAACATGTTGGATGTTGATCTGGCAAACATGAACATAGCCCGGCTGGCAGACGCCGATGTACTGCTAGTGGCAGACATCGACCGGGGAGGAGTTTTCGCGTCCATAGCTGGTACTTTTGCCCTTTTGCCTGAAGATGATAGGAAAAGGATTAAAGGAATCATTATAAACAAATTCCGGGGGAATCTAGACATATTGATGCCGGGCATTCGGCAGATCGAAGAAATAGTGGGTGTTCCTGTATTAGGAGTACTGCCCTACGATGACAGCCTGAAACTACCGGAAGAGGATTCTGCATCATTATCAGAACATAAGTACACTAAAAATGAGAAAATAACCATCGGTGTCATGCGCTTCCCCAGGATAGCCAATTTCACCGATATAGATCCCCTGGAATACGAACCGGATGTGGGGATAAAGCTCGTTGAATTAGGTGATGACTTAGGAAATGTGGATGCCCTGATTCTTCCCGGCACCAGGAACACTATAAATGACCTCATATCAGTCAAAGAAGCAGGTTTTATGGATGAAATAAGAGATTTGGCCCGTGAAATACCTGTTATTGGTCTCTGCGGTGGTTATCAGATGTTAGGATCTAAAATTATTGACGAGTCCCTTAAAGAATCCAAACACGGTAGTGTGGAGGGTATAGGACTTCTGGATGCCAAGACCTGCTTTGGAGAGGTTGAGAAAATCATCACCCAGAGTAGAGCCGAGGTGCTGGGAGGAGGAATATTTAAAGATTTAAAGGGAGATCTGGTAGATGGTTACGAGCTGCATGAAGGTGTAACTATTCTCAACGGGTCAAAACCTCTATTTCGAGTTATAAAAGGCTGCGGCAACTATCCAAATTCAGGTTATGACGGTGCGGTGAGCGGATACGCAGCCGGGACTTATTTCCATGGAATATTCCACAACTTCCGTTTCAGAAGATTCTTTACCGACTATTTAAGGGCTTTTAAAGGGGTGGATAAACTCGGCTTTGTTAAAGATGATTTTGAGGATCTAAAACGATTTTCTATTGACCGTCTTGCAGATATATTCGAAGAAAATGTGGATATGGCAGTTATTGAAGAAAATATTTCTGAAATCAGTTAAAAATCCAAATCCAGCTCAAATTATTAATTTATGTTAAAATAAAAAACAATATCAAACAACATCGGTCCAAGAATAAGAATATCATCAAAATAAGAAATAGTGATCAAAATAAGAAATACCGGTTAAAATTAAGAATATCAATCAAATAGGAATGAATGTTATGATTATGATAGTAATCTTTTATAAAGCAATCCCTTATGACAGCAATCTCTTTATGAATTAATTGATTGGTCCAATCTTATTTTATGGATTATGGTCATCTTATAACTTAGTAAACCTTTTCATAACATCTTTTGCAAATTTGGTTTTCACCAGAATTGAAACTTTATCACCTTCATTTAGGACCATGTCCGGCCTTGGAATTTTAATATTACCATTTTCATACACGGCAACTATTATGAAGTTATCGGTGGGACTTAAATCACCAATTCTCTTACCGATAGCATTTTTATTGTCCAGGGTAAAATCTAATAACTCCGCATCTCCTCTCCCCAAAACAACTAAATCTGCGATTTTAGGTCTTATTATTAGTTTTTCCAGATAACTGGCAGCAGTAATTTCGGGACTGATGACTGAGTCAATGCCTACCTTTTTAAATGCTTCCCCATGGCTTGGATCACTTACCCTGGCAATAACTTTGGGAACATTAAAATCCTTTACCAGAATACATGACAACAGATTGGTCTCATCATTTCCAGTGGCCGCCACAAAAACATCAGCATCCTGCACATTTGCTTCTTGCAGCGTTTTAGTATCAGTACCATTACCACAAATAATCAGAGCATCTAACTCAACAGCAACGTTGCTGCACAGATTATCATCACTTTCAATTAGAGTTACATCATGACCATCAGCAATTAAAAAAGAGGCCAAGTTCAATCCTCCCCTTCCACCGCCCATTATTACCACGTACATTATCCTAAACCCCACAATTAAAATGATTCTTCTGATATAAATATTCCAAGAGATTTATAGTTTATTTTTGTATTCTAATGTCATTTAACGGTTTAAAATCATTTATAATCTTTTATTAACAAATTTTAAACCTTTTTACAGTAGATTATTATGAAATATAAAATTTTCTATTTGTATCATGGAAAATCAAAAAAATAGAATATAGTTTTCCTAAAAAAATCTATAATTTTAGGAAGATTTTTATTTAAATTTTTTAATTTAAATAATTCTCTGATGATTTAAACAATTTAAAAGAGCTTGAAGTTAGCCTATTTGGATTTAATCTATATTCCGGTTTATTAAGCATTTTTAAGGTACCAACTTAACTGGCACTTTTGCTGATCTTACCACCCTTTCGGCGGTGCTTCCCAGCAGGAATTTTTCAAATCCATGTTTACCGGATTTTCCCATTATTACCTGATCTACTCCTTCTTCATCTATGGTTTTGAGTATCACATCGGCTGGTTTACCCTCCTTAATTACAATGCTGATATTGACGTTTTTACATTTACCCTCACATTGGCTCTCTTCTAGATTATTTTTAAACTTTTCAACAGCTCTTTTTCCTTCTTCCCTTAACTCTTTGCTCAGTTGATCCCGGAGATCTTGCTGTGGTAACGCATTTAGGTAATAGGTGTCAATCACGTATAAAACAATGATATCAGCACCAACTAAATCTGCACTGGATAAAGCATATTCTCCTTCCCTTTCTGCCGGTTCTGAGCCGTCTGTAGGTAGTAATATTTTTTGATACATTTAATTTACCTCCCTTATAATTAATTATTTGATATTCATGTCTATTATTTTTTTTTAGATAAATTCTAAAATTTGGGCATTAAAAAATAAAATAAATTGCAGAATTTTGATCTTGAATTTCTGCAATTTTTTTGGGTGGTTTTCTGGTTTATCCTATTAGCCAGGGAGCTACAGCGTGGACTAAGAGGATTATGGCTACTGTTACAAAGATTCCGATTATAACTAGGGGCAGTCCTGCTTTGAATATTTCTTTGATGTTGACGTATTTGGTTCCGTAAGCCATAGCCACGGTAGGATCTGCCATTGGCAACAAAAAGGATAGTGAGCAAGCTATTGCCACAGGTATCGCATAAAATCCAAGGGGCAATCCTTGGGCAGTTGCCAGGGTTACTGATAGTGGAACCAGAATTGCTGCCAGAGCTATGTTAGACATTACCTGAGTTATGGATACGGCTATGATCATCAGGACCAGCATGATAACCAGATTTGATGGATTGCCCAGTAAACTGAGGATAGACGTTATTAACCAGCTTGCAGCTCCTGTGGTGAGCAATGCCGCCCCTAGGGAGAGTGCTCCTCCGAAGAATATTATGAGGCCCCAGTCAACTCCTGTTTGTGCGTCTTTCCATTCGATAACCCGAGTGGCAAATAGCAGAACTGCGCCTATAAGGGCTACCGAGAAACTGTCGAGTCCAGTGATGCTGGTGGTAACCCACAGTCCTATGGTGAAAAGCAGTATC
>JADGNH010000048.1 GCA_017883605.1 Methanobacteriaceae archaeon
ACTATGAAGCCTATAATAATATTTTTTTGATCTATTATCATCCTGGTCCCTTCCCTGAGTTATAAAGTTCAAATAATAAGTAAAAAAATCTCTTAACCTAAAATCAAAAAAAATCTCTTAACTTTAAGTCTGAGATCCTGATTTCAAAATTAAGATTTCAAAAAAATTAAGGAGTGCCTTTAATATTCATCTGTAGGATATGGCTCTCCCTTTATCACGGATCCTATGGCACCGCCCACTGCCATTACAATCATAGCCCCTACAAATAAGGCTAAGATAATAATTGCGCTAAGTGTGGCCACGGCAAAGCCTATCAGCCCTAACAGTATGGTTCCAAATATTATAACCAAGAGAGACAGTACTATTCCTCCGAAAAGGCCGGCCAGTGCCCCGTGAACCATGCCATTCACGGCATCGCCACCTACCATGTAACCCACTGCTACTCCGGCTATAAGCAGGCCTATGAGACTTCCCCATACTGGTATGATCACTCCAAAGATTGCGCCCAGTATTATGGACAGAACAAACCCAATAATTACCGCTCCCCAGTTTATCATACTATATCACCCAATTTTTTGATAAATACAGAAATTAAAACCACCCAATTTTTTGATAAATTAAAGGAATTAAAAATTTATATAAATTATTTCTGTTTTTTTAGTTTATTCAAATTAGATTCTAAATTTATTCAATTAGATTTTGTTTTTTATCTTTATAATATTTTTTTCTTTTTGAGTAAATAAGGAATAGATAGTGCTGATAAATTAAAAAAAGATAAAAAATAGGTTAAAATGTAATCAAAGTTATTTTTCAGCCTTCTCCCTTAAGTAAAACACCTATGATACCGCCAATTGCCCCCATAACAGAATCTAAAATTATTGTGGTGATTAAAGCTATTGGCTCCATTGTCACCCCAGCTAGAGCCCCCCCTCCGATAAGGGGTAGTATTGCAACTACCACCGCTGCAATAAAGCCTGCTAAGGCCCCATGAATGGCCCCGTTTCTTTGATCTTCTCCAACAGTGTAACCGACATATATTGTCCCTAAAAGAAAACCTATTAATATACCCCAACTTCCGGCAATGAATCCCAGGATTGATGATAGTATTATTGCTAAAAGGGCTCCAATTATTATGGACATCCCGTTTAAATTCATCTTTTCACCTCATTTAAATTATCTATAATTTATCTTTAATAATTTTTCTAAATATTATTTTCTCTTTCATTTTTCTCTTTTTCTGTAAACATAATAATAAAATGAGGTGTAAAATGCCTAAAAAGGGAGTTGAATTCAAAATTACGTCAATTAGGAGAACTTCCTAAAAAAAAAGATAAATTTTTAGGTACCCTCAATTTCGGGTTCATAAGACTCTTCTTTTATTAAGGACCCCAGGATACCGCCGACTAGTGCGATGATAAACTGAGTAGCTATAAGAATCAGAATCTGGGGTAAAGCAGCGGCTATAACTGATCCTAACCCAAAACTGATCAGTTGAATTATCAATATTAAAGTCGTTATCAGCGCAGTAATTAAGCCCAAAATTGCTCCGTTAATTGCTCCGTCCTTTATCTCTCCCCCTATCATGTAACCTACAGCTACTCCCCCTAGTAAGAAAGCAAGATATCCGGTAGTCTGACCTGACAGCAAGGACACCGCATACACGGCTAATGCAAAGAATATACCAATTATTAATGGTCTCCATTCTACCATAATTTTTCACATCCTAAAATCTTTATTAATGTATTCTAATTTGTCGCTGTATCTTTAATATGTCTTTCTTTTTTATTATCCAGAGGAATATGCTCCAAAAATTATATTTTAAAATTCTTTATTTAGCAATTTTTTGAAATCTTCTACCCACTAAAACCAGTTAAATATAAATGATTACCTATTTCCAAATTTGGACTTAAAGAAATAGGATTCAAAGGCAGAATTTCTATAAATTTTTTTATAAATTTCCAGAATCAAGTTAGTAATAAATAAGAACTAAGAAGCCTAAAATTTATATTGATCCCATAATATTAAGGTAAAAATTTAATATTAATCCCAAAAAATACCAGGTAAAATAAAAGGATGGATAACCATGCAATATCACCTTATACACAACGGAATACTGATAGATGGAAACGGTGGCAGACCAGTTTCTAATGCCGCAATATTAATCAAAAATAATATGGTAGAGTATGCTGGTGCCGAAGACTCTCTGGATCTTCCCTCGGCTGAAATCAAAAAAATCGACGCAGGGGGTGGTTATCTGCTCCCTGGCTTTATAGACACCCACTTGCACCTACTGGCCCAAGGTTTCCGTATGGAAGACAACCTCTATACCCCATTATCGCTCTATTTTTACCAGGGAGTTGAAAATATGCGGCTCACCCTCATGGCGGGGGTGACCACAGTCCGTGATGCTGGGCTGGCAGATATCGGTGTTAAACGGGCCATTGAAAAAGATATTTTCCCTGGTCCCCGGGTCCAGATCAGCGTAATGCCACTGTCCATCACTGGAGGCCACTTCGACTTCCACCTCAACTCCGGCTTTGACATGAAAATCTCCTACCCCGGATTCCCAGGTGCCGTCTGCGACGGACCAGAAGAAGTGCGTAAACGTGCCAGAGAAGTTTTAAGGGCGGGCGCAGAGATCATAAAGGTCATGGTTACCGGTGGTGTGATGAGCGCCAACGACAGCCCTGAACACCCCCAGTTCACCCCGGAAGAACTGGAAGTGATTGTGGAAGAAGCAAATTATCGTGGAGTTAAGGTAATGGCCCATGCACATGGAGTTGAAGGTATTAAAAATGCCCTTAATGCAGGTATAAGCTCTATAGAACATGGGACCTTTATCGATGAGGAATCTATCCAGTTAATGCTGGAAAAGGAAGCTTATCTGATACCCACCCTGGTGGCAGGAGATTATCTACGTGAACAGGCTGAGACTGGTGGCCTGCCCGAATACAGCCAGCAGGGTGCCATTCATGTGGTTGAAATTCTGGTGGAGAATATGAAGAACGCTTACCAGGCCGGGGTTAAAATTGTTATGGGAACTGACAGCGGAGTTTTACCCCATGGAAAGAACCTGCGTGAACTTGATCTTTTGTGCGAAGTGGGTATGACCCCTATGGAAGCCATTATGGCCGGTACCAAAAACGCGGCCCAATGTCTGGGATGGGAGGAAAAAGTAGGCACCCTGGAGGAGGGAAAACTGGCCGATGTGGTAATCAGTAAAACAGATCCCCTATCAGATATAAAATCTTTAGGGAATCCTGATAACATAGTAATGGTTATAAAGGATGGAAAAATTGTTAAAGATCTTCTGTGAGGAGTGAATGTTACTAAACACCTAATATTTTACTAAACACCTAATATTCAAAAAAACCAGCGCAAATTTATATCAGATTATAATTGTTACAAATCAGGTTTTTTATTTAAATATGGCTAAAAAGCAGGTTTTTTATTTAAATATGGCTAAAAAGCAGGTTTTTTTTATTTATATGAATAAAAACCAGTTTTTTTTTATTAAGTATCCTACTTAAAAAGAAGTTCAGGAGAGGAATCATGGAAAATAGGCCCAAAAAAAAGGCGAAGATTAAAATTTCAGGAATGAGCTGTGCTTCCTGTGCATTGAATGTGGAAAAATCTCTGAAAAACTTGGAAGGTGTGGATGAAGCCCAGGTTAACCTGGGAACTGAAGAAGCCACCGTGGAATATGATTCTAAAAAATTAAATTTATCTGGACTGGAAGAAGCCGTGGAAAATGCAGGTTACGGGGTTATAAATGAAAAAGTCACCCTGAAAATAGGGGGAATGACCTGCGCCATGTGTGTACAGGCTATAGAGGATGTTCTGAATAAAATAGATGGTATAAGTAGTGTTAACGTTAACCTGGCGTCAGAAAGGGCTTATGTCACTTACAACCCCAAGATGACCAGTTTACAGGATATGAAAAATGCCATAGAAGACCTGGGATATCAGTACCTGGGGGTGGAGGGTGAAGAAACAGGGAACCGGGAAGAAGAGTTAAGATTAAGGGATCTCAAAGGTAAAAGGAATCGTATTATTGTTGGTTTCGGTGTATCCATTCCCTTACTGGTTTTAACGTACGTAAATGTTCCTCTTCCCATTTCCTTGCCCTATTTTATGCTGGTAGTTTCTATTCTTCCCTTTATCTATGTAAGTTATCCCATATTCACCGCAGCCTACCGGGCCCTCCGTAACCGGAACCTGAACATGGATGTGATGTATTCCCTAGGTATCGGGGTGGCCTTTGTATCCAGTTTACTGGGAACCTTCCAGATCGTCCTCACACCAGAATTTATGTTCTATGACACCGCCCTGATGCTGGCAGCCTTCCTGATGCTGGGCAGATATCTGGAAACCCGAGCTAAAGGCCGTACCTCCACTGCCATAAAAAAACTGATTGGAATGCAGCCTAAAACCGCTGCCGTGATTCGGGACGGGAAAGAAATAGAGATACCCATCGATAATGTGGAAATAGATGATCTGGTGGTGGTGAAACCGGGTGAGAAGATCCCTGCAGACGGCGAAGTAGTAGAGGGTGAAAGTTACGTTGACGAATCAGCAATCACCGGAGAACCCCTACCAGTTTTAAAGAATGCCGGTAAAAGTGTGGTTGGAGGTACCATTAACCAAAATGGTGCCTTAAAATTTAAAGCAATTAAAATAGGGAAGGATACTGTATTGGCCCAGATCATAAAGCTGGTGGAAATGGCCCAGGGATCCAAACCCCCGGTACAGAGAATAGCCGACCGGGCAGTGACCTATTTCATCCCAACCATCCTTACCATCGCTTTTATATCCTTTGTAGTGTGGTACTTCGTCCTGGCCAGCAACCTGCTTTTCGCCCTTACGGTGCTCATCTCTATCCTGGTGGTAGCCTGTCCCTGTGCTTTAGGGCTGGCAACACCTACCGCAGTGACTGTAGGTATAGGTAGAGGAGCAGAACTGGGAATTCTGGTTAAAAATGGGGAAGCTCTGGAAATATCTGAAAAACTCACCACCATTCTCTTCGATAAAACCGGGACCCTTACCAAAGGAAAACCAGAGGTTACCGACATTATAGGAAGTTCAATAGACGTGGAGTCCCTGCTTAAAATCGCCGCCAGCGTGGAAAGAAACTCAGAACATCCCCTGGCAGAAGCTGTAGTGAAAAAAGCAGCTAAAGAAGGCATAAATCTACTGGAAGCCGGTGAATTTGACAGTTTTGGAGGGAAAGGAGTAAAAGCTGTCGTAGATGAAAAAGAAGTTATCATAGGGAATAGAACACTTTTTAAAGATAAAAATATTCCAATAATTGATAAAACCGAGGGAAAGATATTTGAACTTGAAAACGAAGGTAAAACCGCCATTTTAATAGGATTTAATGGTGAAATAGCCGGAATAATTGCCGTGGCAGACACTTTAAAGGAGAGCACCAAAGCCGCTTTAAGGGAACTTAAAAAAATGAAACTCCAGGTAGCCATGATCACCGGGGACAATAACAGAACCGCCAAAGCCATAGCCGGTCAGATTGGGATTGAAAGGGTGATATCCGAGGTTTTACCCCAGGATAAAGCTGCTGAAGTTAAAAGATTACAGAATGAAGGTGAAATAGTGGCTTTTGTTGGTGACGGTATCAACGACGCCCCTGCTCTGGCCCAAGCAGACGTGGGGATAGCCATAGGAAGCGGTACCGACATAGCCATCGAAAGCGGAGACATAGTACTCATAAAAGACGATCTAATGGATTCTGTAGCCGGTGTACAGCTCTCTAAGAAGGTTATGGGTCGTATAAAGCAGAATCTTTTCTGGGCCTTTGCCTACAACGTGGTGCTTATCCCGGTAGCGGCTGGTGTGCTCTATCCCACCTTTGGCATCACTTTCCGGCCGGAATTTGCCGGTCTGGCCATGGCATTAAGCTCGGTGACTGTAATAAGCTTGTCTTTGATGCTCAAGGGGTATGTACCTCCTGCTGAGAAATTAAAAGATGTTAACTAATAATTAGAAGATTTAAATAGGAATCAAAAAGGATTAAATGATAAATAAAGGAATTTTGAAATAAATAAAAAAATTAAGTAAAAAACATAAGTTCTTTAAATTGCATAAACATGATTGAGGTGAAAAACATGGCCGTAGATCCTATTTGCAAAATGGATGTGGATGAGAAAACAGCAAAGTTTAAAAGCGAATACAAGGGTAAGAAGTACTACTTCTGCGCCCCAGGCTGTAAAAAAATGTTCGATGAAAACCCTGAAAAATACGCAGCAGAGTAAAAAAAATTCATGATTAATGATCACGGAGGGATTTCATGGGATTATTTGACTCAGTAGTTAAAAAAGCCAGCAAAGAGCTGGAAAAACAGACTAAAAACAAGGGTGGAAAAGAAATAGAGAAAATGGCTAGAAAAGAGATGAAAAAGAGATTTAAGATTTAAAATAAGGTCTTAAATTTATTTTAAGTCGACATAATTATTTATTTTTATTAAAAGAGTTAATTTTATAATTTCTAAAATTTTAACATATAAACGGCTAAAAGGTGATTTCAGGTAAAAAGTCTAAAAGATGATTTTTTAGTAAAAAAACCTGAAAAATGATTTATCAAATAAAAAGGCATTAAGGACTATTTTTTAGTAAACCTCCACCTTCATGATCTCCCTCAAAACCGCCGTGGCATAGCACCCCTTAGGAATGGAGAATTCCACTAAAACCCCTTCATCAGTGCTCTCCGCAGATACATCCCATATCTTAAATCTTATAGCCCGGCGCAGGCCGTGGCTTCCTAATTTAGGCATCTTGGGGCAGATAAAATCACTTAAATCCCTTTTTTCATCTTCTAATATCTTTTTCTCCATTTCTCCAACCACTCCCTCGGCCAGGGGTACCTTGCTACCGAAAAGTGGAGCGGTGGGATGGGCTTTAAAGGTTTTTATCCATTCATTTATCTCTTCTTCTGAGAATTCGTGTATTAAATGTTCTTCATTATCAATTAAAATATCTCCATCCACATAACGGTTTAATCCCAGCTTGGCTCTCTCACTCACCGCTTTATTAAAAAGGAAGGATTGATAGGCATGGACGAACATCCTACTCAAAGGCTTTGGCAGGCTTTCTAAGGCTCTTTTATAGGATTTATCATCCAGTTCTACTTTCTTTTTTTGCTCTCTAATCAGCTCCCGGAGCATCATTTTTTCATATCTCATACCGGCAGGCATGCTCTCGTAGGCTTCCTGGAATTCTCCCCCATCATAGAGTGACCTGGCAATTTTTATGTGATCTTTCTCATCAGGGTAGGGATTGCCAATGTAAGAATCAACCGCCCCCTTTAAATCGTCTTTTACCAGAAATTTTCCCACCAGGTGGGTGTTTGGTCGGTTTTTACCGAACCTCTGCCAGCCGTAATAGTTGGGAACCCCCACCTGGCTGAGCTGGGCCAAAATATCCCTTGCAGTGTCGGTATCTGCCTTTGGATCCTCCATATTTCTGATCAAAATCCGGAATTTATTACCTACCAGCTGGCCTATCCTCAATTTCTTCTCATTCTGGATTATTTTAAGAATTTTAACGTTATAGAGTTTTTCTTCTAGATTTTGGAGTTCATCCGGCTCCAGGTTGCTCACACAGATCCACTGGCGGGTGACGGCGGCCTTGTCCTTCATCCCGGCAAAACCCATCCTCTTCCTGCTGAGGTGCAGCTCCCGGGCCACGTCCAGAACCACGTCCAGGGTGTTTCTGCCTATTTTCTCTATCAAAATCCAGGTATTAGGTCCATTTCCACTGGGAAGGGTCTCTGGTATTTCCTCCACGTAAAAATCTTCGTATTTGGCCCTTATCTGGCCATTAATCCCCTTCTGGGGGGTGATATATGTTTCTGCATTGAGCATGATCTTTCTCCCGTATTCTATTCCTTTAATTCTTTTGAATCTTCTTCTCTTTTGAATCTTCCTCTTATATTTTGGATAATTCCTCTATTCCTCTTGTAATCTAAACAGATAATTCCTCTATTCCTCTTTTAGTCTAAATAAAATCTCGTTAAAAATAATTCCATAAAATTAGTTCTGATTCTGGATTAAGATTCTGGGTTAATAAAATGAGATGGTGAATGAATTAATTTAAGTTGAATGAATTAAATTTTTTAGTAATAATTAATTCTGTAAATGAATTAATTTCACTAAATAATTAAATTTAAAAAATATTTACTCTTCAAAAAATATTTACTCTTCATTTACTTTCAGCGACGGTCCACCAGACGCTTAGGTCGTCCCCTGATCTTATAGAATTCTAAGCCGCCCGGTCCGGTAAAGTTGAAGAGAACCTTAAAGTTACCGTCCTGATGTGCTTGAAGTAGGAGTGGCTTGTACTCCAGGAAACTTTTAAGGAAGTTGTTCTCCACCAGGTCCCGATCCATGTTTTCTGAATCATGGGATTCCATGCTTACCCGCAGGGTAACCTCCTCCTCATCACCGTATAGGAAAGCCTCGTACTCTCCAGTCAAGTATTCCATGTTATCCCGCTGGAAAACTCCTCGCTCCACATCAACCCGGTTAAAGGGCGACCCTAAAACCCAAACCGTCTCAGCCTCCCGCTGGGGGTTCATGATCCTCAGGTGGGTGCGGCCGCAGGTACATCTCTCACGAGACACCACCACCGAGGTGTCTTCAGTGTCGTAATTTAAAAGCAGGGTCCCAGTGTTTTCGCCTTCAGGCAGCAGGGTGGTTAAAACCATTCTACCACATTCTCCCTCCTTTACGAAGTTTTCCATTCGGGGGTCGTAAAGATCCAGGTGCACCAGGTCCTCCGGTACGTGCAATCCCGCTTTCTGGTGGCATTCCCCGCACATGGTTCCTTCGGTGCTGCCGTAGGTGTTGTACACTGGCACCCCCCAAAGTTCCTCAAGATAAGTCCGGGATTCATCTGCAAAGCTTTCACCACCAGCTATTAACTTCTGTATACTGGATTCCCTGGGATTTATGCCTTCGGTCTCCATTCTCCGGGCCAAACGGATCAGTTTAAATATGCTTCCCACAATGCCGGTGGGCTGGTAGTTCTTCAATATCCGCACCGGGAAGGTGCACTTGCCCTCCGGGATAATGGCCATCCCGATTTTCTGGGCAGCCAGGGTCATGGTGTTGGCCCCTACGTTCATGCCGTAGGCGGCGCAGACTACCACCCGGTCGCCCGGGCCAAAGTTTTGGGATACAAAAGCACGGGCATACTTCTCCGCATAGCGGTTCCAGTCTTCCCAGGTTAAAAAAAAGGCCTTAGGCATTCCACTGGTTCCGCTGGTTTCATGGATGGTGAAAATATCCTCCCAATCCGAGCATTTGAATTCAAACTCCTCAGTTTCAGGTGGCTGCCTTTCTCTCACTGTTTTACCCGATATAATTGGCAGTTCCCTTAAATCTTCATGTGAGCGGATGTCAGAAGCATTTATATTGTTATTAGCAAACCATTTACGATAGAAGGGTGAATTATTCTGGGCGTAATTCACGGTGTATCTTATACGTTCATCTACCAGGGCATCCAACTCTTCTCTATCCATGGTTTCTATTTCTTCATTGAAATATCCCATCTTCAAGCCTCCACTATGATAATTAACTTTGTAGGAGGTGATTAATCAAATTATTGATCTTGAATTGATCTTGAAACAAAAATAGATCTAGAATGAAAATCTTAATATTCAAAAAAATCTTTATAATAAGGAAATTCCCTATATTCCAAAAAATCTTCTAAATATAATCTTCTAAATTAAAAAATACCCTCTAAATTCCTATATCTTCCATGAAAATTTTCTTATCAGTTAAATCTTTGAAAACAAAATCTGCACCGCAGTCTTCCAGTTCAGCCACCGAATATCTCCCCGTGGCCACGCCTATGGTTTTAACCCCTGCTTCCCGGCCAGCCGTCACATCTCGAGGGGTATCTCCAATGACAAACACCTGCTCCCCCTGATAATTAAAAACATCTCTTGCACGTTTTATGGCTGTTTTAACCAGGCAGAGGCGGTCAGGACTGTCGCTGCCAAATCCTCCAAAGGGAAAGTAGCCATCCAGCCCCACACGACCCAGTTTAGCATGGGCAATGGGCTCCAAATTTCCGGTTGCCAGGCCCAGAAGTACCCCCTGTTTTTGGAGTTCCGGTAAAATTTCCTTCACGCCCATCAATATCTGGATGTTCTCCCGGTGCACATTTTCCTGATAGTAGCGGGTCATAAAATCCAGGCAGTTCTGAAAGTTCTGAGTCTGGGTTTTCTTTTCAATACCTCCCATATCCAGCACCTCCATCAGGATCTGCGGGTCGGTTTTCCCGGCATAGTTTATACCACTAATATCTTCCCTCATACCGTAAAACTGCTTTACAGCCTCTAAAAATGCCTGGTAATGGCAGCGGGCTCCCCGGACCAGGGTACCATCAATGTCGAATAGAGTTAAAATTCCGTTATTAATCATATATCCTCTTATATTCTATTATATCATATTATCCGATTATATCTTCTTATATTCTATTATATCCCAAATTATCCGATTATATCTTCTTATATTCTATTATATCCCAAATTATACGATTATATCTTCTTATATTCTATAATTCACTTATTTTATCTATTCTCCTCTTATTATTATAAAATCTTTTAATCCCTGTTATATAAAATCTTTAATCTCTAGAGAGCAGGTTTTTTGAAGATTCTTCTGCCTGGAGCATCACTTCTTTCTCATCTAGAACCATTAATTCCTTTTCCTGCATCAAGATATTGCCGTTGCAGATTACGGTATCTACATCCCCACCATTGGCCGAATATACCAGGTGAGAAATTGGATGTCTCATAGGGGTAAGATGGGCTGCTTTCATATTCACCAAAACCAGATCTGCCTTTTTACCAACTTCTACTGATCCCAGTTCATCCTTTAAACCCAGAGCAGCTGCTCCATTGATGGTGGCCATTTTAAAAACTTTTTCTGCCGATAGAACTGTAGGATCCATGGTGTTCACCTTCTGCAGCAGGGCCGCCGTCTTCATCTCCTCCAGAAGATCCAGGTTGTTATTGGATGCTGCCCCATCAGTCCCCAAGGATACACAGATTTCTTTAGAGAGTAATTTAGATACGGGAGACACTCCAGATGCAAGTTTCATGTTGCTGGCCGGGTTGTGGGATAACTTAACCTCTCTTTCTTTGATAATATCCATCTCATCATCTGAAAGCCACACTGCATGCGCTGCTATCACATCCTCTCCCAGTAAACCTATCTCTTCCAGGTACTCGAACGGCCTTGATCCCTGGCCTTCCAGGATCTGATCCACCTCACTCCTGGTTTCACCAACGTGGATGTGAATTTTAACCCCATATTTATCTGCTTCCTTTCTTACACCCTCTAAAAGTTCAGTTGAACAGGTATATGGTGCATGCGGCCCGAATGCAACTTTTACCCTTCCTTCAGCGGTGTTATGACATTTTTTTATAATGCGAATGGTCTCTTTGAATTCTTTTTTACGTTTTTCCTCATCTCCCAGGTCTATCATTCCATGGGACAGCATGCCCCTGAGGCCGGCCTCATCCACCGCCCGGGCCACGTGATCCATGAAAAAGTACATGTCGTTAAAGCAGGTGGTTCCGGACTTTATCATCTCCACACAGGCCAAAAGAGCACCGGCGTAACAATGCTCACCATCTAAATTGGCCTCCACGGGCCATATGTATTCATTAAGCCAGGCATCCAGAGGTAAATCATCCGCCAGCCCCCTCATAAGGGTCATGGATAGGTGGGTATGAGTATTTATCAATCCTGGGATTAAAACCTTCCCTTCAGCATCTATTACCTCATCAGCATCATTTGAATCGATATTATCATTTATATTTGTTATTTTATCATTTTCTACGAGTAAAGAGCCCTTTTTGATCTCAGGACCGATTATTATAGCGTTTTTTATCAATATGCTTTGAGATTCCATAGCATCACCCTTTCATATTGAATTGAAGAGAAGAACATAAATATCTAACAGTCTAATTCTATATACGGTGAAATTTTAATTATCTGAATTATATGATGAATAAAAAAAAATTACTAGAATAAAAAAAAACTTTTCATAATTTTAAATTCTTTAGGTAGATTTATAGATTAAATTCTTTAGGAGGGATTATAGATGCAGATAAGAATTGCCCTGCCATCCAAGGGGCGCATCAGCGACCCAGCAGTTAAACTTTTAGAAAAGGCAGGAATCGGTTTGGAAGACACCGCTAACCGCAAACTCTTCTCAGAAACCCATGACCAGGAAATCAGTGTGATGTTCACCCGGGCCGCAGATATCCCCGAGTTCGTGGCAGACGGAGCAGCCGATCTGGGAATGACTGGACTGGACTTAATCGAAGAAAAGGAAGCGGATGTGGAGATATTAGAAGATCTTAAATTTGGAAGAACCAGCCTGGTCCTGGCTGCACCTGAAGAATCTGATATCAACAGTCTAAAGGATATAAAATACGGGGCGGTGGTGGCCACCGAATTCCCCAACCTCACGGAGAAATACCTTAAATCTAAGGGCATACTG
>JADGNH010000153.1 GCA_017883605.1 Methanobacteriaceae archaeon
TTTATATTGTATTTTTTTAATTTGGATTTAATTATTATATTTATTATAAACAGTTTATGTGGATTCAATATAAAAGATAATCAAATTAGAAGGAAGAGTAGATAAGTTAAACACACCTTACCCATAATTTTAATAAATACAATTGAAGGATTTATCATATGAATAGGAAACTAATAATGTTTATCTAATGATATAAGTAATTGATTTCCTTGTATACTAAGTGTGCAGGCAAAATACTATTTCAAAGTCAATAGTTTACATTTTTTGGCTATTCATCGACCATAATTTTAGAATTAAACTATTTTCTATCTTTTAAATCATTTTCTGCAATCTTTCACCCTTACTTGATTTTATACTATAAAAAAAGGGAACTATATTAACTATTCTATTTAAATATCATAAAGTTGTGAGCTTCAAAAACATAGTACAAAATTTTAAAGTGTATTTATGGGAAACAATACTATTTTATACCTTTTTACTATTTCATCTTCAAGTTCCTTATCCTCAATATAATCAATAATCCCAGTTCCAGGAGCTACATCGTGCCCTATACACAGAATTACCGGCTTTTTCTGGTCAATGGTTCCTAGTCCCAGTTCTACCAGTGGAGCATCTTACATCTCCTTTGGGCAGGTTAAGGGCAACGATCTGTGCTATATCCCCGATTTCTTTCCCTAAATTGTCCATTAAGCCCGCATGTAAAGATTTTGATTCAAAGTCAATTGAATTACCTTCCTGTCCAGTGTGACATGCTGATAAGAGATGTGAAATCTGTTCTTCCACGTAATCCAAAGCTTCTCTTAAATCCTCCAGATTTTTTGGCTTTTTACCTACTACCACCGTCATGATGGGGGTTTCTATGTCTATATTCATTCCTAAATCCAGGGGTACATCTTCCCCATATTTTTTTATCAGATGTTCCAAAAGATTTCTGGCATGGCCAATATGGGCTGCAGATCCAATACAGCATACTAGAAGCATCATTCTGGCCTGTTGGGCCTCTGCATCTATACCGCAGGCTCCTTTTTTTTCCAGAAGGTCGCACTTCCCATAGGTGCACAGGCAGCACATGTCACAGAATGGAGCGTAAAAAGGTTCATATCTATTCAGTAATTTTAAATCCCATGATCTCAGATCAGTAACGCCAGGTTTAGGGGTGGGTCCCATAGGTGTCAATGTATCTTCAGATACTTCAGATCCATTTTTATCTGTTATTTTGCCAATTGAAATTTTGAAATCCTTTGTTTTCCAAAAATTGCCCTTGAAATCTTTAGGTTTCGGCGGCACATATATCACCAATTATTTATCTCGCTATTAATCCCAATTATCTCACAATAGATTTTATCTCAGTACAATCTGCCCCAATTAATCTTTAAAAATACCCAATTAATCTTTAAAAATATTTTATCTACTGTTATTCCAATAAAATTGTTTATTTTCCTGGTAATTTCAATGAATAAACTATCAAAAAATTCTTAATGATTTATAATGATAGTTCTTTATTCTGTACAGTATATAGTTTATGTAAGGTATCTGGTTATAAAACCACATTAAGATGATTAATATCTCTATTTTAAATAAATCTGATCCTAGTAATACTATTATTGGTAATACTATTCACCCTTAAAATAAAGATCTGGTAATACTAAGGAAAAGCTTTATATGATAAAATGTAGAATTCCTTAATGTGATTAAAGGGTTTAAAGATGTTTTCCTCAGGTATTACGTCTTTATAAAGGAAATAAAGATTAGTAATACCTGATGAAATATATATATTATACATTATTTAAGTTTATAAACCCTTCTATAAAGGAAAGGAGGAGTGAAAAATTGCATATACCAGATGGTTTTATACCTTTGTGGCAATGCGCCATATATTATGTTATACTGATAATTGCATTGTATTTTTCCCTTCAATGGGCTAGAAAAAATCTTGATGAACGGACGGTTCCTTTATTGGCAGTTTTAGCTGCAGGGATATTTGCCATAATGTCCGTGAATGTTGCCTTACCACCAGGGATCAGTGGCCACATGATGGGTGGAGCTTTGGTGGCCATTGTTTTCTGTGCCCCCGAGGCAGCGATAATAATATTTACCCTAGTATTGCTGGTTCAGGGTTTGTTCTTCGCAGACGGGGGGATAACCGTTTTGGGAGCCAACGTGATTAACATGGGCATTATAGGTGGTTTTGCAGGACTCTATTCTTTTAAAGCTCTTAGAAAGCCAATAGGTAAAATACCTGCAATATTTATAGCAGGATGGTTATCTATATTCTTAGCAGCAATTGCGGCCACATTAGAACTTGCTTGGGCCGGTACCTTCCCATTAAATCTAGGTCTTATTACAATGGGGCTTTATAATGCCATAATAGGCATACTTGAGGGTTTCCTAACAGTAATAGTGATTCTGGGTCTTGAAAAGGTAAGACCAGACCTACTGGCGTGGAATAGGGAAAAAAAGATAGTTGATTTAAAATCCGAATCAAACGAGGCGAAGTCAAAATGAGACCCAAAGATAGAAACCTTATTATTGCAGGGATAATCATTTGTCTGGTGATTGCTGTTCTGTCACCTTTCATAGCTTCAAACAATCCAGATGGCCTTGAAAAATCTGCAGAACAACTTATGAACAACCCAGATACACAACCAGTTATTCAAGCACCTCTGCCTGATTACACAATAGAACCTCTGGGGAAGTTAGGTAAAATAGTGGCCTTAGTTCTGGGTATTTTGGTAACTTTAGTGGTTTCATACATCATAGCTGTGATCTTAAGAAGAAGAAACCGCCAAAATCATCAGTAATCCCTAAATTTTATTTTTCAAATTGTTTATGTAGAAGACCAAATAATTTCAGTTTAGGAGAAAAATTATGAACGGAATAGGATCAGTGGCTGAACTTGAAATAGAAACCAATAAAGAAAGTTTTCTTCATTTATTGGATGGTAGGGTTAAATTAATAATTTTAGTGTTCATCGTGATATACACTGTATATACCACACAACTATTAATTCTGGTCATAATGGAAATCTACCTCTTATTCTTGATCTATTTATCTCATATCTCATTTAAAACAGCTTTAAAGAGGATTTTATTACTTTTACCCTTCGGAGGTTTGATCATCGTATTCCAGCCATTCGTACATCCCGGAACTGTTATATACACCTTACCATTTGGAATAAACATCTATTATCAGGGACTGATGTTCGGAATACTGTTAATGTCCCGACTCATAGTGTCTTTAACCTCCATCGTTCTCTTATCCTCCATAAGTCCCATGCAGGAGGTAGTCCAATCCTTTAGAAAGCTGGGCATGCCCAAGGAATTTGCAATGATATTTAGCCTCATGATCAGATTCCTGTTCATGTTCTATGACGAGCTTCATAGAATAAGACATGCCCAAAAAGCCAGGAACTTTGATATATTCAACAAAAAAACAACTTACATGTGGAGAATGAAACAGGTAGGTTACACCATAATGATGATGTTCCTGCGCGCCTATGAACACGGAGAGAGCGTTTATTTAAGTATGGTAAGCCGAGGATTCTCAGATAAATCCGGACTTTACCACGATAAAAAGAGGAAAATAGGCTCAAAAGAATATGTTTTTATAGCAGCTGCCGTTTGCCTGGTAATAATCACACAACTCTTAATTATCTTGCTTTCTTTACCAGGGATTTAAAACGAATTAAATTCTTGTTAATTCTTTACTACTAATTAATTCCTATTTATATTTTTTTAAACTAAACCATTCTAAAAATTAAGCTATCATTTCCTATTACTACACTTGTGGCTCCAGCCTTTTGATCATGAAAGCCATGAAAGCCACTATAGCCGGGAAGAATAGTAAATACAGTATCAGAAGGAGTATTGGTGGTAGTATTGCACCCATAACTGTTGATGCGGCTATCAGCATGATCATGGTAATAA
>JADGNH010000049.1 GCA_017883605.1 Methanobacteriaceae archaeon
TGATATATCATAAAAAAATATATCGAGATAAAATATATATTAATGTTGTAACAACATATGAACAAGAAGTAGAGAGAAGGGTGCGATAATGAAAAACCAATTTCAACTAAGAAAAGACTACGATTTTCAATCTGACGTCCTGTACCTTCGCATTGTTGACGATTACCAGTACCGAGAATCCATTGAAATAGGGAATAGTTTAATACTAGATTTTGATGAAAATTACGTTCCAGTGGCTGTTGAAATCCTGGATGCATCACGAGTTCTTAATGTCGGTAAATATTCCCTTAAAGAAGATTTTGGTCTGAAGATGGAAATCTCAGTGGGTGAAGATCTGGTAATAATTCATGCCCATTTCGTTCTCTCCGTCCATCAGAAGGAAATACCGGTTAAAAAAGACTTTAAAACCTTGAATGATATCCATCTTCCCACTCAGGAGGTGGGGTTGGTGATGGGTGGAGATTAATTAAAATTAAAGTTGAATTTATTCAGATATTGCTCTCTTATTCTGTCTAAAGACTCTTTCTCTAAAACTAATTCTTAAAGCACGAGAATCTTCTGGTTTTTTTTGGTCGATTGATAAACTCCTGTTTGAGCTGTTCTTCTTTATAATTAGGATTTTTATAAGCCTTCAGGTTGCGGTGGAATTTATCCACCAGTTCTACTATGATTTCTGGTGCATCTGACAATTATTCACTCCCCTGCTCATCATCTTAAAGAATAAAAGGGATTAGATAATTATTTCTGTATTTATATGGCTGTTTAAGATAAATAAAACTTGCACATTAAAAAAAAGTTAGGGGTAATAATTCAGTAGACTAAGAATTAGTAGAATTGAGAATTATGAATCACGATTTTCAGGTCTTCATCAATCTTCTCTAAAAAGATTGAGTGCCGGGGGCGGGATTCGAACCCGCGGCCTCACGGTATCCCAGGAAAAAGTCAGAGCACTTGCTTAATACCCTATGAGCCGTGCGCTCTAACCAACTGAGCCACCCCGGCGTGGCTTATAAGAAATCATATTTTATTTAACTTAAAGTTTTCTATAGTTATCGCTGAATAGTTTATGTTAAATCATTTATTTTATATAATGTTATATTCAATCAAATAAATTATATTTTAATTTAAATAAATTTTCTATCCAAGACTAATAATCTAATAAAAAAAAAATTTAGAATGTTAATATTAAAAGATTATCGAGGTAGGTGTATGTATTATGAATGAAAATGATGAGCATGTAATCGAAGCCCTGGGTAAAGCCAGGATAGTGGTTAAGAAAGGGAAAGTGGTGGAAGTGGGAGAACCTAAAATAAGTTACTGCCCCCTTTTCGAGAAGTACCGGGGAATACGTGAACTCAGCCCGGAAGTGATTAAGGAAAACATAGAATTCAGGATAGAGGACTTTGGAATGTGCACCCCCCAGAGGACGTTGAGAATGAAGGATTTTCTCTCATTCGGAGTTTCGGAGACCCTCAGCACCCTCTTGGAAGATGGAATAATCGACTGCACCGTTATAGTCTGTGAGGGCTGTGGAACAGTTATAGTCACAGATCCAGAGCTGGTGCAGGGTATTGGTGGCAGGATATCGGGATTTGTGAGCACCAGCCCTATTGAAGGAATCATAAATACCCTGGGAGCCCAAAATGTACTTGATCCAGAAAATGCAGCTATTGATCAGGTGGCGGGAGTTCTTAAAGCCATAAAAATGGGATATAAGGACATAGCAGTCACTATTGCTGGGGCTGAGGATGTAGTAAAGCTTAGAGAAATTGAAAAGGAGAATGAGGACGTTAATATTTACATATTCGCGGTGCACGTCAGCGAAATTTCAAAGGAAGATGCAGAAATCCTTTTCCAGCACGCTGATGTGATAACCGCCTGTGCCTCCAAACACGTAAGAAAAATAGCTGAAGAACGAGAAATATTCAGTGTAGGGGCATCTATACCCATCTATGGGGTTACGGAGGATGGGAAGGAATTCATGCTACGGAGAATCAGAAAAATAGGTGGATTGAAGGATAAAAAAGATGCAAAAGCTCCTGAACCTCTCATTTAAAATTTAGTTGATGATCAGATTTAAATTTTTGAGATTACTTGGGGATCACAGTTAATCCAAACCTGCTAAAGCGCGGATCAAGGAGCTCTGGGTTATAAGACCCACCAGATCTCCGTTTTCAACCACCGGAATTCTTTGGTATCCTTTATCTGCCATAATTTTTGTTACATCCATAATAGAAGTATCTATTTCAGCGACCATAAGGTCCTTGCTCATCAGGTCTTCCACCTTAAGCCCCAGCGATTCTCCCCCGGCTAAGAGGATGTCCCGGTGGGTTATTATGCCTACCAACTTTCTACCATCAACTACTGGTAGTCCTCCCACATTTAAACGCATCATTTTCAGTTTGGCAGCGGCCACCAGGTCTAAGGGTGAGGTCACATGAACCTTATCGATCATGATGTCCCGGGCGCGTAGGTTATCATTCACAGGCAAACTTGTCCTCCTACTCCTGTTCTTAATTTTATTTATTTTTCAATTTATTTCAGTACTTACCCTATCTTTATTCTTTAATTATCCTTTGATTGCTATTTTTAATTATCCTTTGATTGCTGTTATTTTTATCTTGTTGATACAAATATTTACATTATATTTTATATGGGCCATTGTATAAAAAATTGGCTCTATTCCAGAATAAAATCATTTTCGGTTTGATTTTAATAGTAAATAATAAATTTAGGAATGAATACACATAAATAAAGTGGGGTGTTATGGATGGCCATTGAAAAATTCCTAAAGGATCATGCAATACAAATAAGAAAAATTATTGGTGTTATTATTATACTGGGAGGCCTTTATTTTAGCATCCAGTATGTCCTCATCTATGAGAACCTTTTAAAGGGGATTGGGATTGGTTCATTAGTAACTTTCATGGATCTTTTAAGGGGAATTGGAATTGAAGGATTAGTACCTTTAAATAAACTTTTAATAGATATTGCAGTTTTTGGATTAGGGACTTCCATATCCATACTAGTTGGAACCTATTTTATCGTTGATGATTGGAAAGATCGTATAACACAAATAAGAAAAAGTTTTGGTCTTATTATTATATTTGCAGGGTTTTATTTTAGTATTAAATATGCGGTTATCCTCGGGAACTCTGAGAACACTTTAATGGGCTTGGGGATTGTTGGATTAGGGACTTTCATATCTATGTTGATTGGAACCTATTTTATTACTAATAATTGGACTTTAGATGATGGGAATTTAGGAAATCTATAACTATTGCAGTAATATCCGTATATTTTGCTATGCTGGCGCTTGGTGGTGAAATTGTTATAGGAGATTCCGTTATTCTAAAATCACTATTCACTAACTTTTGGTGGATAGTTACCGCCGTTATAGCATTTTACTTCCTTTCCAGAACTGCAGAAGAATTAAAAAATCCAGAAGTAACAGTTAAAACAGGAATTAAAACTGAAGAGACGGTTAAATCTGAAGAAACAGTTAAAACTAAGGTAATGAATAAAACTCCGGGGGAAACAATTAAAACTGAAGAAATAGTTAAAACTCAAGAAACAATTACATCCGAAGAAACGGTTAAAACTGGAGAAACGGTTAAAACTGAAGAGAAACTAGTAGCATTGAATGTTATAAAAAGAGGTATTGGTCTTATTATTTTATTGTTAGGGTTTTATTTCACGGTTAGATATACTTTTACCATCCAGGACCCTAAGAACCTTTTAATGGGCTTGGGAGTTGTTGAATTAGGAGCTGTCATAGCTATATTAATTGGAGCCTATTTCATCACCGATAGAGTAACATTAAAAAATTTAAGAAAAAGTGTTGGCGTTATTTTGATATTAGGAGGGTTTTATTTCACTGTTAGATATGCATTTACCGGGAACCCTTTAGTGGGCTTGGGAGTTGTTGGATTAGGGACTTTCATATCTATGTTGATTGGAACCTATTTTATCACTGATAATTGGACTTTAGATGATGGAGAATTTAGGAAATCTATAACTATTGCAGTAATATCCGTATATTTTGTGATGCTGACAATTGGTAAAATAGAGTCAAATGCTATTTTAAACTCACTATTTGATAATTTTTGGTGGGTAGTTACCGCTGTTATAGCGTTTTACTTTGGTTCAAAAAGTCTAAAAACAATAATAATGAAACAGCCAAAACCACCCGGTGTAGAAGTGGAAGAATAAGGACTAGATGGAATATAATGTGATTCTGGATTATTTATTTCCAAATTGTATTATATATGATGATAAATTATTTATAATAAATTATTTCTTCAATTCCCATATTTTAAATTTTATATTTGAGGTCGGGTATAATTTATATTCATATCATAAAATAGCCAAGTCCATACATCACTAATTTTATAATTAATTATAGTCTAACTCATATACATTAAAATGAGGGATGAAAATTGACACAATTACAACAGGCTCAAAGAGGTCAGATCACCGACGAGGCAAGGAAAATAGCGGAAATGGAAGGCATCGAAATCCAGAAACTCCTGAGAAGAGTTTCAACCGGACGCGTGGTAATCCCCAAAAATTTCAAGGGTAAAAGCATTCCTCTGGGAATAGGAAAGGGGTTAAAAACCAAAATCAATGCTAACGTAGGATCCTCTTCCGAGCTGGAAAATGTGAAATGGGAAGTGGAGAAGGCCAGAACCGCCGTAAAATTCGGTGCAGATACGGTTATGGATCTTTCAACCGGCCCCCACTTTAAAACGGTGAGGGAAGCCATAATGAAAGATGTTAACGTTCCCATAGGAACGGTGCCCATCTATGAGGCCGCAGTAATAGCATCCAAATCCAAAGGGGCAGTGGTTCATATGGATGAGGATGACATGTTCCGGGCCATAACCAATCAGGCTAAAGCGGGTGTGGATTTTATCACCGTACACTGCGGGATAACTAAGGATACTGTAGAGAAACTTAAAAATTCTGACAGGATAATGGGTGTTGTAAGCCGGGGCGGGGCGTTCCTGGCGGCATGGATCCTTCAAAACGGTGAGGAAAATCCCCTGTATAAAAATTATGATTATCTACTGGAAATAGCACATGAATATGATGTAACTCTAAGTTTAGGTGATGGTTTAAGGCCGGGATGCCTTCACGACGCATCGGACATCCCTCAGATAGGGGAACTGGTGACTTTAGGCGATCTCGTGATTAAGGCCCGTGATAAAGGGGTTCAGGTAATGGTTGAAGGCCCGGGACATGTTCCAATAAACCAGATCCAGGCCAATATAGAGATGCAGAAGACCATTTGTAAGGAAGCCCCCTTCTACGTTTTAGGCCCCATTGTAACGGACCTGGCCCCAGGCTATGACCACATAACTTCTGCAATAGGGGGAGCTATAGCGGCAGCTGCCGGTGCTGACTTCCTTTGCTATGTCACCCCCACCGAACACCTCTCCATACCTGATGTTGAAGATGTCCGGGAAGGCGTAATAGCATCAAAGATAGCTGCAGAGGCTGCTGATGTTGCCAAGGGTATAAAAAGCGCCTGGAAAAGAGAACTGGAAATGGCCCACGCCAGAAAGGATTTCAACTGGGAAAAACAGTTTGAACTGGCATTTGATCATGAAAAACCAAGAAAATGCCGAGAGAGAAAGTCAACAGATGAAGAGGACATGTGTACTATGTGTGGAGAGTTCTGCGCATTAAGGATGGTCCGGGATAATATTTAAGAATATAATTAATCTAAACGAGATTAATCTAAGAAATAGATATTAAATTAGGAAAGAGATTAAATCTAAAAAAGAGATTAAATCTAGAAAGAAATTAAATCTAAGAAAGAAATTAATAGATGATATTACATAATAAAAAAGAGCATTAAATTTTATTAGATAAGTAGAGTTACAGAAGTATATAGGGGAAGTATGTTCATAGAAAATAGAATTAAAGGAGGTAGAATAGTATGCCAATGGAACACGTTGATGGTGAAGATAAGGGTGAACTATTTCTTTATGCTTTAAGTACCTGTCAATGGTGTAAGAAGACCAGAATGCTTCTGGATGAACTGGGTGTAAAATACAGCTACGTATACGTTGATCTCTTAGAAGGTGATGAACGGAGTGAAATTGTGGAGCAGATAAAAAAGTGGAATCCACAGCTGTCATTTCCAACTTTGGTGGTTAATGATGAGTATTGTATTGTAGGTTTTGATGAGGATCGGATTAAGGAGACCGTTAATGACTGATCTGTTTGAGGTAGACCCTGATGAGGTTGATAACTATTATCAGAGCTTGAAAAAACAGGTGGAACCGTCCGGATACCATCTTAACGCAGATGTTGATTTTACCAAGGCCCTGCTTAAAAGCATCATCATAAACAGGAGGCGTTATGGTTATGGGGCATGTCCCTGCAGGCTGGCTTCAGGAGACAAAAGGGAAGACCTTGATATAATCTGTCCCTGTGATTACCGGGATCCCGATCTCGATGAATACGATGCCTGCTACTGTGGGCTCTATGTTTCCGGAGCAGTTTTAAGTGGGGAAAAAAAGCTTGGATCCATTCCTGAAAGGCGACCAAACCAAGAAGAACGTGAAAAAGCTAAAATCCAAACTTCAGGCGAAATATTAACATCACTATCTTTACCAGTATGGAGGTGCCGGGTTTGCGGATATCTGTGTGCCAGAGAAGAGCCTCCAGAGGTGTGCCCTATATGTAAGGCAGAAAAAGAGCGCTTTGAAAGGTTCATTTAGAAATAAGCTTTGAAAGGTTCATTCATAATAAATTATCTAAATTATTTATCTATTTCTTTTTTAAATGTTTGAAATATCCTTTCAGAGGGTCTAAACTAGTTTATTTTTGTTTAAAAAATTTAATTTAAAACAAATTTTTTTTAAATTTTATAGAATTATTTTAAATTTTTAATTTTATTTTTAATTTATTTTTAATTTTATAGAATTATTTTTTTTGCAAACTGTAGAGAGTTTTGATAAGATTAATTTTTTTAGAGAATTTGCTATTTGGGACTTCTCAATCACTACCACAAACTTTTATAGCTAATAGTTAATATTACAAATCAATTAAAAAAAAAATAATGATTAATTAGAGACAAGTCGGTGAATATTTTGAATTTAAATGAGATGTTTGAGCTTTATGGGAATGTGAAGGATGATTTGAAGTTTTTAATAGCTTCTGATGTTCGATCAAAGATTCTCATTAGCTTAAAGGATGGGTCAAAGAATCTTGGTCATTTAAGGAGAGAGATCCATCTGAGTTCATCAACCATACTTCACGGAATGTACCAGCTGGAGAAAAAAGAGTATATTTTCCGCGAATCTGGGAACTACTCCCTATCTCAAACCGGGGAAATTGCCGCCGGTAAATTGATGGATCTGATGAAATCTATTAATTCTCTCAACAGATGCAAAGATCTGTTCTTGAATCATGAGATTGGATGTATACCATCATATCTGCTTAAAGATATAGGATTTTTAAACCGGGCAACCATTATAAAATCCACCTCCACTGAAATGACAAAACACCACACCATTTTATCCCAGTTACTGGCTGGGACCAAAAATTTTAAACAACTTTCATCAGTTTTTTTCCCTCAAAGTGCTCATTTGCTGCTGGAAAGTATGGAGAATAACGGTGAAGTTCATCTGCTATTCACCGAAGAAATACTTGACAAGTTATCTGAAACCGCCGGTCAGGAAAACATTGAAAGGTGGGTTTCATCAGAAAACCTTAAACTGGGAATAATTCCGGATAACACCAAAATTTCGTTTACCATGGCAGACGACTTTATAATCTTGGGACTGTTCTCCATGGATGGGATATATGACCAGAACATTTTCCTGAAAAGCGATGATCATGAGAGTCTTTTCTGGGGTAAATGCTTATTTAAGCATTATATGAAAAATTCAACGGAATTCAGGCCTTAAATTTTATTTAATATTTAATAGGGTAATGAAAAATACATAATTAACTATAAAATTGGGTTTGGGAATCAGTAGATGGTGTCTAAAGCAGAATTAAACATTTACTTATTTTCAATTATTCTAAAATCATTAACACAATCGAATTTATATCAACTAGCTACTAAAAGAATACATAAATTAAATTGACGGGAAATGGATTAAAATCTGATGAGATTGGATTTCTGATGAGATTGGATTAATTTGATGGGAATGGATTAATCTGATAGAAATCAGGGAGTTTATAAAATGCCTGATACTGAAACCACAATGACTGAAGTTGGGATGGAATATGATAAACTGGTGGAGCTTTACGAGGCACTGGATTCCACCACCAAAAGATTGGAGAAAACCGTCATCTTAGCAGATTTTTTGAGTATGGTGGGAACCGAAGACCCTAAAATCCTTCCAGTGGTTACTTTTCTCTCACTGGGCAGAATATTCCCCACCTGGAGCGAGGAAGAGTTGGGTATAGGTTCCAAGCTCCTGATGAAAGCCATTTCCCTGGTAGTGGGGGTTACCCCCGGGGAAGTGGAAGATCAAATGAGGGATAGTGGAGATATAGGATCAGCTTCAGAGGAACTTTTGCAGCGTAAAGTTCAGTCCACACTCTTCAGGAGACCCCTCACCATAGAAAAAGTCCACCAGAACCTGGTAAAAATTGCAGATACCGCCGGTGGCAGATCTCAGTACAAAAAGATGGAAATACTGAGGGAGCTTTTATCATCAGCATCACCTCAGGAGGCCAAATACATTACCAGGACAGTGATCGAAGAGCTGAGGGTGGGGGTGGGCGAAGGTACCATTAAAGATGCCATTTCACAGGCATTCGACACCCCTAAAGAGGTAGTGGAAAGGGCACAGATGCTCACCAATGATATGGGCCTGGTTGCAGAAGTAGCCATGGAAGAGGGTGAATATGGGCTGCGTAAACTTACCCTTAATCCTGGAAAGCCGGTAAAACCAATGTTGGCTCAGTTATCTCCTGAAATCCAGGCCAGTGTAGCGGAGATGGGCTGGGCGTTATGCGAAACAAAATATGATGGTATAAGGGTTCAAATCCATCGTAAAGATGATGAGATCAACATATTCACCAGAAGATTGGAGAACATAAGCAACGCCATACCCGAGATCGTAGAGTACATAAGAAAGGCTATTCTGCCATCAGATTTTATTGTAGAGGGAGAAATAATTGTTACTAAGAAAGGAAAGCCCATTTCATTCCAGTATATACTGCAAAGGGTCAGGAGAAAGTACGAAATAGAAAAAATGAGGGAACAGGTTCCCCTAACCCTATACCTTTTTGATGTTCTTTATTATAACCGACCTATGATCGATGAGCCTTTCTGTGATAGGCGGAAAATGCTGGAAAAAATAGTTCAGATCATACCGGGAAAGCTGGAACTGAGCGATCAGGTTAAAGTAACACCTGAAAATCCAGAAAAAGCTGAAGAACTCTTCAAGAAATCCATAGAGGGAGGTCATGAGGGTATAATGATAAAGGACCCCCATGCACCCTACATGCCAGGTATCAGAGGAAAGAAAATGCTTAAATTTAAGGCAACTCCAGAAACCCTGGATCTGGTGGTGGTGGGCGGAACCTACGGGAAAGGTAAGAGGGCTCATTTTATAGGGTCATTTCTCCTGGCTCTCCGGGATGAAAACAATGATCTTAAGACTTTGGCCCACGCTGCCACGGGGTTAGATGATAAAACCCTCATGGAGCTTTCAGAAATGTCTGAACCCCTGATTATCAAAAAAGTTGGCAGGCGGGTGGAGATGGTGCCGTCCATAATATTGGAGGTGGCCTTCAGTGAGATAATAAAAAGTCCGGAATATGAAAGCGGCTATTCTTTGAGGTTTCCGGTGGTAAAAAGGATAAGACCGGATCTGAGCCTTGAAGACATTGACACCGTGGAGCGGATAGAGTCCATGTATCAAAACGTTTAATTTATCAAGGAATTATTTTTCTATTCTAATTGGGGGATGATATCCAGATATTATTTAATTTAAAAGTATTTTTTCTCTTTTTGTTGATTTAAAAGTATTTTTTCTCTTTTTGTTGATTTAAAGTTATTTTTTCTCTTTGTATCCTTCTTATTTTTATAGACTCAAAATGATCCTCTAATTTTAATTGGTTTAAATATCTAAAAAAAAAACACACCACATAATAATATTAAAATATATAATAATATTATTAAATATAAATCTGGATTTAGTTTAACTATTTGGAATATAAATGGGAGGCGGATGAATGGAAGACGGATTTCTCTTTAAAATAGCCCTTATAACATCTATTATAGGTTTATTTGGAATGATATTTTTTGCAAATGAAATAAATCCCCGGGAGGTCAAAATAAAGGATATGAATCGTGGAATGCTGGATGAAGACGTTACCCTGGAAGGGGTGGTTGAGAATGTGAAGCAATCCTCCAAAGGCAGCACCTACTTTCTGGAGGTTACAGATGGGACCGGTCGCATCACCATGATTATTTTTGACAGCACGGCAATGAACCTCCAGAAGGGAAATATGAGTATCAACAGTCTTTACAAAAGAAAGGTGAAGTTTACCGGAAAGATCACAGAATATCAGGGCCAATTAGAGGTGGTTATAAAAGATGCATCGTCTGTGAAGATAATGGTTTAACTGAATATAGGGGTGGCTAAAATGAATATGGGGGTGATTAACTGAATATGGGTTAGATGGTGTTTTAGTTGAGTGGGTTGGCCCGGTTTGTAATGGGCGCCTCAGCTATCCATCGGAATCCTTTAAGTCGAGAGTGTGGCTTTTAACCTCCTCCAGGATGTCTTTGGCGTAGTAAGAGGAGAAAACGATTCCCAGGGCACTTACCACCCAAAAAGATACTAATCGATCCACTAGGGCGATGCTGCCGGCTAGTGCTCCGGGAACTCCGAAGATCAAAAATAACCCTGTCATCGATATTTCTATGGATCCTATTCCTCCGGGAAGGGCTGAGAGAATTCCTATAACGTTGGCCAGAAGGAATATAATAACTATGGCCAAAAAACTTATTTTAACGTTGAAAGCGTAGAAAACCGTATAAAGACGAATGCATTCCAGTATCCAGGATAAGGCAGACAGTAAAAAAACAAAGCTGAGGTTTTTGAAGCTGGTGAAAGACTGAGTATAATCTATCATCCCACTCAAACCTTGAGTGAACTTGATATACATGTTGTCCAGGACCTCTTCTTTAATGGGTAACTTACTTATTAAGGGATGTATTTTCTCATACATCCATAAACCACTGTCCTCCCTCCAGTTTACAAGATAAACGAGTATCATAATAGCTAATGACAGTAAACCACCTAATACGGCGATTAAACGAATTTTTGGTAGGAATAGGGCAGATATTATCAGGAGAAAACCCACAATAGCCAGGTCAAAGAACCTTTCTGTGAGGCCGGCAGATAAACCTTCAGACAAAGTTATGTGGTTAATTTTTTTACCGGCTACGGCATTAAGAACCTCGCCTGCGCTTCTCATGGGACTGAAATTCCCGGCAAAAAGACCGATGGTTTTAACAATATAGTTTTTCCTGAATTCTCTAGTCTGTTTTATTATGAAACCCCAACGCACCGACCTTACAAATATTACAACCAGGTGAATAATAACTGCCAGTAAAATAAACCTCCAATCAGCAGTTTCAAGAGCTCTAATTATGTTCAAAGGCCCAATCCATAATATCAAAAGAGTTAAGAGGATTAAACTAACTATAAGAATATAAACCTGTTTCAAATTTTAATCCTCCCTTTTCAATTTACTTAAAAAAAGTTTTAAAGTAAAAATAATGTAATTAAAGATACTTATACCGGTTATATATGATTTTTCACCGTTATAACTGCAGGAGATGGGCTTTTCATTTATTAATAATTTTTTTTTAGAAGCCAAGTAAAGAACCTCTGATTCGTATACATAATCATTGTAGGGTATATCCAAAAATAATCGAGCAGCCTGGGGCGAAATAGCCCTGAAGCCACATTGGCTGTCAGATAATTTGTATCCTGTGACATATCCCATGAGTTTGGTGGTTAAATTGTTGGAAAACCTTCTTTGTAAGGCCATGCCCTCCGGGGCACCTTCATTGAACCGAGACCCAACCACCATGTCTGCCTCACTTATCCCTGAGGCTAAAAGAGGTATATGGTGAGGGTCGTGCTGTCCATCACCATCCATAAGTACCAGAGCATGATAATCATAATTTAAAGCTTTTTTAAGTCCAGTTTTTATTTTGCTCACTCTTATATTAACGATTGTTAACAAAGGTAATCCTTTCTTTGTTCAACCTCGTCCCGGTGTGGCAGCTCGATGGCGGTCGCGCGTTCCGCGCCCTCGCGCGCCCGCAGCGCTGGCTCGTGGTGGGCGCGCTCGGCGTGACGTGGCTCCTCAGCGGCGAGAGCATGATGGTGCTGCTCCTGCTCGGAG